>JAFSBX010000139.1 GCA_017437065.1 Lachnospiraceae bacterium
TACACGTTCTTTACTGTTCTTTGTTACAAGAGAGGTTAATGATGCATATGCAATGTCATTTGCTGTATAGAACACCGCATTCAACAATGTATAAGCTATAAAGAACCAGGCATACTGTGCTGTCTTTCCCATGTTTGTTGGAATTGCAAATACTCCAAATAATGTAATTGCACATCCAAAGAATCCATAAAACATCCATGGTCTTGCTTTACCCATTTTACTCTTGGTTCTGTCTATCATTGAACCAAAGAATATGTCTGATACTCCATCAAATAACTTCGATACGGCTATCAACGTACCAATAATACCTGCATTTAACCCAATTGTATCGGTTAAATAAATCATTACGAATGCTGTCAGAAATGCATATACCACATTACCTGCAATGTCGCCCGAACCATAGCCGACTTTGTTATACCACTTCAAATATTTTTTTTGCTCCATAGAAAGTCCTCCTTTTTTGGTGATAAATTTGTAACCTCGCCGTTCCAATTCGTTTTTTATTTTGTAAGTTAATTATACTAAAACACATATATAAAATACATATCAAGAATTAGACAAAACATGCACAAAATGATACAATAAGTAAAAAAAAGCTGTCTATTATAGTTCATTCATGCACTAAAATGAACTAACAACAAGGGGAGGTTCAAAAATATGTATGCTAATAATGCCTACCTAAACAATACAACCATAGATATAAAAGATAAATCTAAGCCTTTAATTGTAACCAGTTGTGGTACTTATCACCTATTTACCCGTACTAAATTACCCACTTGGCGACCACGTGGACGTCTGGACTTTCAGATTCTATATATTGCTTCCGGAAAAGCACACTTTCATTTCAACGGAAAAGAAGAAATTGTTACGGCTGGTCACATGGTTCTTTACCGACCAAAGGAGCCACAAAAATATGAATACTATGTCGAGGACCAAACTGAGGTATATTGGGTACACTTTACCGGAAGTGATGTAACTAACATTCTTAAATATTATGGATTCACCAAAGATAAACATGTATATTACTGTGGGAAAGGGCTAGAGTATCAGACTCACTTTCGATTAATGATTCAGGAACTTCAAATGTGTAAGGAACACTATGCAGAACTATTGGAAATGCAATTAAGAGAAATCTTTATTATGGTTCACAGATATTTGCAGACGAGATCAAGAATAAATAGTAGCCAGATTGTAGAAGATATAGATGCTGCAACTCTCTATTTTAACGAACATTACAACGAAGAAATAAATATTGAAGAATATGCTCAAAGCCACAATATGAGCACAAGTTGGTTTATTCGCAACTTCAAACAATACACAGGACTTACTCCTCTACAATATATATTATCTGTTCGAATATATAACGCGGAGGCTCTTTTGAAGAGCAATATGTATAATATTACAGAAGTGGCAAATATTGTCGGATATGATAATCCACTATATTTTAGCAGAATATTCAAAAAAATGAGGGGAATATCTCCTTCGGAATATCGAAACAACATTGAATCCTAGAATTATCCCAGCAGCTGTTATACTTATAGATGCATGGTTTGGATTTTTTACTGTTAATTTCACTATAATTGTGTATAATATAAGTAAGAAAATAAATTGTTTTCCAAAATATTTCACTGCCATCCGTAAGGCAGTATATAAAAGCACGGAGACAAAATATTTCTCGCCACCTGTAAGGCGTGTAATAAAAGCACAGGGACAAAATGAGGACTCTTCGAAGTTCTCTTATATTATGAAGAAATATGACAAAAGAAAAATTTTACTTTTTATCAGATGAGTATTGTGAACAATTTAAAAATCATGGAGTAATGTCAAATAAAGAAGTTTCTGATGACGGATTACATTTTTGAGAATATAAAATAAAGACACCAATTAAGGTTTCATTTATATATGTAATGAACCTGATAATTCCGTCGGTTTTTTGTAGTGAAAGAGCTGTCTATTTCCTGACAGCCCCTTTCATTTTTATAGCTAATAATTTATTTCTGCTCTGCCTCTTCTACTGTTTTTGTTGTAAAGTCTTCCGGAGTAACTCCATTAAAATTTGCAGCAGGAGCAATCGTTCCATTTTTTATTAAATCATATGCTACGTTCATTTTTTCTATTGTTTCCTTTGAGAGTTGGCATCTTTTCGGATCACTGACATAACCGGTAGAATCTGTGTCCGCATACAATATTACATTTCCACCTTTAAAATCTCCGTCATTAATAGCATACAGTTGCTTTTCCACGTTCAGATGCATTATCTTAAGTACGCTGGTTAATACAATATTTTCTTTTCCGAAAATACCATCATCAAATTGATCTACGTCGCTACCGATAACTTTTACATCTTCAGCATATTTCACTGCCTCAAAAACTCCCTGTCCGGATTTTCCGGCAGCTACGAATAGGACATCGCATCCCTTTGCAATTAACGAATTGGCAAGTAATCTTCCGGTAAGTTCATCTGAAAAACTCCCTATGTAATTGCCGCCCACATCTGCCCCGGTCATATCTGTTCCTGCAAAAGCAGGCATTTCTACTACTGCTACTTGTTTTCCTTCGGTCTCATTTACATACTTTACACCGCACTCAAAACCATACTGATAATTTACATTAGAAGGAAATGCAAAACCGTTTATGACAGCAACTTTTCCTGTTTTTGTTTCAAGGGCAGCTGCCATACCGGCAAAAAATCCGCTTTCCTGTTCGGCAAACTGCATGGCATAAACATTCTCCAATTCAATGTCGTTTCCTTCGGTATCTTTCAAAAAAGCATCCACCAAAATAAATTTTTTATCCGGATTATTTTGTGCTGTTGCAGCAATACCTTCAAACTGATATCCACAACACACGATTACTTCATATTCTTCTACGATATCCGCGACCAGACGATTGGCAGTTTCTGTTTTTTCATCATTTCCCACAATCGATGTTACACTGCTACCGGGGCTTTTTTCAACATAAGCCAATACACCTTCATAAATATCCTGATTAAAGGAACCATCATTTATGCCGGAAGGACCTGATACAATTGCTATTTTTAATGGAGCAAAGGTCTGTTCAATTGATGTTTCAACATTTTCTTTTGTTTTTGTTTCTGTATTAGACATTGTTTCTGGCATTTTTTCGCCTGACGTATTTCCACATGCAGACAATGAAAACATTATTACAAATGCCATCATTAAAAGAATCATTTTTTTCATTATGCTCTTCCTAACTATCATCCCAAATTATCTACATGAACATCCATTTGCGGGTAAGGAATTTCAATCGCATTCTCATCAAGTGCATATTTTACGTTCTCTGTGATTCTCCATTTCCCTTCCCAATAATCTTCGTTTTTGAACCAACATCGAATGCCTAAAATCACAGAACTATCAGCCAGTTCATCTACATATACAATTTGTTCCTTTTCCTTAACGATAAATGCATCTTTTTTCAATACTTCCATCAGAACATCTTTTGCTTTTCTTATATCCGCTTTATAGGAAATACCTACTTTAATATCCAACCTTCTGTCCGGTGCAAAAGTAACATTGGTCAGGCTGCTATTAGCAAGATTTCCATTAGGTAATATAATAATTTTGTTTTCCGGAGTTGCCAGTCTTGTATAGAATAATTGAATTTCTTCTACTGTACCTTCATTTCCGTTTGTATCTTCTTTAATATAATCTCCTACTTTAAAAGGTTTTAAAAGTAAAATCAATACGCCACCTGCCAAATTGGATAAACTGCCCTGAATTGCAAGACCAATTGCTACACCGGCCGAACCTAACAGTGCTACTACACTTGCTGCGTCAACACCAAAGCCGGATGCAATAAAAAGCACTAAAATAATATAAAGTGCTGCCTTTATAAAAGAATCAAGAAACTGGATAACCCCCTGCTCAGCGTTACCGCGAAGCAGGGATTTTTTAACCATTTTCCGTACAATTTTAATAATTCTTGTACCTACCAAAAAAACAATTATCGCTAACAGTACTCTGATACCAAGCCGGAATATTTTGTCAGGAAGTTCAGCAAAGAATTTTTCAATTAATCCGATATCTATTTCTTCTTCTGCAATTTCCGGAAGAGCTATATTTAATACATCTAACACGCTTTAACCTCTCTTATTCATATCTTAACTGCCAAGCTGATACTTATTTTGCAACCTCTTTTTTTGTTTTTGCAGCAGTTGTTTTCGTTGCTTTTTGTACTGCTGTTTTATCTACTTTTTCAGTAGATGCTTTCGTATTTTTTGTGGCTGTTTTTTTGTCTTCTTTTATAGTTGTTTTCGCCACTTTTGCTGTTGTTACTTTCTCTGTTTTCGTACCAGTTGCTTTTGCTGTTTTTGTCGTTGTTTTTTTCGCAACGGTTTTCTTTTCCTTCACAGTCGGTTTTGAAGTTTCTACAGTCATTTTCTTATACTCAAAAATGCTGACTGATAAAGGAGCTGATTTTACAGTAAGAGAAAATGGCTTATTTTCATAGTCTTCTTCTTCTGTTAAAATGGCACGCTTATTTACTCTGCCCTCTCCACCAAATTCTACTGCATCTGTATTCAGGACTTCTTTATAACTTCCTTCATACGGAACGCCAAGCTTAAATTCCTGTGCTACATTGGCAAAGTTAGCTACTACAAGTAAGGTATCTTCTCTGTTTTGGCTTTTTCTCATATAAGCTACCATACACTGTTCAGATGCGATACAATTCAGCCACTCAAAACCTTTAGAAGAATGATCCCACTCATGC
This sequence comes from Lachnospiraceae bacterium, assembly GCA_017437065.1. Classification (GTDB taxonomy): domain Bacteria; phylum Bacillota; class Clostridia; order Lachnospirales; family Lachnospiraceae; genus RGIG3002. Next base: position 4,732 of record JAFSBX010000139.1, read on the forward strand.
AAGGATGGATATTTTACATACAATTCATTTAATTTTTTAACCAGTTTGCGCATTCCTTCATGTTCAGGTGCATCCAGTATTTCCCATTTTACACTTCGGTTTTCATTCCATTCATCAAATTCTGCAATGTCCTGCCCCATAAATAAGAGCTTTTTCCCCGGATGAGTAAAGAAAAATCCGTACGCCGCTTTCAGATTATTAAACTTATCCTGTCTTTCCCCCGGCATTTTACCTATTAAAGTAGCTTTACCATGTACGACCTCATCATGAGACATTACCAACATGAATTTTTCACTATAATTATAAATCATACTAAAGGTAAGCTCGCCGTGATGATGTGCACGGAAATATGGATCGTAGGACATATATCCGAGGAAATCATTCATCCATCCCATATTCCATTTTATGTCAAAACCAAGTCCATCGTCCTCTAAATCACCTGTAATCTTCGGCCATGCCGTAGACTCTTCCGCTATTGTTACTACACCTTGATTTCTTTTATGCATAATAGAATTCAAATGCTTAATAAACTCAATAGCCTCCAGGTTTTCATTGCCGCCATACATATTAGCAATCCATTCACCATCATTTTTTCCATAATCCAGATAGAGCATGGAAGCCACCGCGTCCATACGGATTCCGTCTGCATGGAACTGCTCTACCCAGTAAAGCGCATTGGCGATTAAATAATTAGATACTTCCGGTCTTCCGTAATTGTAAATCAATGTTCCCCAGTGCGGATGAGCACCTTTTCTTGGGTCTTTATGCTCATACAGGCATGTTCCGTCAAAATTGGAAAGTCCGTGTGTATCTCTAGGAAAATGTGCCGGTACCCAGTCTAAAATAACACCGATTCCTGCTTTATGAAGTTCATTCACTAAAAATCGGAAGTCTTCCGGTGTACCATATCTGGATGTAGGAGCATAATATCCAATTACCTGATATCCCCATGAACCATCAAAAGGATGTTCCATAATTGGCATAAGTTCTACGTGTGTATATCCCATTTCTTTGACATATTTAATCAAAGCAGGAGCAATATCTCTGTAATTGTCATAATCTTTTCCATCCTCAGCTTTTTTGAAGGATCCAAGATAAAGCTCATAAATGCTCATCGGAGAAGTTACTGCGTCGAAATCTTTTCTTTTTTCCAACCAGTCATTATCTTCCCAAGGGAATTCTTCACCGGATGCAACTACGGAAGCAGTTTCCGGACGAAGCTGCTGTCTGAAAGCATAAGGATCCGCTTTCAAATAAGTCAGTCCGCCTTTCACTTTTATTTCAAATTTGTAGTTATCCCCTGGTTTTACTCCCGGAATAAAAATTTCAAAAATACCGGAATCCCATAATCTGCGCATCTGATGTGTTCTTCCATCCCAACCGTTAAAATCTCCCACAGTGCTGACTCTGAGTGCATTAGGCGCCCATACTGCAAAGCTGACACCTTCTGTTCCATCGATTGTCATTGGATGAGCACCCAGCTTTTCATATACTGTATAATGGATTCCAGCCTGGAAACGTTCTGTATCCTGTCTCGTAATTTGTGGTTCAAAACGATATGCATCTCCAACCTGTTTTACATTTCCTTCTTTATCCGTTACTTCATAAATATAATTTCCGATTTTCTTACCCGGTACTAAAGCGGCAAAATAACCTTCCTCATCTGCCATGTCCATCTTTAGTTTCTGGCCAGATTCCTTTAATATAAGTGTTACTTTTTCTGCACCCGGCTGAAATGTTTGTACCACAGTATTATTTCCTGCTGTATGTGCACCCAAAAGAGTATGCGGATTATCTGATTCTGAAAAAACAATTTCTTCTATAGCCGGCCAGTTCATAAGTTTATAAAGCTTTTTATCCATTCCATTTTCCTCTCAAAACGTTATTTTTTATCTTTTTGCATTTGTTTAAAATTTATGTATAAATAATCCGCTTCTGAGTTTTGGCTCAAACCATGTAGATTTAGGCGGCATTAAAAGCCCTGCATCTGCCACGGCAAAAAGCTCGCTGATATCTGTAGGATACATTGCAAATGCGACTCCACCAAACTTCTCAGCACGTTTTTCTAATTCTTTTAATCCACGGATACCACCTACAAATTCGATACGATTATCCGTTTTCGGATCCTCAATTGCTAAAATCGGATGTAATACTTTTGTCTGTAAAATGGATACGTCTAATGCTTCTACCGGATTTTCACTTATTTCTCCGGTATACACCAGCTGATACCATTTTTTATCCAAAAACATGCCGATTTTTCCTTTTTGTTCCGGTTTATATGGTTCTACTCCCATTTCCGTTACTTCAAAATCATTCTTCAGAGTTTCTAAAAACTGTTCAGCAGTATGTTCGTTTAAATCCTTTACTACACGATTATAATCCATAATCATTAGTTCTTTGTCAGGAAATAGTACCGAAAGAAAATAGTTATACTCTTCATTACCTGTATGTGTAGTGTTTTCTTCTTTTCTCTTCCAAGCTACCTTTACTGCGGAAGCACATCTGTGATGACCGTCTGCAATATAAATACTGTCCATACCTGCAAAGCTGTTTGTTATTGTATTTATTTTATCTTCTTCTGAAATAATCCAAACTTTATGTGCAATTCCATCAGTTGATATAAAATCATATTCCGGACTTTTTTGTTTTACTTCTTCCGTAAGTTTTTCGATTTCGTCCTGATAACGGTAAGCTAAAAAAATCGGTCCTGTCTGTGCACTGCATGCATCTACATGGCGAATGCGGTCTTCTTCTTTATCCGCTCTTGTATTTTCGTGTTTTTTAATTATCTGATTTCGGTAATCCTCTGCACTGGCACATGCCACAATTCCGGTCTGACTACGTCCATCCATAATCTGTTCATACAAATAATAGCAAGGTTTGTCATCCTGTATGAAATATCCTTCTTTTATCATGTTTTCAAGAAGTTCCGCTGCCTTCTCATAAACACAATCATCGTAAGTGCCTACACTGGATGGAAAATTTGTTTCTGCTCTGTCAATTTTCAAAAAAGAAAGAGATTCCTTTTTGACTTCTTCTGCCGCTTCATTCCTGTCATACACATCATAAGGCAGTGCTGCAATCCTGCCTTCCAACCCACATTTAGGGCGATATGCCTGAAATGGTTTAATTTCTGCCATAAATTCTCTCCATTCTGCCGTTTTCATACAACTTTTATTTGTCCAATAAGATGTCTCTCAAAGCATGACATCATTTGGTGTTATCTATTTAATTTTATCAAATTCTAATCTTTTATACAACGCACTAAACGAAAATATTGTCAGAAAATTTTTGACATATGTAAATCTTAATGCTAGAATAAAGCCTGTCGGAGTTATTATAAGAAATTAAACGAAAGGATGTGTTTTCATTGACAGAAAACGATAAACTCTTTTTAGAACGTATAGGTGCCTATGCGGAAGAAGTAATGGCAGATATGGATGCAAATCCTGAAAAAACAAGAATTTCTGTTCAGCTTGATAAATTAAGACCGATTATGGAAGAAATTGCAAAAGAACAAAATGTTTCCGTGGAAGATGTTTTTATACGTTATATGGATCTTGCAAGTCATGCAGGTGTCAAAAAGCAGGAAGACTTTAAAAATGATTATCTGGACTTTGATGATTTAAAAATTTAAAGGATCTATTTTTTTCATGTAAAAACGGTTATCCATTATTATATGGACAACCGTTTTTATGTGCATTAGCTTTTAATACTGATCTTTAACAAATTGTTCTACTGCCTTTGTAAATTGCTTTTTGGTTATTTCATCTGATTCTAACAGATATGTTGTGTTTCCACTTGTAAAACATGCAGCATAGTAGCCTCTTTCTCTGTCCTCTGAAAAACAAATCTGCATTCCATGCAATTCAGACAGTACACCTTCCAAAAGCACGGGGGGCACTTCTGAGTCCTCTGTTAAAGTGGTAATGGAAACTTTATTTTCGACATAATGTTCTGTGCCGTCTTTTTTGTTTCCCCCTTCTTCCCACTCCAGAATACTTTGATATACACCGGATACTTCAATCCCGGAAGCATCAATATCATTATATGTTACCGGATTATTTTTTAACATCATCACGGATACAATAACTACCACAATAACTATTGCGGCAACAGCCATCAGAAGATGAATCAACGTAGAAAATTTGCTGTGATGTTCTTCATGCTCCATATCATCTTCTGACTCATTTGTATCTAATATGTCCAAATCCAGTTCTTCCCCTAAGATACCGTCTCTTTTTTCTTTTCTTTTCATGTCAAGATGCTCCATTTTCACCACAAATGTGGGATTATTTTACAACACGAACACGGAATACACCCTCGATGTTTTGTAATTTTTCAACGATTTCTGCTGTAATCGGCTGTTCAACATCTAACATGGTAACACCAAATTCACCTTTGGATTTGTTAAGCATATCTGTGATGTTAATGTTATTGTCACCAAATACTGCCGTAAATTTAGTAATCATATTTGCCACATTTTTGTGGAAGATGGAAATTCTTCCTGCCTGATTACATACACCCATATCACAGTTCGGGTAGTTAACGCTGTTAATGATATTTCCGTTTTCTAAGTAATTCATCATTTCTTTTACTGCCATTTTAGCACAGTTGTCTTCGGATTCTTCTGTAGAAGCTCCAAGGTGAGGAATTACAATACAACCTTCCTGTCCTGCTGTTGTAGGATTTGGGAAGTCAGTTACATATTTACGGATTTTTCCTTCTTTAATACCTGCAAGAACATCTTCTTCGTTTGCAAGTAAATCTCTTGCAAAGTTAAGAATGATAACGCCATCTTTCATTTTGCTGATAGATTCTTTGTTAATCATACCTTTTGTAGAATCTAATAATGGAACATGCACTGTAATGATATCACAGTTTTCGTAAATTTCATCTACGTTTAATACGTGTTTTACGTCTCTGCTTAAGTTCCATGCAGCATCTACAGAAACATATGGATCATAACCATAAACTTCCATTCCTAAATGTTTTGCAGCATTGGCAACTTTAACACCGATAGCACCAAGACCGATGATACCAAGTTTTTTATCCTGAATTTCTGTACCTGCAAAGTTTTTCTTTTCTTTTTCAGCTGTTTTTGCAATGTTTTCATCAGCTTTTGCACTTTCTACCCAGTTGATGCCGCCAACAACATCTCTGGAAGCTAAGAGCATACCTGCGATAACAAGTTCTTTTACGCCGTTTGCATTAGCACCCGGTGTATTGAAAACAACAATACCCTTTTCTGCACATTTCTCTAAAGGAATATTGTTTACACCTGCGCCGGCTCTTGCGATGCAAAGTAATTCATCAGAAAATTCCATGTCATGCATAGCTGCACTTCTTACTAAAATTCCCTGTGCTTTGTCTGCATCTTCCACTTTTTCATAATTATCTGTAAATTTATCTAATCCAATCTGTGCAATCGGATTCAGGCAATGATACTGAAACATAATTTTCCATCCTTCTTTAAACTCAATAATCTTCTATGTAAACTTAAGTGCTTTATTAAGCATTTTCTGCTTCGAATTTTTTCATAAATTCAACAAGCTTCTCAACACCTTCTTTTGGCATTGCATTGTAAATACTTGCACGCATACCGCCAACAGATCTGTGTCCTTTTAAGTTTTCGAAACCTGCTTCTTTGGCTTCTTTTACGAATTTAGCATCTAATTCTTCGTTTCCTGTTACAAAAGGTACATTCATTAAAGAACGGTCTTCTTTTCTTACAGTTCCTTTGAATAATTTGCTTTCATCTAAGAAATCATATAAAATCTTAGCTTTTTCTTCGTTGTGTTTTTTCATTGCGTCAAGGCCGCCCATTTTCTTAATCCATTTGAAGACTTTACCGCAAATGTAAATACCATATGCAGGCGGTGTATTGTATAAGGATTCATTGTCAGCATGAATCTTGTATTTCAACATAGTAGGTGTTCCAGAAAGTGTATCTTCTGTAATTAAATCTTCACGGATAATTACGATAACAACACCTGCCGGTCCGATATTTTTCTGAACGCCACCATAAATAACACCGTATTTGCTTACATCCATCGGCTCAGATAAGAAACAGGAAGAAACGTCAGATACTAATGTTTTTCCTTTTGTGTTAGGTAAAGTTTTGAATTTTGTTCCGTAAATTGTGTTATTTTCACAAATATATACATAATCTGCATCTTCAGAAATCGGAAGATCGGAGCAATCCGGAATATATGAGAATGTTTCATCCTCAGAAGTTGCGATTTTATTAGCTTTTCCATACATGCAAGCTTCCTGGTAAGCTTTTTTCGCCCACTGACCTGTTACGATGTAATCTGCAACACCGTTTTTCATTAAGTTCATAGGAATCATTGCAAACTGCTGGCTTGCACCACCCTGTAAGAAAAGTACTTTATAATTATCAGGAATGTTTAAAAGGTCTCTTAAATCAGCTTCTGCTTCTTTAATGATGGTATCATATGCTTTGGAACGATGACTCATTTCCATTACAGACATACCTGTTCCTTTATAATCTAACATCTCATCGGCAGCTTCTTTTAATACTTCTTCAGGTAAAACTGCAGGACCTGCTGAAAAATTGTATACTCTGGACACTTTCGTTTCCTCCTCATAGTTTATATTCTATACATAATCTCCATTGTAACCATAAAAATTGCTTTCGTCAATCACTTTGACATATTACATTGTTAAAATATTAATAATTTATTAATAAAACATCACCACAGGGGTGCCGATTTCTACGTGTTCATATATTTTTTCCATTGCATCATAGGGAGTGTTAATGCAACCATGAGAACCATTTGTTTTGTATATTTCACCACCATAGTCCTCCCGCCACGGTGCATCATGAATACCGATATTTCCTTTTACAGGCACCCAGAAATTTACAAAAGATGCGTAATTTGCACCACGAAGGACACGATTTTTCTGTTTTCCGTATACAAAACAGGTTCCTTCCGGTGTATCCATACGTCTTTTTGTATTGCCTGTCACCACAGGAGTTTCTACATAAATCGTACCATCAACGTAATAATACATCATTTGTTCGGTCATATCGATTTCAATATATGTATCACCAATATCATCCTTGCCCCGCACAAACGCCTCCTGCGTATATATAGGGACATGTAAATGTACTGCACGGTTTTCAAATGCTTCTGTTAAATACGCAATCTCCGCTTTTTCATTTAATTTCGTACCGTAAGTACCACCGGAAACAGTTACCGTTTCTCCGCGGGTGGCCTGAAATTCTCTGTCTTTTCCCGCAGTAGTATATTCTTCTGCCAGCTGATGTACAAATTCTTTAATCTTCTCTTCGTCTGTAATCAGTTCTCCACCCTCATCCAGCAAAAATTCCCCATTTTCATCAAGGGTAATCCAGTCACAAACCACCGAAGCATCAATGGGAATAATCGTATCTCCCATGTCATAGCGAATCTTACAGTCCTGAAATTTCTGTACCTTGTTCCATAAACGAATCGTTTCTTTTTCCTGACGGCTTAAGGGCAAATCAACATAACAGGTATCATCTGCCATTACATGAACTTCACCGGTTTGCAATGCCTGTAAAACTTTTTCTTTTAACTTGTCCTTATCAAGTACATATTCCTTTTCGTTAACAAGTACATATCCTTCTGATGTTTTCACGATTTCAACTTTCTTGTTTTTTTGTTCTTCTGCCTTTTTCACAGATTGCAACGCTTCTACTTTATCAAAAAGCTTTTCTTGGTCAAAAGACAATACAGGAGAAATCGTTGTTGTATTTGTTTCCACTTTCAGAAAGTTTAATATCCATAAACTTGGATTCTGTTTTTCACTGAAAAGCGTTAAATTCTCTTTATAATCCAAAGAATAAGAAAACGCTTCCAGTGAAATTGTTTCTTTTGTACCATCAACAAAGGAAATTTCTATTTCCGATAATGTAAATTGATTAACAAGTTCTTCGTTTACTTCTTCTATGCTTTTACCGGTACAATATATTCCATTAATCCAGGTTCCGTAAGAAAATCCGTCTTCATAATATTTCGCAAGTCCAAAATAAACAGCTCCCATTGCTGAAAAAAGGATAAATAAGCTGATGAATATAGTTAAAACGGTCTTTTTTCTCATAGTAATATCCTATCGGTTTCCTTTTCGTTTGTACCTACTGTTCTTTTGCTTTTAAATCATCTCCGTCAAAAGCATCGCTGATTGGAGCTCCTGCCGGAACCATCGGGAATACTTTATCGTCTTCCGGAATCACACACTCGATTAATACAGGCTTTCCTAATGTCAATGCTTTTTCAAAAGCAGGTGCAACTTCTTCTTTTGAAGTAACACGAATGGCTTCACAGCCAAGACCTTTTGCTACCATACAGAAATCCACACCGTCATTTAATACGGTCTGAGAATATCTGTGATCATAGAATAATGTCTGCCACTGACGAACCATACCAAGTACATGGTTGTTAATAACCACCTGAATAATCGGGATGTTATAACGGCTTGCAGTTGCAAGTTCGTTCATATTCATACGGAAGCATCCGTCACCTGCAATATTTACACAGATTTTATCCGGCTGTCCCATTTTGGCACCAATACATGCTCCGAGACCATATCCCATCGTACCAAGACCACCGGAAGATAATAATGTACGAGGCTGTTTGTACTTATAATACTGTGCCGCCCACATCTGGTGCTGTCCTACATCAGTAGTAATGACTGCTTTTCCTTCTGTGATTCTGTCCAGTTCTTCAATAACATACGGACAGGATAACTGGCTGTTTTCATATTTCAACGGATATTTTTCTTTCAGTTCTTTAATATGAGCTGTCCATTCTGCATTGTTTTTCTGTTCTACTTTTTTGTTCAGCTCTTCTAAAACAAGTTTTAAGTCGCCAACAACGGCTGCATCTGTTTTGATATTTTTATTAATTTCAGCAGCGTCAATGTCAATATGTAATATTTTCGCATTGCTTGCAAATTTATTTGGATTACCGACAACACGGTCTGAAAATCTTGCACCTAAAGCAATTAATAAGTCACATTCGCTGACACCAAAGTTGGATGTTTTTGTTCCGTGCATACCAATCATACCGGTATACAGTTCGTCACGACCATCAAAAACACCTTTTCCCATCAGTGTATCACAAACCGGTGCATCAATTTTCTTTGCAAATTCTCTTACTTCTTTGTCAGCTCCGGAAATAATGGCACCGCCACCTACATAAATATACGGTTTTTTAGCTTCTTTGATTAAAGCAACTGCTTTTGCGATATCCTCTTCGGTATAAGCTTTTTTGCGTTCCGGCTGTGTTGGCTGAACCGGTGTATATTCGCACATATTTGCAGTAACATCTTTTGTGATATCTACAAGAACCGGTCCCGGACGACCACTTTTTGCAATTTCAAATGCTTTTCTGATTGTATCAGCCAAAATAGTAACATCTTTTACGATATAACCATGCTTTGTAATAGGCATGGTTACACCGGCAATATCTATTTCCTGAAAACTGTCTTTTCCAAGTAATGGAAGATTTACATTTGCGGTAATTGCTACCAATGGAACGGAATCCATGTAAGCTGTTGCAATTCCTGTTACCAGATTTGTTGCACCCGGACCGCTGGTTGCAAGGCAGACACCTACTTTTCCGGTGGCTCTTGCATAACCGTCTGCTGCGTGTGCTGCTCCCTGTTCATGGGAAGTTAAAATATGATTAATTTCATCACTGTGTTTATATAATGCATCATAGACATTCAGAATGGTACCGCCCGGATATCCGAAAACAGTATCCACGCCCTGCTCTTTTAAACATTCAATTACGATTTCTGCCCCTGTAAGCTGCATTTACGTCATCCTCTCTTTATTTCTTCTTAAATAATCTGTATTTCTGCAATACCGTTATAGTTATCTTTCCGTACAACGTATTAGTTTTTCGGTACTTCTAAAATAGCTCCTCTGTTACCGCTTGTTACAAGCTCTCTGTATCTGCTTAAGTAACCTGTTGTAACCTTCGGTTCTCTTGGCTGCCATTTTGCTTTTCTTGCTGCCATTTCTTCATCAGAAACCTTAATATCCAGTTTATTTTCCGGAATGTTAATGCTGATAATGTCGCCTTCTTCTACTAAGGCAATCGGTCCGCCCACTGCTGCTTCCGGTGACACATGTCCGATAGAAGCTCCTCTGGAAGCTCCGGAGAAACGACCGTCTGTGATAAGTGCCACGCTGGAGCCAAGTCCCATACCTGCGATTGCAGAAGTAGGATTTAACATTTCACGCATACCCGGACCGCCTTTCGGACCTTCGTAACGGATAACTACAACATCTCCTGCTACAATCTTTCCGCCTTTGATTGCTGCGATAGCATCTTCTTCACAGTCAAATACTCTTGCCGGACCTTCATGTACCATCATTTCCGGTACAACTGCAGAACGTTTTACAACGCCGGAATCCGGTGCGAGATTACCTTTTAATACGGCAATTCCGCCTGTTTCGGAATATGGATTTTCTAATGGACGAATAACTTCAGGATTTTTGTTCATCACACCCTTGATATTCTCTCCTACCGTTTTTCCTGTTACAGTAATTAAATCTGTATATAATAAATCTTTCTTTGCTAATTCGTTCATAACTGCATATACACCGCCTGCTTCGTTCAGGTCTTCCATGTAAGTGTAACCTGCCGGTGCTAAATGGCAGAGGTTTGGTGTTTTTGCAGATAATTCATTGGCAATATCCAGATTCAAATCCACGCCTGCTTCGTGAGCAATTGCAGGAAGGTGAAGCATGGAGTTTGTGGAGCAGCCAAGTGCCATATCAACAGTTAATGCATTTAAAAATGCTTTTTCTGTCATAATATCTCTTGGTTTAATATCTTTTTCTACTAATTCCATAATTTTCATACCCGCATGTTTTGCCAGACGGATTCTTTCGGAATAAACTGCCGGAATTGTTCCGTTTCCGCGAAGTCCCATACCAAGTGCTTCTGTCAGACAGTTCATGGAATTTGCTGTATACATACCGGAGCAGGAACCGCATGTAGGACATGCTTTTTCTTCAAACTCGCATAAGTCTTCCATTGTCATAGTACCTGCTGCAACACTTCCAACTGCTTCAAACATGGAAGAAAGACTTCTCTTTTCGCCTTTTACTCTTCCTGCAAGCATCGGACCACCGGATACAAAAATTGTAGGAATGTTCAATCTTGCAGCTGCCATCAAAAGACCCGGTACGTTTTTGTCACAGTTTGGAATACAAACCAGACCGTCAAAACCATGTGCCATTGCCATACACTCTGTGGAGTCTGCAATCAAATCTCTTGTTACCAAAGAATATTTCATTCCGATATGTCCCATGGCAATACCATCACATACCGCAATTGCCGGGAATACTACCGGAGTACCGCCTGCCATGGCAACGCCCATTTTTACGGCTTCTGTAATTTTATCCAGATTCATATGACCCGGTACAATTTCATTATAGGAGCTGACAATACCAATCATCGGTCTTTGTCTTTCTTCCTCTGTATATCCTAATGCATTGAACAGACTTCTGTGTGGAGCCTGCTGTGTTCCTGTTTTTACGGAATCGCTTCTCATTTTTATCCTCCATTCTGCCTTTAAACAGCTTCCAATTTTTATTATATTCTTTCAGCCAGCAAATCGCCCATTTCGCTGCAGCTTACCTGTTTGCAGCCTTCTGACATAATATCAATGGTACGATAGCCTTCTTTTAATACCTGTTTTACTGCTGCTTCTACCGCATCAGCTTCTTTGTCCAAATCAAATGTATAGCGTAACATCATTGCAGCACTTAAAATGGTTGCGATCGGGTTTGCAATATTTTTTCCTGCAATATCCGGTGCGGAACCGTGACTTGGTTCATACAGACCAAATTTGCTGTCATTTAAGCTTGCAGAAGCTAACATACCGATGGAACCTGTTACCATACTTGCTTCATCGGAAAGAATATCACCAAACATGTTCTCAGTTAAAATAACGTCAAACTGTGCCGGATTTTTTACAAGCTGCATTGCACAGTTGTCTACTAACATATGCTCTAAAGTAACATCCGGATAATCCTTTGCTACTTCTTCTACAACGGCTCTCCAAAGTCTGGAGGAATCCAGTACGTTTGCTTTATCAACGCTTGTCACCTTTTTGTTACGTTTTCTTGCAATATCAAAGCCTTTGATTGCAATTCGGCGAATTTCTTCTTCGTTATATGCAAGTGTATCGATTGCTTTTCTGACACCATCTTCTGTAACAGTCTTTCTTTCACCAAAATAAAGTCCGCCTGTTAACTCTCTCATAATCATCATGTCAAAGCCGGCTTTGCTGATTTCTTCTTTTAAAGGACATGCATCTGCAAGCTCATCGTAAAGAATTGCGGGTCTTAGGTTTGCAAATAAATTCAGTTCTTTACGAATCTTTAAAAGTCCTGCTTCCGGTCTTAAAGAAGGCTCTAATTTATACCACGGAGATGTAGTTGTGTCTCCACCAATAGAACCCATTAATACTGCGTCAGCACTCTTTGCTGTTGCAATTGCCTCGTCTGTCAGTGGTACACCGTGAACATCAATGGATGCCCCACCCATTAAAATGTCTGTATATGTAATGTTATGTCCGAATTTTTCTGCTGTTTTATTTAATACTTTCTTTGCTTCCGCTACGATTTCCGGACCAATTCCGTCACCCGGAATACAAGTAATCTTTAATTCCATAATGTTTCTTCCTTTCATTCTCTTACTATCTGTGAAATATTTCAAATTAGTTTATTGATTAATATTATCATAAAGAGAAATATTCCTCAAATACATATTATTTATGTATTTTATAACTTGAAGTTATATTATGATTTTTGATTATTCCTACGAACTTCCCGCTTTATGCTGTGTCTTATTGTACAGAAAAGGGAACCGTGTGTTTACCGGCTCCCTCTTTTTGTTTCCCTTCAAAAACATAGGTTGGAATTATTCAGCATTTGCTTTTTCTACCTGTGTAATTGCAGATTTCTGCATCGGAATACGGCAGTTTTTGTTATTACCAAATTCTACAATAACGGTATCATCCGTAATATCAATTACAATTCCATAAAAACCGCTGGATGTTAAAATACAATCCCCGATTTCCAATGTAGAAAGCATTGCTGCCATTTTTTTTTGTTCTTTTTTCTGTGGACGAATCATAAAAAAGTAAAGTACACCCACAATAAGTACGATATACATCACTGTAAACATTGTCATACCGCCTGTTGTAGCTGCCGCTGCTGATGCGTCACTTGTCATTAAAATACCCATTTCGTATTTCCTCCTAGTTTTTTAGCCTATAAGCCACTTAAAAAATATAATACACAAGGTTTGCTTTTTGGGCAAGCACTTTTTCTATGAATACTTCTGTCTTAGATAAAAAGTCATTATATTAGTTGTTACCGGACATACCATCTAATTTTCTTTTTTTGTAAGAAGCAAATTCGCCTGCATCCAGTGCATCTCTGATTTCCTCCATCATCGTATTATAGAAATACAGATTGTGCAATACGCACAGACGCATACCGAGCATTTCTTTTGCTTTCAATAAATGACGTATATACGCTCTGGAATATCTTTTACATGCCGGACAGCCGCAACCTTCTTCAATTGGTCTGTCATCCAGTTCATATTTTGCATTAAACAGATTTATTTTTCCGAAATTCGTATATACATGTCCGTGTCTTCCGTTTCTGGTCGGATATACGCAATCAAAGAAGTCAATTCCACGTTCTACCGCCTCCAGTATATTTGCAGGAGTTCCCACTCCCATCAGATAGGTTGGTTTATTTACCGGAAGGTAAGGCACGGTTGCTTCAATAATACGATACATATCTTCGTGGCTCTCTCCTACTGCAAGACCGCCGATTGCATAACCGTCCAAATCAAATTCACTGATTCGTTTTGCATGTTCAATACGGATATCTTCATATATAGCACCCTGATTAATGCCGAACAGCATCTGGTTTTTATTAATGGTATCTTCTAAGCTGTTTAATCTTGTCATCTCTGCTTTACAGCGTTCTAACCATCTGGTTGTCCGTTCTACGGAATTTTGTACATATTGCCGGTCTGCTACACTGGATGGACATTCGTCAAATGCCATTGCAATGGTAGAGGCGAGATTTGACTGAATCTGCATACTCTCTTCCGGTCCCATAAAAATTTTGCGTCCATCGATATGGGAATTGAAATAAACACCTTCTTCTTTAATTTTACGAAGTCCGGCAAGTGAAAATACCTGAAACCCGCCGGAATCTGTTAAAATAGGTTTATTCCAGGACATAAATTTATGAAGTCCGCCCATCTGTTTAATAATTTTATCTCCCGGGCGCACATGTAAATGGTAAGTGTTTGATAATTCTACCTGTGTTTTAATATTTTCTAAATCTTCAGTTGATACGGCACCTTTAATGGCAGCCACGGTGCCTACGTTCATAAAAACAGGCGTCTGAATCACCCCATGTACGGTATGAAATTCGCCTCGTTTTGCTCTGCCTTCCTGTTTTAATAATTTATACATATTCCTACAATCCTTCAATAAATTCTTCTAAACATATTTCCTGTTCGGTAATCACTTTTGCTGCTTCTTTTCCGACATAGCGGAAATGCCATGGTTCATATTCTACACCTGTTATATATTCTTTGCCAAGTGGGTAACGAAGAATAAATCCGTATTCCCAACAATGCTCTGCAAGCCATTTTCCGGCTTCTGTATCTGCAAAGCCTACATCCAGACTGGTGTATGTATCACTGTTAATGTCAATGGCAAGTCCAAGCTGGTGTTCACTTGCTCCCGGTACCATAACGATTTGTGAAGCAAGGGAGTAGGCTTCCATATAGGACATTCCGTTTTTTAAATAATTTTTTATCTTTCTTTCAAACAACCATTCCTGCCTGCTGATATCCCGATATGGTGAACATACTGCAAGATTTACACCATCTTCATCCGCAGCCTGAAACATGGCAATCAAATCTCCGATAATCCGCGCATCACATTGCATACTTCCCTTGATTGTTTCAAGCTCCACAGTATAACCTTCCGGAACCGGATGCTGTTTATTTACCAGTATAAGTCGCCAGTCATTTTTGTCAAAAACATATTCTTTTGCTGTTTCGGAAAAAGCTTCTGATTTCGAAAAATCATTATACCTGTCATTTTCCTCTAAAATTTCGTCTAACGTATATTTGTCAGCATTCTCCATACCCTGTTGGTCTGCTTCTTCATATTCTTCTGCTAAATCATCCGAAAACAGTTCCTGCTTTTCTAAAGAAAGACTGTTCTCATTTGCAAGTGTTACCTGAGAATCGTAAAGGTATACATCAGCCTGTTCACGAAAAATGTTTGTTTTACTATAAATAAAGGCTAAAACGCCCAAACAACATACACTGATCGAAAAAAATATACTAAGTATCAGATAATTATGCTTTTTTACTTTTTTTTGAATCTTTGCAGACAATGTACACTCCCCCTAAAATACTACATTTTATAATAACATAAAACCATAATTTGTACACACTTTTTTACAAAAAGCACGAAAATTCGTCCTTGCCAGCATATAGGTAATCTCTTATAATAAATTGGAATAAATTATACTCTTTGTATTATATTATTTTAAAATTGATATTACTTTGTTACTACAAACACGGAGGATTATTATGGCTGGTTCAACATTCGGCACTATATTTAAAATTACAACCTGGGGTGAATCCCACGGAAAGGGATTAGGCGTAGTCATTGACGGCTGTCCTGCCGGTATTCGCCTTTCAGAAAATGATATTCAAAAATTTTTGGACAGAAGAAAACCCGGACAGTCCAAAATCACAACGCAACGTAAAGAAGCTGACGAAGTAGAAATTCTTTCCGGAGTTTTTGATGGATGTACCACCGGTACCCCCATTTCCATGATTGTAAAAAACACTTCCCAGATTTCAAAGGATTACAGCGAAATTGCTTCCTGCTATCGTCCGGGACATGCAGATTACACCTTTGATGCAAAATACGGATTCCGTGATTACCGTGGTGGCGGACGTTCTTCGGGGCGTGAAACCATCGGGCGTGTAGCTGCCGGTGCTGTTGCTGCACTTGCATTACAGCAGTTAGGAATTGAAGTTACTGCCTACACAAAAGCAATTCATAATATCGAAATTAATCCGGAAAATTTTGATTGTTCGTCTATTTTAGAAACACCTACCTGTATGCCTGACAGAGAAGCTTCTAAAAGGGCTGAAGAATATTTGGCAAAATGCATAGAAAACATGGATTCTGCCGGTGGGATTATTGAATGTGTTGCAAAACATGTACCTGCCGGAATCGGAGATCCTGTTTTTGAAAAACTGGATGCCAATCTTTCCAAAGCCATTATGTCTATTGGTGCGGTAAAAGCTGTAGAAATCGGTGATGGTATTCAGGTTGCCACTGCCAACGGCAGTACAAATAATGATGCTTTTTGTATGACTGACGGCAAAGTAACCAAAAAGACTAATCACGCCGGTGGTATTTTGGGTGGTATGAGTGACGGTTCAGATATTATACTTCGCGCTTATGTAAAACCTACCCCATCCATCTTTTCAACGCAGGAAACAATAAACAAAGACATGGAAGAAATTGAAATTCAGATTAAAGGAAGACATGACCCTATTATTGTGCCTCGTGCTGTTGTTGTAGTGGAAGCCATGACAGCAATTACTCTATTTGATGCGTTGCTCGTGAATATGACAGCTCGTATGGATAACATAAAAAAATTCTATCAGGATTACCCTGAAAAATAATCAAACATGTTTACTTAACAAACATCATTATTAAAGATCAAATTTATTGTCACATAAAAAGTGCGGACTATATTTTATCCGCACTTTTCGATTTCTTATTATCATATTTTGAAATAATACATTAACCAATTCTATGGAATAAAACGCAGTTCGGCTTGTCCACCTTCACTTCCGGTCCATTCATAATGATTGTCTTTTCTTCCTTATCAACAGTAAAGAAGGTAAGTGTATTGGACTCATGATTTAAGGATACCAGATGTTTGCAATCCGGGAAGAGAGCTGCATCTTTCGGATACTCTCCGCTTATCGGCAAACATAATATCTGTTCCAAAAGCCCCTCTTTTGCATCTACATTATAAAGTATTACGCTGTTATCCCCGGCATTGGAGCTGAGAAGATATTCATGATCCCATGAAAATTTAAGCGCGCTGGCTGCAACACCGCCTCCGTCACTTTTTACGGTAGAGATTCTTTGGATTTTTTCGAAATAAGGAATATTATTACGTTCTTCATAAGTATAAACTTCAATATAATTTTTTAATTCATGAACAATATACATAAATTTTCCGTCTGTGCTGAATACCAGATGTCTCGGTGCAGACTCCAATTCACTTCTGACCACATCTACCAACGTTAATTTCCCGGTATCATGATTCATTCTGTAAATATTCACATGATCCATTCCTAAATCAGCCGCACAGAGATACTTGTTATCCCTTGTCATTTTCACGCAGTTTATATGCGGGCGGAAATTTCTTTCTGCAACACTTCCAAGTCCTTTATGATAAATTTCATCTGCAATTTCCCCTACACTGCCATCTTCATTCAAACGTAATACCGTAATTTTCCCATCATGATAACCGCCAACGAAAAGAAATTTACTTTCGTGGTCTGTAGAAAGGAAACATCCTCTCATTCCATTAATAGACCCTTTATTAATAAATTCCAGATTTCCATCCTCCAACACTCTGAATGCAACAACCCCCTGGTCTGTAATAGAGTACAAATATTTCAGATTATGCGAATGTGTAATGTAGGAAGAATTCGTAATTTCCACCTCATTTTTTTCAGTAAATCTGCCCGTTTCCAAATCAACATCATAAATCTTAATGCCATGTTTATCCTTCATTGTGTAGGTCGAAACATATGCAACAAATTTTCCTTTTTCCATAAAAATGCCCTCCAAATTCTGTCGTTCTTTATAAAAATCATATAGTTATATTATTTTTATCTTACCATATCCCCAATATTTTGTTAATAGATTTTGAAAATTTCAATTGACTTTCTATATGAATTTAATATAATTTATCACAGTATGTTTTATTTTTGTTTTCATATTTATATTATTTACAAAAATATTGAAAGCTACCGCCGAAAGGGACATAATCCTATGAAAAAAGAACTTATTAATTTACAAAACATTTCAAAATCTTATGACGGACAACTTGTATTGGATGATTTAAACTTATATATAAGAGAAAATGAATTTTTAACGCTTCTCGGACCAAGTGGTTGCGGAAAAACTACCACGCTTCGCATTTTAGGCGGTTTTGAAGCACCTGATTCCGGAAAAGTTATTTTTGACGGTACAGACATTACTTCTCTTCCGCCAAATAAACGTCACTTAAATACTGTATTTCAGAAATATGCTCTTTTTACGCATATGACGATTGCTGAAAATATTGCTTTTGGCTTAAAAATCAAAAAAAAGAGCAATGCATATATTCAGGACAAAATTAAATATGCTTTAAAACTGGTAAATCTTGACGGTTATGAGAACCGTATGCCTGACTCATTAAGCGGTGGACAGCAACAACGTATCGCTATTGCAAGAGCTATCGTAAACGAGCCTAAAGTGCTTCTTCTGGACGAGCCTTTAGGTGCTTTGGATTTAAAACTCAGACAGGATATGCAATATGAATTAATCCGTTTAAAAAATGAACTTGGCATAACTTTTATTTATGTTACACACGACCAGGAAGAAGCACTTACCATGTCCGACACGATTGTTGTTATGAATCAGGGCTATATCCAACAGATTGGTTCTCCTGAAAAAATATATAATGAACCGGAAAATGCGTTTGTTGCAGACTTTATTGGTGAAAGTAATATCATCTCTTCTATTATGGTTCGCGATGAATTGGTAGAAATTTTAGGTGCACGCTTTGCCTGTGTAGATAAAGGTTTTGGCGAAAACACTCCTGTGGATGTTGTTATCCGTCCGGAAGATGTGGAACTGGTATCTTCCGGGGAAGGTGTTATTGATGGTGTAGTCAGCCACGTTATCTTCAAAGGTGTTCATTATGAAATGGAAGTTATGGCAAACGGCTTTGAATGGCTTGTTCACTCTACAAAAATGTTCCCTGCCGGAACAAAAGTCGGTATAAAGGTAGATCCTTATAACATTCAGATTATGAATAAACCGGCTTCTGAGGATGAGGAGGCCGTAACCATAGATGAATAAAAAGAAACTTTTATCCGCCCCTTATCTGTTTTGGTCCGTTATGTTTATTATCATTCCATTGTGTATGATATTTTATTATGCTTTTACAGATAAAACCGGTGTCGTTACTTTAGAAAATATTATGGCAATTGCCAGTGCTGAGCATTCTAAAGCATTATGGCTTTCTATGTTACTTTCCTTAATCAGTACTGTTATTTGCCTTCTTCTGGCTTATCCGCTTGCTATGATTTTAGCGAACATGAATGTAAGCCAAAACAGTTTTATTGTTGTAATTTTCATTCTTCCCATGTGGATGAATTTTCTGCTGCGTACTCTTGCATGGCAGACTTTACTTGAAAAAACAGGTGTGATTAACAGTATTTTATCGTTCCTACACCTGCCTGCACTAAACATTATTAATACACCTTTTGCCATTGTTCTCGGTATGGTTTATAATTTCCTGCCGTTTATGATACTGCCTCTTTACAATTCTCTTGTCAAGATTGACAAAAACGTAATAAATGCAGCGAAAGATTTAGGAGCTAATCAAGTACAGACATTTACAAAAATTATTTTTCCGCTTTCCATTCCCGGAGTTATCAGCGGTATAACCATGGTTTTTGTTCCTGCACTTACTACTTTTGTTATTAGTACCCTGTTAGGTGGAAGCAAAATTTTATTAATCGGAAATGTCATTGAGCAGGAGTTTACTCAGGCCGGAAACTGGTATCTTGGTAGCGGTCTTTCCATTGTTCTTATGATTTTTATTCTTATAAGTATGGTATTATCAGCTATATTTGATAAGGATGGAGAGGGGGCACTGTTCTAATGATTAATTTTATAAAACGATGTTATATCGGCATTATATTAGTGTTCCTCTACGCTCCGATTGCTACTTTGATTGTATTGTCTTTTAATGCCAGCAAAACAAGAGCAAAATGGGGAGGGTTTACTTTTAACTGGTATGTCTCTCTTTTTGAAGACGAAATAATATTACAGGCATTATGGAATACTCTGTTAATCGCATTAATTTCTTCTCTTGTGGCATCCGTGATTGGTACTGCAGCATGTATTGCCATGCAGGGCATGAGTAAAAAAATGCGTACGGTTTTGATGGGAATTACCAATATCCCTATGCTGAATGCCGATATTGTAACAGGTATTTCTTTAATGCTTTTATACATCAGTTTTGGTATTCGCTTTGGATTTTCAACAATACTGCTCTCGCATATTACCTTTAACATTCCCTATGTTATATTAAGCGTAATGCCGCGAATGAAACAGTTAAATCCTCATACGTATGAAGCAGCATTGGATTTGGGAGCTTCTCACATACAGGCATTTTTTAAAGTTGTTTTTCCGGATTTACTTCCCGGAATTCTGACCGGTTTTTTAATGGCATTTACGATGTCATTGGATGATTTTATTATTACTCACTTTACAAAGGGTGCCGGTATCGATACTCTTTCCACCAAGATTTATTCTGAAGTCAGAAAAGGAATCAAACCGGAAATGTATGCACTTTCCACGATTATTTTTGTAACGGTTATTGTATTACTTATCATAGTAAATATATCCGGAAAAAAATCCGTACAAAAAACTCAGAAAATCAAAAACCGTGATAAATAAATAAAAAAGTTATTCTGTATAATTACGATATCATTGAAAATCAGCTTTATTGCTGATATAGAAAGGAACATTATGAAAAGAAAAAAAATATTCTCTCTTATTTTGGCTGTTTCTGTAACTGCTACTACCCTTCTATCAGGTTGTGGAGCTTCTGCCGGCGGTAAAAATGGTCAGGTTATCGTTTATAACTGGGGTGAATATATTGATCCCGATACCATTACGATGTTTGAAGAAGAAACAGGTATTAAGGTTATTTATGATGAATTTGAAACAAATGAAATCATGTATCCTAAGATTGAGGCAGGTGCATCTCAGTATGACGTAGTCTGTCCTTCTGACTATATGATTCAGAAAATGATTGATAATGATTTATTGGCTGAATTAGACCTTTCTAAGATGCCAAATGCTACTGCAAATATCGGTGAACAATATTGGGAACAGTCCAAACAGTTTGATGCCAAAAACAAATATTCCGTGCCATACTGCTGGGGAACTGTAGGTATTCTTTATAATAAAACAATGGTGGATGAACCAATTACAAGCTGGTCTGTTCTTTGGGATGAAAAATATGCCGACAATATTTTGATGCAGGATTCTGTAAGAGATGCTTTCATGGTTGCTTTAAAATTAAATGGTTATTCTATGAATTCACTCAATGAAACTGAATTAGAAATTGCAAAGCAGGATCTGATTGAACAGAAACCTCTTGTACAGGCCTATGTTATAGATCAGGTGCGTGATAAAATGATTGGTGGAGAAGCTGCTATCGGTGTAATTTACTCCGGCGAAGCTATCTATACCCAGCGTGAAAATCCTGATTTAGAATATGTAATTCCGGAAGAAGGAACAAACATCTGGATTGATTCCTGGGTCGTACCGAAAAATGCACCAAATATGGAAAATGCTTATAAATTCATTGATTTTATGTGCCGTCCGGAAATTGCACTCAAGAACTTTGAATACATTACTTATTCCACTCCTAACGTAGCTGCACAGGCATTGATTGAAGATGAAGATATTCGTAACTCTTCCATCGCATTTCCTGATTTATCCCAGTACAGCAACTTAGAAACCTTTTCCTATCTTGGCGAAGAAGGTGATGAGCTTTATAACGCACTTTGGAAAGAAGTAAAATCTAACTAATACTTCGAAAGGAAACGATATGGAGCGTATTTTTCAATATACGATTACTTCCGAATACGAAAATAAACCCATAGATTTTTATTTAAAGTCTATGGGTTTTTCTTCACAAAATATTATAGAACTAAAGAAGATGCCGGAAAGTATCCTGCTAAACGGCTTATGGGTGTATACCAGAACACTTTTACATACAGGCGATTCACTTACAATACATTTATCGGAAACTTCCACATCAGATAAAATAAAGCCTGTTCTGTTACCATTTCCGATTGTATATGAAGATGAAGATATTTTAGTAGTAAACAAACCGGCCGATATGCCTATACATCCTTCACAAAACAATTACGAAAATACCTTGGCAAATGCAGCCGCATTCTATTTTACAACCCAAAATATTCCATTTACTTTTCGTTGCATTAATCGTCTGGACCGTAATACTACCGGTCTTACAGTTATTGCAAAACATATGGTAAGTGCTAATATTTTAGGTAAAATGGTTGCTGACAAAACATTAGAACGTGAGTATCTTGCTATATGCACGGGAAATCCACAGCCGTCAGAAGGAATTATAGAAAAACCTATTGGCAGAGTACAAGGCTCCACGATTGAACGATGCATTGATTTTGAACATGGCGATTATGCCGTAACACGTTACAAAGTGTTGGAAACGGGAGCCGATTTTGCATTTCTTTCTTTAGTATTAGGCACCGGACGCACGCATCAGATTCGTGTTCATATGGCCTCTATAGGTCATCCTCTCCTGGGTGATTCACTGTATAATGCCGCTCCGGGACAAAAAATAAAACGGCAGGCTTTGCACTCCTACCGTCTTTCTTTTCCTCATCCTATCACGGGACAAAGTCTTGTGTTTACTGCACCAATTCCGGATGATTTTCTTAATCTCGGCATCCACAATTATCATTGAACGGGCTAAACGGTCTTGCTTCCGGTCTTCGGCATCCGCAACCGTCTTCCCGTTCTCTGCTATTGTCACAATTACTTTCTCTATCACAATCTCTATCACATTCCCTGTCTCTATCACAACCGCACTCTCTATTACGGTTTCTGCCTCTTTCGCAGCCATTATCGCTATTATGTTCTCGGTTTCTATCACAACTGCAATCATTATCGTTGTTCCAGTTTCTTTCGCAATCGTTGTCTCGATCTCTGTTCTTTTCACAACCGCAATTTCTATCGTGATCTCTATCATTATCGCAATCACAATCGCAGTTGTTCATGCAGTTGTTACTGCCGGAAACACCATTTCCGCCGCAACAGACAAGTAAAAATAATAACCAAAGACATTTCATATTCATTATCTCTTTTCATTTTTCTTTACTTTATCCTATTCGGCACTTTTCCATTTGTTACAAAACCTTTTCTCTTATATAAGCAAAAGTCGCTTTTTCGCCTTTTTGAGCTAACATGCACAACAGCTTTTCTAAAAGCGCCTTTGTTTCTTCATGAATAGGAGCTGAATCTTTTCCCTGCATATAATAAGATAATGGTGAGTCATCTGTATACTTTTCTTTCTGATAAACCTTTGCTGCTGCAATCCTGTCCATTAACATTTCTACCACATACTTTTTCGGCATTGGAGCAGGTGCCATCCCCCCGGGAATGGATTTAAGGCTGTAATCAATCCAATACTCATAATGATGCTTATTTCTTCCTTTGTGGTGTAACCATGCCGAAGAATAGCCTATAGCTTCTCTTTCTGCATTGTTTGGACTTCTGTCTCCCTGAAAGTATTTCACTCCGACAAAAAATTCCGCAGGCGAATATTTTGACATATCATGTAAGATCCCCTGCTTATAAAGTCCTACCCGAAAACAGCCTTTTGCCACTAAATATTTGTGATATGTGATTGTCTTAAAATGTTGCCATATTTTCATTCAAACATCTGCCCTTTTCAGCATATTTTATTTTGCTACATAAATAACAATCGTACGTGGCTTCAATTCAATTTCCACGCCTGTTTCTGCCTTTGTAAGCGCTTCCGACACATCAGGAATACTTGCATCATTTTCCGTATTTGCTAAAATGTACCATTCTTTTCCTTTCGGAAGCTTCGGCAGTGCCAGTTTTCTTTTTTGCCAGTGCATATTATATGCAATAAAAAAGGTGTTGTCATCTTCTTTTTTATCTTTCTTTCCATAATTTCCAGCATATAAGATTCCTACATGACGATTATAATTTTCAAGTTCCGGTCTCCACGCCTGACTTCCATGATAAGATACATCCGGATAACCGCAGGAAAGTGTATCCATCATTTTTAATGTTCTGAACCCTTGTAATACAGGGTGTGCTTTTCTGAAAGCAATCAGACTTTTTACATAGGAAAACCATTCTTTATTCTTTTCAAGTAAGGACCAGTTCAGCCAGGTAATTTCATTGTCAAGGCAGTATGGATTGTTATTTCCTTTCTGACTGTTTCCAAATTCATCTCCTGCCAGAAATGCCGGTGCTGCCTGAGATAAAAATACTAAGTTAAATGCGTTTCTCATCTGTTTTTTACGCAGTTCCACTACGCTTTTTTTCCGACTTGGTCCTTCAACACCACAATTCCAGCTGTAGTTAAAATCATTTCCGTCTCTGTTTTCTTCACCATTTTCCCAATTGTGTTTACGTTCATAGGATACTAAATCAGCAAGTGTAAATCCATAATAATTAGTAATATAATGAATCACACCATGATTATCACTATTGTGACGTAAATGTCCTACCAAAGCAGTAAGCATATTTTCATCACCCTTTAAATAACGACGCATATCATACATACAATCATCACGATAAGATGCTAAATTACGATATGAAACGACTTCCTCTTCTCTGTATATCTCATCATACGGAAAAGAATAATAGAATAGCTTTGTATCTTTTAAAAGTTCTTCCGTCGCTAATAACGTCAATGGCAAGTGCTCTCCCTTTAAATGAAAGCCATCTACATGGTATTCCATTCGCCAGAATTTTAAAACTTCTAAAATAAATCCGGGATTTTCCTGTTCAAAATAAAACTGCATAATCAACTCTATGCCATTTTTATGCAATTCTTTTACCATTGTTTTAAACTCTGTCTCTACTTGTGAAGGCACCGCTGCATAAGATGCTTTTGGGACAAAATAATGACAATTTTTCGTATAACCCCAATAATTAATTTTAATACTTTCTTTTTCCTTATTCAAATCTTTCGTATACTGCTTCGCAACCTCGTTCATGGACAGTTTGCCTTCAAAAGGCAACACTGTTTCACAAAAATCGTAAGCAGGCATCATTTCAATAGCTGTAATTCCTAATTCTTTTAAATATGGAATCTTCTCTATAATCCCTTGAAACGTTCCACGTTCTGCTACTTTGGAAGATTTATGCTTTGTAAACCCTCTTACGTGCAAACAATAAAAATAACTATGTTCATATGGGATTTTTAAAGTCTGATCCTGTTCCCATGAAAAATCCGATTCTGCTATTTTGTAAAAAATATCCTTTTGATTAACAGACTTTCCCCATTTTTCATTTCCGGATATTTTGCCCGCATATATATCTTTTATGACTGTACCATCCGCATAAAGCTGGTAACGACATCCTGCCGCATCAACTTTCGGTAAATACATGCAGCTGATATCTCCAATACGAAATTTATCTGTAAAAGGAATTTTATGTTTTTTTTCATGACCTTCATCTGTTTTTGTCCATAAAAAGATTCCGCAGTCCTTTGCACGCGGGATTTTTACTGCAATATTGATTCCGTCTTTATAACGGCTGATTCCTCTAGGTGATATTTTTCCCTGTTCTATTGCAATTTTTTTCGTCATAATCAGCCTCCACACATAATGTTATATATAGTTTACCATATTTTTTTCCATCATGAAACTATTTTCCCATATCCTATTGATTAAATTGTCCATATTTTGTACAATACCTTTGTATATTGTGCGAATTCACACACTAGGAGGATATCATATGGGAAATGATTTAAACAAAAAGGAAGAATTAAACGACGAAGAAATGACTGTCGATTTGGAATTGGAAGATGGTAGCGTTGTAAGCTGTGCCATTGTTACAATCTTAAATGTACAGAAAAAAGACTATATCGTTCTTCTTCCTTTGGATGAAAATGGTGAAAATGAAGACGGTGAAGTTTGGTTTTACCGCTATTTTGAGGATGAAAATGATGTTAATGCAGAACCGGAATTAGAGTATATCGATAATGATGACGAATACGAAATGGTTGCTGATGCATTTGACGAATACCTGGATAATGCGGAGTTTGATGAAATTGTAGACGCAGAATAATTCTTTTAAGACGGTTTCTTTTTAGGGATCGTCTTATTATTTTTCAGGAAACGTGAAGGCTTTTCACGCTCATTATCTATATAAAACAATTCAAGATTTTCTTTTGCCCTTGTAACCGCAACATAAAAAATACGCCGTTCCTCTTCTTCTTCCTCTTTTGACAGCATCTTTCCGTACGGTACGGTTCCTTCATTTAAATCCGGCAGAAATACCGTTTCGAACTCCAAGCCCTTTGCACCATGCATGGTAATAACACATACTTCATCTGTGATTTCGTCTTTTTCTGCATTGTTTGAACAAACTTTTTCATTGCTGTTTCTACGTTCTTCTATAGATAACAACCACGCCTCTATACTTCTGTAGTCTGCGGCATCCTTTTGTATACATTCGATTATTTCTTCATAGTTTTCTGTTGTTTTGCCGATTCCCTTTAACTTCAATTCCTTCAGGTAATCATCATATCTCATTGCTTTTCTGATATAATTTATGGCAAGAAAGGGGGGCATTTCCTTTAACATTTCTATATCCTTTTCCAGTCTTTCAATAGTATGTGCCATTTTAAGATTTTCATTGTAATATTGCCTTATTTTATTAAAATCCACGTTTCCGTTACCTATACTTTCCCGGCTGATAAATCGAGAGGGTTTATTCATAATATGAAAAAATCGTTCTCTTGTCCGTTCACCTTTCGCAAACAAAATATAGTCTTCCATGTCCCGCATAATAAAATGTTCAAAAAAAATACTTCTTCTTTCATGGGAAACAAAAGGAATTTCTTCTTTTTGAAGTAATCTTTTCATATACGCTGTTCCCTGATTGGTTCGCAGTATAACAGCACATTGATTCAATTGTTTATTTTGTTGATATTTTTTTAATTTTTTGATAATTTCCTCATATTCTTTTTCTTTATCCTGAAAAACATTTAGACTGACCCTTCCTTCCCGGTCTGTTCCTGTTTTAATTATTTTAGGTATACGATTTTGATTTTCCTTGATAATATCCATTGCTGTTTCTACGATTTTCTTTCCGGAACGGTAGTTTTTATCCAAAACTACCTGACTGGTATTTGGGAAATCTGTAAGGAATTTCTGCATAATCATTGGATTAGCACCACGAAATCCGTAGATAGACTGATCGTCGTCTCCTACTGCTAAAATATTCTTCTCTTCCCCGGCAAGAAAACGCATAACGGCATATTGCACTGCATTAATATCCTGAAATTCATCTATCATAATAAACGGAAACCTCCTTTGCCATTTTTCTAAAATATCTTTTCGTTTGCAAAAGAGTTCCAGACATTGTAATGCCATATCATCAAAATCCATTTTTCGTCTTTCCATACATAGTTTTCTATATTTTTTATATACATAAGAAAACTCCTCCGGCTCCATATAGCCGTTTTCAAACCGATAATTCTCTATACCTCCTATACTGTTCTTTACTTTACCAAATTCACTTAAAAGCTGCTCTGAAAGATTCTCTTTCTCTTTATTTTTTATTCCTTCAAGAGCATATGATAAATATTCTCTTTTTTCTTTTTCTGTAATAATATTATTGGAATTATATTGATACGCTTGTTTTAATATGTGAAAAAAGACTGCGTGAAAGGTTCCAAAATTTACCGGATAGTTGTTGTCTTTCACTGCTTTAGAAAACCGCTGTTCCATTTCCAGTGCTGCGGCTTTTGTAAAAGTAATTACTAAAATGTTGGATGGTTCGACCTGATACTGCTCTATAAGATAACGAATTCTCTCTACGATGGTAAATGTTTTGCCGCTTCCGGGACCGGCTGTTAAAAGCATCGGTCCCTTGAAATGTTTCACGGCACGAAGCTGTGCTTCGTTACAATTATTTAACGGCATTTTTTAAAAGTTCAATTCCTTTTTCTACTCGTTTTATGGTTTCTTCTTTACCTATAATCTCCATAATTTCCGTCGCACCTGCAGGAGTCATCTGTTTACCTGACACAGCTGTTCTTACCGGCCACATTACATAACCGTTCTTACATCCTTTCTTTTCTACGAAACCAAGGAGCATTTGATAGAGAGCATCGTTACTATAGTCTTCCTGCTCTTTTAATACCGGAAGAAGTTCTTCCAATACTTCCAAAGAGGAAGCTTCATCTGTTTTCATTTTCTTATGAGTATACATTGCAGTATCGTATTCCGGAAGAGTTTCAAAGAAATCTACTAAATCTTTAATATCCGGGAAAACTTCGATTCTGGTTTTTACCATTGCCGCAATTTTCTTTAAATCGAAAGGTTTAGAAAGTGCTTCCTGTAAATAGGGAAGTGCCATTTCATAAAACTTCTCGTCATCCATTGCTTTTAAATATTCACCATTCATCCATTTGAGTTTTACGATGTCGAAAACTGCCGGAGATTTGCTGATTCTGTGGTAATCAAAGTCTTTAATTAATTCATCCAGTGTAAAGATTTCCCTGTTATCTTCCGGGCTCCAGCCAAGTAATGCAATATAATTTACAACTGCTTCTGCTAAAAATCCCTGTTCTAACAAATCTTCAAAAGATGAATGTCCGCTTCTCTTGGATAATTTCTTATGATTTTCGTCAGTAATTAATGGCAAATGCACATAAACAGGCACGTCCCAGCCAAATGCGTCATACAATCTTACATATTTCGGTGAAGAAGAAAGGTATTCATTCCCTCTTACTACATGCGTGATGTTCATGGTATGGTCATCTACTACGTTTGCAAAATTGTATGTCGGATATCCGTCCGATTTAATCAGAATCATATCGTCTAATTCAGAGTTATCTACGGTAATATCTCCATAAAGCTCATCATGGAATGTAGTCGTTCCTTCTGTCGGATTGTTCTGACGGATAACAAACGGTTTTCCTTCCGCTAAATTAGCTTCTACTTCTTCCTTGGAAAGGGAAAGACAGTGTTTATCATAAACTGTAATTTCTTTTCCTTCTACAACCTCTGTTTTTAAGCTGGCAAGTCTTTCTTTATCACAGAAACAGTAATAAGCCTCTCCTTTGTCAACCAATTCTTTTGCATATTTCATATAAATACCGGTTTTCATACGTTCACTCTGAACATATGGACCAACACCGCCGTCTTTATCCGGTCCTTCATCATGAATCATTCCTGTTTTTTCCATGGTACGATAAATAATGTCAACGGCACCTTCTACATAACGCTCCTGATCCGTATCTTCAATACGAAGCATGAAAGTTCCCCCATCATGCTTTGCAATTAAAAATTCATACAATGCAGAACGCAGATTTCCAACGTGCATTCTTCCGGTTGGACTTGGTGCATATCTTGTTCTAATTTTTGTCATGTTTATATCTCCTCTTCATAATGAATTTATCAATTATCTTTATCAGGTAATTTCTTATCTGCTTTATTTTTAAAGGATGCCAGTTCCTTCGCTGCCTGATTAATTGCAATATTTGTACCTGCTCCGGCAATACATCCTCCCGGACACGCCATACCTTCTATCAGACACCCGTTTTTCTTTCCTGCTTTTGCAAGCATCAGCATTTTCTTGCATTCTGAAAGACTTTCAGCATGTTCGATATGTACATCAACATCCGGATAATATTCCTGAATTACATTTTCGATAGCACTCGCTACACCACCGGCAACACCATAACCACGTCCGGCACCTGTTGCATCATTCATCACTTCTTCTGACTGAATACTTTCCAAATCAATACCTCTGGCTTCAAACATACCTGCAAGCTCTTCAAAAGTAATAACAAAATCAACATCCGAACGTATAGTTGTTCTGGAAGCTTCCAACTTTTTGGAGGCACATGGTCCGATAAATACTACACCGGCATCCGGATGTTCTTCCTTGATAACTCTTGCAGTTGCCACCATAGGTGTCAATTCGTTGGAAATTTTATCAATGGTTTCCGGGAAAAATTTCTTAGCAAGCATTGACCAGGATGGACAACAGGAAGTCAGGCTGAAAGACTGTTTTCCGCTTGCAACTTCTTCCACATAGTGTTTGGCTTCTGCCAATGCACCGGCATCTGCACCAATGGCAGTTTCATATACATCTGCAAAACCAAGCTCTTTTAATGCTTTTTTAAACATTTCCGGGGTAACATTCGGACCAAACTGACCTACAAATGCGGGAGCTACCTGTGCAATAATTTTCTTACCTGACAACAATGCTTTAATCAGCTGAAATATCTGTGATTTATCTGCAATCGCGCCGAAGGGACAATTTACCATACACATACCGCAGGAAACACAAATATCATTATCAATTACGGCTCGTTCCATGCGGTCACTCTTAATCGCACCTACTCCGCATGCTACCGCACAAGGTCGTACCTGATGGGAAATGGCATCATATGGGCAAATAGACTTACACTTTCCGCATTTAATACACTTTTCCTGATCGATAACGGATTTGCCATTTACAACTGTAATGGCATTTCTCGGACAAACTTCCCTGCATGGATGTGCAATACATCCCATACATTTATTTGTCACCTCATAGCGGTTTTCCGGACAGGCATTACATGCCGACGGAATTACCTGCATAAGAGGCGGTTCGTAATATTTTTCCGAAATATTTGATTCTTCCAGTCCCTGTGTAGCATGTACCGGAACATTTTCAGGTCTTAAGCTCATTCCCATCGCAAGGCGAATTCTTTCACGAATAATTGCACGTTCACGATACACACTCTCACGACATTCCGGTTCATCATAATCAACAATTTTATAAGGTAATGCTTCCACATCATTAATTAAATTATCGGATGTATAAGCAAGATTTGCCACTTCTTTAAACACACGACGTCGCATTTTGCGAACTTGCGTATCTATACCTCTCATATTGCCTCCGTTCTGTTTTTAACATTCGTATATTAGGGAATTTTATTACTTATAAGACAAAAAAATTCCCCATCTGTCTTTATATTTTCACATAAACAGACGAGGAAATCAAGCTATTTGTTAAAAAAATCACAACAATATGCAACGAGTAATGCCATATGCACTATTATGCATTCCTATGTCTTATCCAAATAATGATTCCAATAATAAAATAGCACTCGGAACATTTACAAGACTACTTACAGCAATAGTAAATAGTTAAGATTACAAATATCATCAATAATGCCAGATATTTTCCTATAATAATCTGTTCGATACCAATTGATGCTGTTAAAATACAATCCAAGGAAAAACAGTGTGGTCGCCATGGAAAGTTGTCTGATTACAGAATGTAAATATATCTGCCACAAATTTAAGTATTCAGCAACCGTCATATCTGTATAAATCGGTGGAATTTACGGCAAATAACCTATATTTTTTTGCTTTTCTGGTTGCTGATTTTGTTTAAAAACTCAAAAAAACGTGAAACATGTGCAAACTTCAACCATACTATACTATTAAAAGAATGAAAAATTTATGAAAGGAGTTTTATGAAAGATTATAATTTTGATGAATATTTCGAACGTTTTCCAATTGCAATGGCATATGTACCGTTCCAGCAAATGTCACACATTTATGAAAATCTGGATGAAGCCTTAAAAATCGGTACTATCTTTCCGGAACTCACAAAACCGTTTGTAGGAAGGAGAAAAAAATCATGAACTATAATTCTATGTCAGAACGTGAATGTCTGATGAATGATATTAATACACTTAGCTTTGTTATGGTAGAAATGACTCAATATCTTGATACGCATCCACATGATAAAGATGCTGTCAATTATTTTGCTCATCAGACAAGAAAACGAAATCAGGCAATGCGTGAATATGCCGTAAAATTTACTCCTCTCACTTTAGATACTGCTGATACCTGTGGTAAAGAATGGTCATGGGCACTTGATCCTATGCCTTGGGAAGGAGGATGTTAATTTATGTGGAATTATGAAAAAAGATTACAGTTTCCGGTAAAAATTAAGGAACCTAATGCTAAACTTGCACAAGTGATTATTAGCCAGTTCGGAGGTCCGGACGGTGAGCTTGCTGCTTCTATGAGGTATATTTCCCAAAGATATACGATGCCTTATAATGAGGTGGCAGGATTGCTTACGGATATTGGGACTGAAGAACTTGCGCATATGGAAATGGTCTCCTCTATTGTCTATCAGCTTACAAAAAATCTTTCTATGGAAGAAATCGAACGTAGCGGATTTGATAAATACTATGTAGACCACACACTTGCACTTTGGCCTCAGGCAGCAGGCGGTACACCATTTAATGCATGCGTATTTCAGTCAAAGGGGGATCCGATTACGGACTTATTTGAGGATATGGCAGCAGAACAAAAAGCACGGTCAACTTATGACAATATTTTACGTTTAGTACACGACTCAGATGTATGTGAACCTATTCGTTTCCTGCGTGCAAGAGAAATCGTACACTTCCAGCGATTCGGTGAAGCGAATGTTACTGATTTAAGTAGATTTGAAGCAAAGGCACCGGTCATGCCGACCGATACCTTTGCTTTATTAATTTCTATAGTAGAACGGTTATTCCTGCAACATATCCAAATACATATCTAATCTTGCATTGATGTATCCTGCAAACAGATTTTCCATTGCCGAAAGATTATGTTTCACATGATACTCATCAAATGCATTGTAGTAGGCAATTCTATCTGCAAACTTAATATCGATAGGTGGATATCCTGCCTTCATCAATTCAAGATTCACAAGCAGTCTTCCGGTTCTGCCATTACCATCAATGAAAGGATGGATGCCCTCAAACTCAATATGAAAACGAGCCAGTTTTGTTACAATATGCGAACTGCTTTCAGCAAAATCATGTAATAGCTGTTCCATCTTAGGTTCAATAAGATACGGCTGCACAGGTTCATGTTGTGCGCCCATAATACGAACGGGAACTCTGCGGTATGCACCACGATCCTCTTTCTTATCCGCAAGGACAAGGTAATGAATCTGCTTGATGATGCTTTCACTAAGTGGAACATTATCTTTCACAAGTTCGCTCACAAAATCAAATGCATCTTTATGACCGACTGCCTCCATATGGTCTTTTAACGGTTTTTGGTCAATTGTAAGACCTCGAAGTACCAAATCTGTTTCTCGCAGGGTAAGTGTATTTCCTTCAATAGCGTTAGAGTTGTATGTGTATTCCACGATAAACTCCTCGTTTAGCCTTTCCACTTCGCCCGCCGTCAAAGGTCTTCTTCCGTCCAGCTCTACCTTTTTGCGGTCGATTTGCAGCAACAGACTTTCCTTCGATTTATAACGACCATCTGCTGGTTTCTTTGCATCCACAGGAATTTTCCACCCGCGTCCTTCCTGGTACGCACCCGGAATTTTCCCTTCTGAGCAAAGAACTCGGATTCTTCTATCAGAAATGCCCCATTTTTCAGAAGCCTGTTTTACTGTCATGAACATAGACTATTCCTCCAATCTACGATATAGTATATCACTTTATCGGAATAATATTAATAATATCGGAACAATATTTGATAAAATAACGGAATAATGTTTTTTCTTTCTGCCAAAAAGGCACCTGCATAGTTACATGGTGCCTTTACTACCCAAGAAAAGTGGGATTTGTACATATATATTTTACGTTGACTGAACTGTAGTAAGGCACTTTTCACAACGCCACGATTTGCATTGATTTATCCAATCAATAGCCGACATTTCTTTTACTCACAGAGGTAGTGCCGTAGTAAAAGAATAGAACTTTTACCATAGTTTTCAAACATCTTAAATATCCCAGAAATGCTCTGTTTTGCAAGCATTTCCAGAATATTGTTTAAATTGTTGTTTGCGTGTCAACTAGGCAAATTATAGCATAATTAAGCAAGTTTTGAATACCTATTAATAGTAGATATAGTAGTAAAATGGAGTTTCCTACTACTAAGCGTTTAAAGCAAATGTCTCGATATGCCTCTATCTTCTTTCGGAGTCATTTCCCATTTATTCTTACATTTCTCCAACAATTCTTTTAACTTTCTTTCATTAAATTCCTTCAAGCTTTTTGATATTTCATCTTTTTCATCTTCATCTACATATATAGAATCATGAGTAATCCCAAAGCATTTCATATATACTTCCAGTTCATCTGCCACCTTGCTAGGTATTATGATTTTAATTAGTGTTTCTTCATCCACATTATAATGTTCCAGTGGCCATACCAAGTTCCCATGAACCATAAAATTGCCTGATTGACGGCACATTCTTTTATCATATTTTTTTCCATAAATTGCCAAAGGAATAAGATTTGAAATTTTTATAATTTCATCCGAAGTAAATATTTTTTTACATCCACTTGCCATTTCATTCCATCTCTTTGGTTCAAGCAAAAAAACAGAACAATCAGAATCTTTCTTACGACCATCACAAGCAAAAAATAGCGCCACGGAAAAATCTGTAGTCCAATCCATCATAGGAGTCCAAACACCATAATGTTGAGCCAAACAATATAAGTCAACTATATTCAAGGACGTATCATATGTTATATTATTTTTATTTAATTCTTTTAAAAATGAAGCTAAATATATCTTATGCAATAACAATATTTTATCACCGCGGTTATTAAACTCTTTCAATTTTCTTGGTTCAACAGGTCTATCAAATTGATCAGCAATCACATAAAGATTTCTATATGCGCTCGGATTTAAAATATAATTAGAATCTGCATGTCCTCTAAACCAATAATTATTTTCCGAATTAGTGTCTTTTACAAACGCTAGCAGTTCTTGTAAGCTATCTATCTTATGTATTTTCATTTCATTATGTCCTAAAATTATTTTCCGTTTAAAATAAATACTTTATTTAATCATTCACACTTTCTAAATTAAAATATTTAAGAACGTAGATTTATCTCAAAAAAATCATTTGTATATGTCGGAATAGAATTTAGGAAATAATTCATATCTTCTAAAAACACTTTTTGTACACTATATGGTATTGTAATTCCCTCGCCATTTTCAAACATTGCACTATAATAATATAGATTATTTAATGTCTTTTCCCATCCGTAATACAAATATCCCATTTTTTTCAATTCCTTACATACCATATATACACAATTTTGAGAAGGATTAAATCCGTCTTCACCACTTCCTATAACAATACACTTTTCTATTATAGCAGAAGAAATCTGAAAACGCAGCTCAGACAAAGCCTCTTCTATTTTTTCTCGAAACGAAAATACTTGATGTTTTTCCTGTTCTGTTTTAATATCCTCATCATCAACAATAGCATATATAATATTCTTCCCCTCAAATAGGCACGTTGGATGTTGCTTAATCTGTGAGTTACTCATGCTAACCAAATTTGACTGTTCCTCTATATATTTATACAGAGACGCAAAAGTCAAGAAATTGCCATCTAATGCTCTTGCTTGTCCTTTCAAAGCATCTAACAAAAAAGAAGTAAATACACTAATTTCTTGGTTGTTAAAACAGTCTAGCGAATATTCTCCTTCTGTGCATGAAAAAATTACTCCCATTCCTTTCGCCATTTTCAAATACTTTAGCACATAATTATCAGATTGAACCTGCAATCCTTTCTTGTTTCCAACTCTTTCACAACAAGCATCAATTAGAACTGTAATACTTCCACGATCACCGGAATATAGTTCCTTTAAACTCTCTAATAACTCTTTTAATGATATCATTGTTTCAGCGTTCTTCTCCGAGTCAGATACAAAAAAATAAAATTCTCCATCTATCGTACATCCATGACCACTGTAATAGAAAATAATATTTTTATCTTTTTTGAACTGCCCTTTTCTTTCATGTAACATATCTAAAATTGCTTTTTTACTGGTCTTTGCTTCATCATCGGAAATGAGTAGGCAACTATCCGTTGACATTGCCAAAAAATTTGACTTTGCGAAAACATTGTGCACTAATGTTGCATCTTGTTCACAATTATCTAGGCAATCCTGATTTTGAAGATATTTATTAATCCCAACTGCAAAAAGACAATTTTCTCCAATTGCTTTTTGTTTCTTTTCTTTTTTTATTCTTTCTGCTTTCGTCATCGTTTTTATCTCTTATTTATATTTTCATATATTTTTTAATATTAGTACTTATTATATCGTCACCTATATCATTTTTCCATAGAGAAAACGCCCAGTAACCGGAGCATCTCTGTCATGTAGCATTTCTACACTACTTTAAACATTTTCTGTAATACCGCTTTTGCATCGTTTTTCTTTTCAATCTCTGCTCGTGCTTTGCTAAACTCCTCCATTCATCCCAGTTCTTCCTCATCACCAAAGCTGATATGCGTGTATACACTCATCGTAACACTGATATCCGAATATCCCATGAGGTACTGCAATGTTTTTGGATTCATTCCCGATTTTGCCATATTGTAACAATAAGTATGGCGGCACACATGCGGAGTGATATTGGGCATCTGTACTCACTAAATATCATTGTCCTTGCCAATCATACTCTTGAGCTTACGCTGTCAGTGCATTACTCTTCTAATGGATTGCCATTTTCATCAAACAAAATCACTAATCTATATCATCCAAATCGGCACAATATAATTATCTCTATCAATTGCACTCAATCCCGGTTTCATACAAATCACTGCCCCCTTAGAACGCGGTGTTGATGCTCTATCCAACAAATCAAACACCTTAATAAGCTCTGCCCCCGGATTAGAAGTCTTCTTTATTTCAATTGGATTAAGTACTCCATCATGCTCTAATACAATATCGATTTCTTTTGCATCCTTGTCACGATAATAGTACATAAATGGTTCCTTACCACTGCATAGATATGTTTTCATTATCTCAGCAACCACATAGTTCTCTAATATAGCACCATTCATTGCGCCACATTCCAAAGTCTCTGCACTGCTCCACTTTGTCAAATAACAAACCAATCCTGTATCATAAAAATACAATTTCGGTGTCTTTACAAGTCTCTTTAAGAGATTATTAGAATACGGATGCAAATAAAATATGATGCCCAACGTTTCCAATATTCCTAACCAGTCTTTTGCCTGTTTTTGGTTAATATCTGCATCTCTGGCAATATC
The DNA here is from genome assembly GCA_017437065.1 of Lachnospiraceae bacterium. Classification (GTDB taxonomy): domain Bacteria; phylum Bacillota; class Clostridia; order Lachnospirales; family Lachnospiraceae; genus RGIG3002. The sequence continues at coordinate 42,001 of JAFSBX010000139.1, forward strand.
TGCGACATTCAGCATTTGACCGCACCTTGCGGCTACTGCAGTGATAAAATGCAAAAATTTTAGTGAATCTATAGCATCTGATAATTCTTTTACATCTCTCTCAATATAAGTGGATAAATAACTACTATAAAATATCTGACTATTACTATTTCGGCCACTTACAATAGCCGGCATAGAACCTCTATATATTCGTTCAAAAACACCTCTCGTATCAACCTGTTTTCTTTCTTTACCTCTCCTAGATAATGCATCCAAATCAATTGTAAATGATTCCATTTCTCCATTACAGAGTTCTGCCTGAGATAATGACGTTAACGAAAGCACTGCAACTCTTCCGGCTAAAGACTCCTGTACCCCACGCATCAACTTAAACACCTGTGAACCGGTAAGCCAAAATGCTCCCGGCTCATGATTCCTGTCTACATGTATTTTTATATAATTAAATAATTCCGGTGCATACTGAACCTCATCAATCAATACTGGTGTCTTATGCAACTGTAAAAACAACTCAGGATCCGTCTTCGCAAGATTTCGCTCGTTCAAATCATCTAACGATACATAACTTCTATCTGTACCTTCCATTAGCTTCTGAAGCATTGTGGTCTTTCCTACCTGTCTGGGTCCGGTTACCAATACAACTGGATATTCTTTTGTCACCGTTGAAACTACTTTTTCCAAATTTCTTGATATATAGTTCATAAAAACCTCCTTCGGCTAATTTGTATTATATTTATATATTAGCCGAAAAATAAATAAAAGAGCAAGAACTTTTTCGGCTAAAATATATTATGAATTAAAATTAGCCGAAAAATACTTACATTGCATATTATCATATTAAATTTTAAAGCAACTAAAATATCTACTGTATCGCGGTCTTCTTCTCAATCTGTTTTCCACCTACCTCGGCCCTTACTTTTCTGAATTTTTCAACAGCATAATGTTCGACATTTATACTCTATAAATATTGTTATAACTGCCAACCATATGATTGAACTATACTATCAATGCATTGCCACCAATAGATTTCCATATTCATCAAAAAAAACTACAAATCAAACTTATATTACATATAATATATGAAAGCCATCAGGAATAATCCCTCCGGCTTTCATATATTCCATATTATCTTAGTACTCCCATCCTCACTTATAACAATCTTATCTATCATAATCATAGCAACTGCTTTTTTCCTGTTATAATCAGCCGATTTCCATGATTTAGCCAAATTTACAACAATATCTTTTTCATCATCTCTGCTCTTTATTTCTTCTATTCTTTCATATAATGCCAGTCTGTCTCTTTTAAGCTGTGTAGCTTTCTGGTTTGCAAGCATCAGCAAATCATCATTAAAACCACCAGCCAGCATAGTATCCAAAAGTTGCTTTTCTGACTTTTCAATTGCTTTAATTTTCAGCTTCAAATCATTGATTTCGGCAGTATTACTTGTTTCAGTTTTATGTTTTGTCCCCTTCAAATCCAACAATTTCTCAGCAATGCAGTCATAAACCATGTTCTCCAAATCCTCAGCATATATAGATACTTTCGGTCCTGTACAAATTTTCTTATGTGACTTTCCGGTACAGTTGAAATACCGCCGCATTTCACCATCTTTATTGATTTTACCTTTAATGGTAGTCATTGTGTGTCCGCATTTTTCACAAATTAACTTGCCGGACAGCCAACTGGTACGATTACTGACACTATTCCCTATTTGCTTATTCTTCTCCAACTTTCTCTGGCATTTAAGCCAGATATCCGAATCTACTACTCCAGTATGAGTCAAAATCACCAGTTTCATATCAGACCAATCCGGATCGTCAGGATTATGTTTGGTACGTCCATATAGCTGTGCCCCGTATTCTCCTGTAAACATTGACACATCTGTTATCATCTGCACCCCATGCCTGTCATAATAATCATATACATCTGAATCCGCCTTAACATAAATAGGGTTCCTTAACAAATTGGAAAGCTTTGCTGTAGACCAATTACTTCCATTCAATGGCTTTTTATTTTCAGCAATCAAAATATCTAATAATCGTCTTAGCGAAACACTTTCCTGTGCGTAAACCTCAAATATGTATCGTATTTGTTCAACTTCTGATGGTATAGGATTTAACTTTTTAGTCTTTATATTATGAATAACGGTCGGTACAAGCTCAAACCCATAAGGCTGCCTGCCTCCCATATAAAACCCCATTTCGCTCCGATGAGCATAAGCCTGAGTTACACGATTAATAGTGGATGTTCTCTCAAACTCTGCAAATACCATCAGAATTTTAACAATCAACTCTCCATAAGGGGAGGATGTGTCAAAGGATTCCTGCGAAGAAACAAACTCAACTTTATGCTCTTTGAATTCCTGCAAAATATTTACAAAGTCCGAAAGCGAACGACTGATTCGGTCAAGTTTATAAACAATTACTTTACTGATTTTATTTTGCCGGACAAGCTTCATCATCTTCTGAAAACCATCACGATTAATATTCCCACCGGAAAAACCATTGTCTATAAATGTCAAAATCTTTTCATTCCGTTCATCCAGTTTAAGAACTGACTTACAATATTCTATTTGAGTTTCGCAGCTGATGCTGTTTTCGCGTTCTACTGATTTTCTCGCATATAGAACAATTGCCATTTGACACCACCTCCCTTCAAGATAAATTTTAATTGTGATTGTTATGCGGTAATATTCCGGATTGGTTTCGTTAATGCTTGAAACAACTCTTCCATAATCTGTTCCTTGCTGTTCCTATTATTAGCTGATAAAATAATATGTTCTACTCTGTGTGTTTTTTTCTTAATGTCAGTATATTCCTTTGTTAAAAAATCCATGTGACACCTCCTAGATCGTCCCACAAAGTGGTGTTGTGTTGGAATCCAAATCGATTCCACTTGTTACTATCATATGTGTGAAATTACAGCAAATTTCATGGTTTAGCAGATTTAATATTCCCTCACGGGTGTACGGAAAGAAACAACTTGTCAGCTGATGTGGCGTTATCTTTATATTCTGACGTTTGTATTTACGGTCGTAGTAGTAGCACTGTCTGACAACCCCTTTTCCGCCATTATAGTATTCTAATTCAATATAAATTAATCGATAAAGCTTATTTTTCAGCCGAGTACATAGTCGTAAAGGAATACCATTATAATCTTCACCATCTCCTACCATGATTAGAAAATGATACTTATTGCCTGCTCCGGATGTTTTCATTTTCAAATATTCTTCAAGCGATAAGTTCGCATTATCATCATGAATAAATTCCACACCATAAAATTTCTTGTCAAGCTCGGTTGCAATTACTGAAAGTAATTCATCCAATCGGCATTGAAATGTCTGTAATTTTTTTGGTTTAGAACTATAACGCTCTTCCTCGATTTTGCCCTGATTGCGGTCAATGTAGAAACAATCTAATATAGTACAATCCGAATCGTTTACCTTCAAAGATAGGTAAATCATTCTGCTGTGTTGTGTTTTGAAAATTGTTCTGAATATGTTTTGAGCATTGCTTGTACATACTTCAAATTTTAATATACTTTGCTTCATGTTTTTTACCTCCCTGTCATGAAGAATATATAATCAAGCAAAACGAGCATACGTTTAGCGGGCGTGCTCCTATCCACTACAATTGTATCAGCAACAGCTTTTTGTAAAGCTGTTGCATAATAGAAATACTATCACTTTCCTTTACTTATCTTCAAAATTCCTTCCAATCTGTTCCATAGTGTATCCGGAATGTTCCAATAAATTTACCGTTTCATAAGTCAACTCTTCAATACTGTTTGGAATAACCTTTCTCGGCTGATTTGAGAACTTAGTTGTGACAATGTTCATTCTACAAAGCACGTCCATAATTTCATTTGCCCTGTTTCCCATGCTAAAATGCTCTTTTATCTGACTCACAGAAATAGTCTTATGCATTAAAGTCCACATAATAATATCCGCTAGTTCCTTCTCTTTGACTGATACACTGGATATAATCTCAAGTTCCTGCATTAATGGATCTTCCATTTCTAATTCAGGTATAACAAATTTTCTGCTTAAATCATGATTTGATGCTTTTATTCGATCTACCAACTGTACAACATTCGCAGAATCCATAAATGCTCCCTGCAACTGTATCGGATCAGGATATTCTTTCGACTTATATAGTAATGAACCTTTTCCCTGCAATTTTTCTGCACCACCCTCTCCAATAATCGTTATAGAATCTTGATATTTGGCACACGCAAATGCAACTCGTGCACTAATATTGTTAATGTCAACTCGCATAGATTTTTTTGCAGCATTCTGCGTAGAAAGCACCATATGAATCTTTGCATGCCGACCACACCGCAAAAGATTAGAAATTGAATCTTCTACTTCTTGAACCACCTTTCGTTCACTAATATTCAATAGGAAAGAAAGATACTCATCTATCACACAGATTATTGCTGGTTGCTTTAGCAACTCTTTACGGTCAAGTTGACTACGACGCTCCATTTCTTTTACCACCATTCTAATAACATAAACCCCTGTCGCAGTATCTTTAATAATGGGATATGAAAGCTGCGGAACCCCTTCAAATGAATCCATTGTATCGCTTACAACATCAAAAAGAATAATGTTGACTTTCTGAGCTGGATTTTTATACAATAAACTGAGAATAAGGCAGATAAGTCCCGTACTTTTACCTGAGTTAGATGCCCCCGCATACATAACATGTGGCATTTCACTCAAATCAGCAAAAACCATTTTGCATCTCATATCATATCCTAAAGCAATGGGGAGTAACATTTTGCTTCTGCGGAATGTCTGACTTGTCAACATTTTCCAAAGACTATTTTGTGTAACCGATTTTTCAGAGACAGCTAAGCATACTTTCAGACCACTTTTAAATGGTTGAAATAATTGAATCTGTAGTGCTGTTTTAATATCTGATGCACGGTCAAAGATTAAATTTTCTCTAGTACCTGGCTTTAATTTAATCTGGAAAATAATACATTCATTATCTCCAATAATTTCTAGTGGGATAAGATCAATATCAACACCGTGTCGTGAATAATGCTTTATTATTAACTGTCTTATTTTTTTGAGTTTCATCTTTTCCTCCTTTGTGTGTTCATTCATTCGTTTAATAAACTAACATATACTTCTATGTCAAAATTTCATGTACTATATACATACATTTTTTGAATGAATAAACAAATAGATAAATAGTTAAAATTGAGAGGAAGCGAGAATGCCTCCTCTTCTACGTTTAAATTATTTTTTTTCAGGCAAATATATTGTTGAACTTCGCTTATCGGGGAACCTATTAACAGCAGCAGTTGCCAATTCAAAAAATCCGGGTAATGAAGTTGTTAAAGCTTCCTGCCACCAAACTTGTTGCTTTGACTGCATCTTTTCTTGATACTGATTAAAAAGCATAATTCTTTTAAGTTGTTCACATTCCATTTCCAGATGCTTAATTCTTTTTTTTATCTTTTTCTTTTTTCCCTTTCCTTTCTTTTTTTTCTTTAATTTGCGGATTTCATTGCTAAGCAATTTCATTTTTTCCAGCACTTCTTCTGTTCCATTTTCTTCATAATCACTGTATAAATCCTGCATAAATTTTATTCCTCCTAAAATTTTTTTGATGTGATGCTTTGTAATTTATCATTAAAAAAAGTGCTTCGCCACACACGAAACACTCCAAAATTACCACCTTATTTTTACAACAGTAGTCTATTAAACTAATTTAAATTCCTGCATAATACATTTATTACTTTTATAATCAAAAAATAACTCAAAAGAAACCTCCAGCCTCTCCTTACCACTTGCATCAAAAACTTCAATGTCTTTCAGTTCCAATGTAGACTCCTGAGTCTGTATCACATAGTTTATCATCGCAATTAAACTCTGATATATATCTTCTATTTCAGGAGGAAATAAAAATATATAACGAATTATATACCATTCATCTACATACTCAAATCCTTTATCCTTTAAATAGCTCGTTAACCGTTTGACTGCCGAAATCTGTTTTCTTGTTGTAATCAATCCATCATCCAATTTCGACAGATAAAATTCATGTACTTTTCTCATTTCATCCAAATTAGATTGCGTCAAAATTTTCAGCAATATATTATCACAAACTTGCTCTAATGCTCTTGTCTTCGTTCTCACATCAGCTCTTCCGATATTGGCATACCAACGGTCTGTAACTTTTCGCACCCAATAACATTGCAAAGCATCAAGCACATGCTTATCATTTTTTAACCCTCCTTGAACTTGGGGCATATGTTTCATATATTTTTGCCATCCATGAAAAGAATAGTTAAAAGTCTCGTTTTTATCGTCCAGTATAATGGCTTGCAAAACAGATACTATTTGTAACTCATTAGCTATATCTTCTTTACTAAGCATTGGTTTTGCACGAGCACAAAACTCTATCCATTTATGTACCTTTCCTTTACTCTTTCGTATTCTTCTGACTTCCTCCTTACTTACTTCAGGTTTTAAATATACATATTTAGATATTCTTAACGCATCCTCTTCTATAAATCGCTCAACATTTTCGATATCAATGAGTTTGTAATGAAGATTTTTCATTTCTTCTACAAGTTCTGGTGATATTTTGAAATCGTACTCTTTTTGGATATTATTTAATTTAATTATATCCTGTATATTTCCAATATACTCATACTGTGTCATTTTCAAATATAACGTTTCAATTGGAGAATATGTATATTGAAGAATATTATTTACTTTAACTCTCTCCGAATCAGTTAACAGTAAACGTATAGTTTCCTCAAAATCATAATCGTATCCCTTTTCATACAAAAAATCCATTAGAAGATATGCATTTTCCATAATTTCATCCCACTTCAATACAATTTGGGCTACTCCCCCTTTAATTTCTTCTTTTACAGGTAAAAACAGTTCTTTTTCAAGCGAATCTTTAATAAACTTAATAACCATCCCATTGTATGTTTTCATTCCTATGAATGAATTATCTATATTCTCCATTGATGGCTTATTAAGCAACATTAAAACATTCGTATCAGGGAAATAATAGTGTTCCAACATATAGAAAAAATATAAAATTTTACATCTCTCACGTTTACATCGTATATTATCCTTATCAAATAATTCTAAATCAACACAAAGACTTGTTCTTAAACGTTCAATTAATCCCTTTTTTCTATAAAATTTATTAACAAATTCCTCAGCCTCTGCTTCTATATCGTTTTTAAAAGCTAAATTCAATATAGTAATAATCTCTTTTGCTACCTCTACGTCTTCACATTCATTATCATCAAACTCATAAGCACTACCCATATCATATTTACTCTCATAGGTATCAAATACTTCTTGCCGAGTCAACAGAAAGCGCTCAATGAACTCTTCCAATGATATACTAATACCACCGACTCCCCATATTTTTGTATTTTTAATCTTCTTATAGTTGTCTGATTCTTTGTAATTATAATCGCAAATATCAACCCCGTTAGATTGTAAAAAAACTCTTATTGACTCCCTAAAAAGTTCAAACATAGACTTTTCTCCCTCAACAAATCAACTTTTCCATACATTTTTTCTAAGCAAATATCATCCTTGATAGACAGAAATTATATCATCCTATTTTCATAATCCTGCAATTCATGAAAAATATTGTCTACAAAAACAGTATCCCCATCAATTCTATAAAGCATAAAATACCTATGCGTCATAAAATTAATCCGTCTATACCCCAGTTCTTTTAAACGTGGATTTTCACATTCTTTCAAGCTTCCAGCAATATGGGACAAACTAACTATTGTTGATTCAAAGTCATCAAGCAAATTTCTCGCTGCTTGTTCGCTCTTCTTTTCTAATAAAAGATAACGAACAAATTTGTCTAAATCTTCCTCTGCATCTTCCATAATCACTATCTTATATTCCATATTTTGACCTCATATCAGAAATCACTCCATCTGCTTCACGATATTTCCCTTCCGCACCATGCTTTCTGGATTTCTCTAATTTTGCAAACATTTCTTCTTCCGTCATTGCTGTATATGGATTATACTCTGCGGTATTTCTCTTGATTTCAAATGGAAAACCATTATTTGCTACAGCCTGCGTTAAAAATATTCTGATTGCTGTTGTTGTATCAGTACCCAAATCCCTAAATAACATATCGGATTTCATCTTAAGCTCATCATCTACTCTCACTTGAATTGTACTTGCCATAAAAATGTACCTCCTTTTTCTTTAATTATAATGCATATTCATTGCTAAATCAATACACTTGTAATGACATAAAACATTCTAATCTTTTGAAATTAATGAATTGCAACACGAAAATCTTTTGAAATTGCTATTGTAAACGTGATTACGAATTAAGAATTAGAATATGTTATTTTTCATCCAACAGATATGAGTAGAGAGATTTCAAATATTTCATATCTTGTCGTTTACTTAAGGTAACCGGAGACAGATTGATTTTAGCGAACCACTCCATTATTTTGTCCATATCCCTGCTACAGCTCATGGCTTTTTGGGCGAGGTACAAGGATTTCTTCTCTGGGATAAGTGTAACCAGTCGCAGCATTTTTCGCCTTAATACCCTGTCCCCAACTTCCTTTTGTATGATTTCCATAGCTTTGTCCTTCTTATAAAAATCACCAAAAGGAAACACCTGTCTGAATACATCAATAAAAATATTCTGCCGTTCCCACAATAACTCCTTCATACACCCTGCCGTATCGGCATCCGCGGTATAGATACGGATTGCTTTTGGCTTGTCCAAGCGGACTTCCAGACGTAAAACCCCCTCTGCTCCCTTCACTGCTGCCTTTGCTTTTTTGGGGCTTATGCCCATATTCCCATACTGCTCACTAATAGCAGCTTCCAAACTATAAGCTAAAAACATGACTTCGTTACTTTTGCCTCGTAAATAAAAATATTCCTGCTTTTCCAAACTCTCCAAATCTGCTATCATGAATTTTTTTACTTTCCCAATTCTGTGAAACACTTTCAGATATTCTTTGACAATTTCCTGCCGTCCTACATCTATGTCATTAGCAAGCAGCATTCCTGATAGCATGAAATCATTCAGCTTATATTTATATCCAAAATATACTCTGATGGTTTTATCCAGTTTGCTGACAACTTTATTTACTTTTGAAGTTTTATCCATCTGCTTCCATTGCAGGTTATATATAATAAACACTTTCTTTTTATACTAGCTTGCACGGTATCGGAAAATGATTCCCTTTTCTGCCATTGAATTGTCTATATACTCTTCCTTTTCCTCATCCCATTCATCTGCTTTTACATGTGCTATTACTTCTTGAAATTTCTTTTCATTTAATACCATAGAAAACTCAAAAACCTGATTTAAGAACATATATTTCCCTCCAATTTACAAATTTTTTATAAAAAGGTTACTGGAAATAATGTTTTTATACTGGTGCAACTCCGGTGTTTCTGTAATTCCTATGCTTCCCACTGTTTTTCTGTGGTCTGTTTTCTTTAAAAATGAAACATACATATTCAATTTTATTACTTGGCAGATGCGACGGCACATTTATCTGTTATCAAAACTTTAGCTTTTAATCATTCTCAAACTCATATTTTTTCATCTCTGCCTGTTTTAATGGAAAATTGGAAAACAAGTTGACAGTGCAGTTGTACCTCAGTAACCTTGCTCTGCCTACTGCCTGTTCCAGTTCGCTTTCAATCATCCAGAAATGAAATTTTCTCAAAACATCTTGTTCTTCACTATAAGTAGTAAAAGTAAAAATATACCCATTATGAGAAACCATACAAGATTTCATTTTAGCATTCTCATCTATATTTAATCCCAATGAAAACGGAAACAATTTATATAAGAAATCCACTTGATATGGTGTACCAACTACATCAATATTCTGCCCTTTTAAATAATCACACCCTATAGCATTTCCAAAATACATATCTCCGATCGAATATTTTTTAAATGTTATCATGTGTTCAAATCCAGACCAATCAGATATCCTTTTCAAAATACTGGTATCCTCATCTATACAATGTCTGCTCATAGGCTTATCATAGTATTGATTAAGTGTACCCATATAATTTGCCTGTTTACATTCATAAAATTTTACGTTTTGCTTTCCAAAACAATACTCACAAATGTCCTTATCAACAGTTGCTGATACCATGATATGTTTTATGTCCTTAAATTTATATGGCTTCAAAAAAACTATGCTATCTTCCGAAAGATTCTTTTCTTCGGAAGCATTTCTATACACAAAATATTCCGCCAAGCAAAATGACGGTATATCAGTAAGGGCTAATATACCGTCAACATTATCTTTTTCATATTCAATATTATTATCATCTTCTCCGCTATCCCACTCAAAACCGGATAGTTTAAACAATGTATTACGTTTTATCATTTGAAATAATTTCTTGATTTTTTTTGCTACTAAGCTGTATGTTCCTTTCATTACACCGTATTTTATCACTTCTTTCTCAACTTTTTTCAAGACTTTTTTTAGAACAGAAATTGGTATTTCACATTGATTCGGAATGATACTACTAAGAATGATATCCTCGTCTATTATTATAACATCATACTTATTTAATGTTTTTTTATCCATATTCAAAAACTTCCGATGAGTAGTAATTGTATTTCCTCTATATTTTTCAAATTCCTTTTGTTTCTTTAGATACTGTTCAAGGCAGACCACATTCTCTTCCCCA
>JAFSBX010000140.1 GCA_017437065.1 Lachnospiraceae bacterium
TGAAACTGGAGAGATAGAAAGATATAATGTGTTTCATGCATCGTTAATTGTAAGACATTCCGAAGATAAAAAACTATACTTGTATGATATTTTAGACATAAAAAAAGAAACGAGCAACCCGATTGAGCCATAAGGCTGTACACGACAAAAAACCCATTTCTTTTACAAGAATAATACTATGGTAAAGGAAAAATGTCAATCTGATTATTCAAATGGACGGAGTAAACTTATTGTCAGTTGGAAATAATTAGATTGGTCCTAAGATTTTTAGATTCGATCTGATTTTCCAACATTTTACATCTATTCTGGAGGCCGGTCAAATTTTACAGGTTTCCGATTTGCTCCCGGATAGATAACGTTTTTCTTACCGTCGATGTGTACCCCAGTGTTGCCTGCAATCTCTCTATGTATGTGTATGCTTCCCGCTGTGCTTTTGTATATTCTTTGCGCTGCATACTGTCTACCATTCCATCCGTTCCTGTTGCAGGAAGACTCTGTTCCAGTTCCTTTTCTCTCCGGTACTTCACAAGGTCAACAACCTTTTCACGACCGTTATTTCGGACAAAACAGCGGAGTTTACACATACGGTCACAACCAATCTCGCTCCAGCCCATCGGTCTGGAACTCATCCGGTCGGAAAGCACATTACTTACGTGTCCTTCGGCACTGCAACCATACACATTTTTGTCGTGAAACGCCTTTTGTAACGCATCCCAGTTGTTTTCAAAATATACGGCAACATCCTCGGTGATATCGCTTCTTCCGGTTCTGTTTCCGATACGTGTCAGAAATTTCTTTGCTGCAGTCAACTGATTCTTGTAAATGTATTTATAAAAACGTCCCTTGGTTTTTTCTGTTTTCTTCTTGTTTATCTCCAGATTGGAAACCCTGTTGATATACTTCATCAAATGAAATCGATCCGCCACAAATACGCCTTTATAGATGTGGTCTACGCCTGATTTAATCCAACCTCCGCCGTCTCCGCTGATATATACTTTCTTGAGGTATTCCTGGTCATAGTGATTTTTTATATATTCTTCAACTTCATCCCAGAGCTGTCCGTTCATTTCACTTCCGGGATATAAACCACTGAAATAATGCGTCTCTATAAGTCTTCTGCGTCCCGTACAAACGTCCTCTTTCCCCTCAAACAGATAAATCAGTTTACCAATCATGCAGCCGTTTTCTTTGCCGTCTTTTTGACGATGGATATGATCTTCATCGGCTTCAATGTGAAGGAATTCTACCTGTTTCTTTTCTTCTTCCGGCAGAGGTTCATCCTGCGGAATCACTTCCTCGATTGCATGAACTTTGTTCATGACAGTCGTCTTCGTAATCGTCTCATCCTTCGTACTTAAAGATTCGGCGGCATGCTGATAGGAGTATACTTCTGCCTCATTTAAAATCTTTGCCTCCGCCATTGTTGTAAGACGTTCATGTTCCGGAAGTTTCAGTAATTCATCCAGCAGATACTTGTATTCTCCCGTCTGCTTGTTGCGAAAAAGAGTATGTGTAAAAGAGATGTCTCCCACAGTAGAAATCAGACTTCTATCATCCCTTCGCTGAATGTTATAATCCTTTTTGCGGATTCCGCTTTGGCGAATCATTTCATCGGCGGCAGTAAGGGAGGATCCAAGAAAACGGCTGGCAAACTTTTGGCTTGCCTGATTTACCGCCTCTTCGTATTCCGGAAAGTTTCGAATGTCATCAAAAAACTTATCCTCTGCGTCTAAAACTTCTTCCACCAGTTCTTTAATCAATGTTATAATAGTCATGGGTATTGGACTCCTTTCGGTTTTTTTGTTTTTTGGTCGAAAATATTATAACCTAGGGACCAATACCCTTTCTATTATTTTATTTATTCAACTGACAAAATCTTTACTCCAATTCGGAATCCGACCTCCGTGATTTTTATTTTTGTTTCTGTTAACGATTATGAAAATCATGGAGGATTTTATTATGAATGAAGAATTATTAAAACGCTTGAAGGAGGAATGTTTCATCAGGAATCTCTCTCCGAATACGACA
>JAFSBX010000141.1 GCA_017437065.1 Lachnospiraceae bacterium
AACAAAAAAAGCATTTATGGAATACCATCAACATGGTATTCACAAATGCTTAAGCCAATCCACAAAATAAAAAAATAAATTTCAGCAATTGTAACAATAATTATTTATGGGGTCTGTACAGTAACGATGAGGATTGGGGAAAATGTTGTGGAAAATGGAGGAGGTTGATATGGTTTGGGAAAATTTGTATAATTAGGGTGGTACTGATAATTAAAGATTATCAAGCGTAAATACAGAAAATAAACATGAGAAGTATTATACATTTTCATTTATTATTGATGGACAATCAAGTATTATCTTTCAATAATCATTTAAATCTTAGAAATATAAACCATACATGAAATAAAGGAAGTCAAAATAATGCTTTGCATTGGGATTATTTGGAATAGGGCAATTAGCCATGAAAAAGAGATAACGTCATTAATTTTACAAATGGGCAATATCTTACACGAAAAAAAAATAGATTTAGACTCTAGATTTGATGATTTTGTATCAGGAATTTATTTTGATGCAAATCCCACCCATGTTCAAACAAAAATACAGGCTTTAAAATGCGATTACTCACGTACAATCAAATTAATGCATCTTAATATCAAAACTGACTATAAATATTTTTCATTAAAAAAAGAAGCCTTCGTATATAAAAATATAGAAGCATTAAAAGAAAAAATTCGATATGAAATTTCTTTGAAAATACCAAACTATTATTTTGATGTAATTTTTCATCTTACAGATAACAAATATGAATATGAAAAAACTTTACAATTTCTAGAAAATTTTTTTGAGAAAAATATATCATAATTATAGAGAGGAAAATAAATGATTAGTTATATTGTAGCAATGGACAACAGTTATGCTTTAATGAGCAATTTTATAGGTTTTTTAACACCTGTACTTGCAATGGACGATGAAGTGATTATTGTATCTGATGGATGTAATAACTATTCTACTTTAGAATATATTAAATATCTGGTGAAATCAGATTCCCGTTTTCAATTAATTGAACTAAAAGAAAAATGTGGTTTTTCCAAAGCAAACAATATCGGTGTAAATGCTTCAAAATATGAAAATTTAGTTTTTATCAATACAGACATATTTCCTACATATGATTGTATTCCCAATATAATAAATATGTTGAATAAATCTGAAAATATAGCAGCAGTTCAACCACTGTTACTATATCCTCAAAATGGACTGGTACAAAGTACAGGTCATGTTTTTTCAAAAGTAAAAAGTGGTCAATTATTTGCTATGAGAAAATATAATGAGCCATTAATACATATAAGTGCTCCTCGGCAGGCTTTGACAATGGCATTATGTGCCGTAAAGAAAAATATTTTTTATAAAATGGATGGATTTAATGAAGAATATTATAATTCACATGAAGGAATGGAACTCACTCTAAAAATGACAATTGCTGGATATACATGTATGTATTGTGCAGATGCCATAGCATATCATTGTTCTGGATTAGTACGTACTAAAGTCCCGTTTGATATTAGTAGACAGCGTGCTTACTTTTATCAGCAATGGTCAAACTACATTTCCAGCGACTTAGAAATTTATTTGTCACAACAAATAAATTCTGATATAGCATCTGAAAGATATATTGTTTATAATATAAGCAGTTCTACAGACTGGAAAAGAATACTGGAAACTTTAAAAATAAATTATACCAAAGAAATACTTTCTCAGGAAAGATTTGCTTCCTCTATTAATTTATACGATTGTATTTCTTTTACATCCTTATATCACCCTGTTCCTTATTTATTTTTATGTAACTCATTTACCCAGATTTCTTCAAATTATAATTGGATTCAAAACCGTAACAATCCGAATGATATTGTAATGGACTTAAATGGAAATGTTCTAAAATTAATTTCGTTAATAGGAGAATGATACTTATGTCTAAATGTATATTAATAATTACCAAGCATCTTAATATCGGTGGGACTGAAAAAATGTTATTACGATTTTTGCCAATTTTTTTTTCGTTTGGATATAAAGTGGACATTTTTTTATTATATAATTCGGGAATACTTCTGGAATCTAATTCTGACTGGTTATTAAATTCGGATCAATGTACAGTCTCATCCTTTTTTCCACAAAAAACGGATGAGTACAAAAAAAATATGAAAGAAAATCCGCTTAGCGTTTACAAAAAGAATATTAGAAAAGAATATGACATAGAAATAGCATTTCAGGAAAGCTATGCAACAAAAATAATAAGTAATAGCCCTAATAAAAAGTCTACAAAAATTGCATGGATTCATTCAAATTTTGAGGAATATCATTTTTCAGCCCATGCGTATAATGGTAATTTTGAAGAGTTTCAAACTTATCAGCGTTTTGATAAAATTGTTTTTTGTTCATATTCTGCAAAGCAAGCATTTGATCGTGTGCTTGTGAATAATTTTCAAAATAAATACGTTATATATTCACCTATTAGTACTGAAATTTGCAAAAAGTTTGCAGCACAATACGCTCCTCCTATTACAGAGATGTACTTTCTCGTTTTATCACGACTATCACCACAAAAGGGCCTTGGAAGATTAATTGAGGCTGCCCGGATTTTAAAGAGAAGAGATATTTCTTTTAAAATTATAATAGTTGGCTCTGGTGAATTGGAACAAAAATTGAGAACCATGATTTTAAACTATGGGCTTCTCTCTCAGGTGCAGTTGTATCCTTCTACAGCCAATCCTTTTCCTTATTTTAAAAATTGTCAGGCATATATTAGTCCGTCGTATACAGAATCTTTTGGAATTGCAGTACAAGAAGCATTATGTATGTCTGTCCCTGTGATTGCTTGCGATACACCCGGAACACAAGAAGTTTTAAAGGAAGGAAAATTTGGCGAAATCATCCCTCCTTCAGAATATGTAATGGCAGATACATTAGAAAGATATATATGTGATACGTTTTTTGCGAATATTTTACGTAATAAAGCCCAAAAAGGCAATATATATTGGAATAGTTTACATAAAATCACACAAAAACAATTAGAAGACCTTTTGTTACCAAATACGGGGATCAACTAAATATGCTGTGGTATTTTGATTATTTTCTATAAATCCCCACTTTACGGTATCAAATTCTTGCATATGTTCCAAATTATGTTTTGTAATATTTTTGTAAGAAATTCCTGCATCCTTAATCATTTTTAGATTCTGATTTAAATAACACTTTGCAGAGGTATAATTTCCTGTCATTATGTCTAATGCCGCAAAATAATTTCTTATTTGATAAGCTAAACGTCCATTTACATATAGCATAGTATCTAATTCAGCAGTTAGTGCCTGTTCTTTCATATCAGTTATTATACGAGAAAGGCCAGAAGATTTAAAAAATTGAGGAGTTTTAAGGTAATAAATAAGTCTACAAAAGTTTTCCCGAATAATTCCACGTATATATTCATTTTCATAACCTCGTTTTTTTAAAAGCATAACCATAGAATGAATATCATCAATTTCTGATTCATATTCCATTAAATAGACACATTTAAAAAAAGCAAAGTCAAGTTTTGCTAAAATATATCTTTTTTCATTACATTTTTCATCAATCATATCAATAGCTGTTTGAAAATACTTCTTAGCTTCAACAGGATTCTTATAAGACATTCCTCTTGCATAGTCCAAATGCCATTCACCTATCATAGAATTATATTTACTTAAATATTTTGATGCAGGTATTTGTTTGTTATATTTACAATAATTTTCGAAAACACTTCTAGCATCTTCATACATATCCTGCATAAATAAAATCATCATATATCTATTTAAGCAGGTTGAATACGCTATCCTTATATCTAATGTAGATTGAAGATCCTCTTCCTTTATTGCTCTAATCTTTCTCTCTAATTCCAGTTGAGTAATAAGTATTTCTGCATCTAAACCTTCTATCTCAAACCGATTATATAAATTATTATATAATTCGCATGATGCCCTATAATATATATCTAAGTCTGGTGATACATTATTTTTAATATTTTTAAATATTTCTATGGCACCTCTTTTTCTGTCACAATGTAACAACGAAATTCCATAATAAAACATAGAAATAAAATCATTTTCTGTCAACTCTGAAGCAGTTTTTTTATTAATTAAATAGTATGCGATATTTCCATATGCATATAAATTTTTGTAATCACATGTATAACTATATTCGCATAATTTATGTTGTATTTCAAAATAGAAATCACGAGCATCATCTTTTGCATATCTACTATAGACTGCATATACATCTGGTATAAAAATATAATCACTATACTTATGTGGCATATTGAGAATTTCGTGCAGATATAAAATAACAGCATCTACAAATTCTGCTTCATATTTTTGTATAAATAATTTTCTATATAACTCACTGCGTGCAGTAACTTTTCCGCAATCATTTTGAAGATACCCTGCTATAACCAAATATTCAATCCGATTATAAGAAATTCCTAAATGGTCTAATATTTTTACAGCAATTCCGTTAGTAAAACAATATATAAATCCCAAAATATATATATACTTTTTAGACAATTCAAAATTTAATTCTATAGAATGTACTAGTCTTTTTTTATCAGAAAGCAATACATAATTTGATAACAAATCTCCATCCACTTCGCCATTTAAATTAATTTTTAAAAACTGAATAGTTTCAGAAAATAAACTCGGAATATTGCTTAATTCTTTTGCAATAACCTTAATGAATGAATTTGACCAATTTGGAAAATTATACCTTAAGCTATCTTTTATATCGTTAATGGATAATCCGCTTAATTCATAATCCATTGGAAAATCATTTTCTGGAATAACTATCAAAAATGACATGCTATTACAAGTAATGGAATACTTTATAATTTTATGCAAAAGAGTGTGCTCATTTTTATTTAAATTTTCATTTTCATCAACTAAAGCTAAATGAGAAATGGGTGTTATTTTAGAAAGAATTACTTTGGAAATTATTTCATCATTTGCACATAACATATCTATTACTCTTGTTGCAATAATTTCATCATAACATCCTTCAAATATTTCTAAAATTAAATTAATATCTCCCCCTATAGGATCAAATTTTGTTTCTAGTACGGATTTACAATAATCAATGGATATATCGGCATTTTCAATATTGAAAATTTTAATAATTTCCCCAAAATTAATATAGCTTATCAATCTACATAATAACATTTTGTTTCTATAATCATTTTCAGAGTAAAACTTGAAATATATCGTTTGTCTGGTTTGCCGAAAATGATATAAAATATCATTCAATAAATACGTTTTTCCGGTCCCCTTCTTTCCACCTAAAGTGATTATTCGCCCCTTTGCTTTACTTTCACTAAAAAGATTAATGATATCTTCTTTATAAATCAATTGTTGGCTATACGCTAATATCGGCTTTAGATTAGGATAGATACATACATCAATTGAAAATACCAGAATATCTTTACCATTTATACAATATTCCAGTGCTATCGTATTTTTTTCACATCTATCGGTATGTATTAATAATTGTATTTGCTGGATACCCGGAAAAATTTCGATAGCAGTAGACACACCATATCCAGGAGCATTTATAAATGAAAATGGATAATCTTTATGAATTATTTCAACTTTTGATAGAACATTCGTCTCAAAAGTTATATTCATTGTATAAAAATGATTTTCTAATAATTCATCTGTAACCGAAAGAATATTATTATTAGGATTAGCATAATCAATTATCTCAATGTTGTTTATGATAGAACTTGCTGGTAGTTTATCCTTAAGGTTTAGCTTTTCCTTGAAGTAATATTCATATATATTTGGTCGAAGAAGTAACCAGTATTCTAATTGAAGTCTTGTAATACAAATAATGTTAAATGAATATGTACGGCTGACCTGCCTAATCCGCTCCATAATAGTATCCGGCAAATATCCATTTGTAATGAAATAAATGATTTCTATATTACCATTTAGTAAACCGGACATCATAGTAGGATCAACATCCTGTTTCTTTAAAGCAGAAGAATTTTTTTTATATTTTGCTTCTGCACATATGTTATCTAAAACAAGAGAAACAAAATCTCTATTATCATCCCATGATGCTTGTGTTTTTTCCCAACTATATTGTGGATAATATTCTAAAAGATATTCCAATACGATATCTTCAAACTTCATACCACTTAGTTTATTATTTTTTTCACACAAATTATATATTTTTTGCCATTCTATATACATAATAAATATTCCTCCACAGCTAAATATGAAAGATAATACTTGATTGTCCATCAATAATAAATGAAAATGTATAATACTTCTCATGTTTATTTTCTGTATTTACGCTTGATAATCTTTAATTATCAGTACCAAAAGAAAGTTAAACTATATAATTTTTAATGAATGTACACATAGTATTGATTTTGATAGCTGAAAAGTTCAAGTTTGAAGCATTAATCATTTCCCCATTGCTACATTCCCATTTCTATGCTAAAATTCACTAAAAGCATAAAAGTTTTCTATATATCAATGAAATAATTGCATTTCTATACATTCTCTAATTTTCAGAAAATCTATGCTTTTATTCCAAACCATCAACTAAAAAGCAGGAGATTTTCAAATATTCCCCTGCAAAACAGGAGGAGAAGAAAATGACAGAAGATGTGCTTTCAAAGGAATACTATTCCGTAGAGGAGCGATACGCAGATTTAATTAATGGAATAGGTTTCCAAGGTCGGCAAGTTGTCAAAAAAGAAGATTTACAAGAGCTAGATACACAGACAGGAATTTGGCAGATGCCTTTTAAAGGAAGAAAAAAGAAACGAAGCATACGAAATAGAGATCTTGTCAGAAAGACAGCATTCGGCATTAATTTTGCAGTTATAGGTATTGAAAACCAAGAAATTATTGACTATGCATTACCACTTCGAAATATGGCTTATGATGTAGGTGAATATGAGAGACAGGCTTCTAAAATTCGTAAGGAAATACGGAAAAACAGAAATAATCTTACCAAAGGAGAATACCTTTATGGTTATGCTAAGGATAGTAAATTATATCCGGTGGTAACTTTTGTATTATATTACGGAAAAGAAGATTGGAACGGAGCAAGTGATTTACACGGATTGATAGATTTTAAAGATATTCCGAAAGAGATGAAAGAATTGGTACAGAATTTTAAGACGCATATAGTTGAAGTGCGAAAGTTGAAAGATACAAGTGTTTTTCGGACAGATATTAGACAAGTATTTGATGTTATCAGATGCTCGGAAGAACCTGATAAGTTGAAAGAACTGGTAACAGGAGATAGTGCTTATCAAAATATGGAAGAAGACGCATATGATATGATTGCAGCATATACGAATGTGGAGGAATTAATCAGTATGAAAGAGTATCATAGGAAAAAGGGAGGCAAGGTAGATATGTGTGGAGCAATTGCAGGTTTGATTGAAGAAGGAAAAATAGAAGGCAGGCTGGAAGGAATTAAAGCATTAATTGAAACTTGTGAAGAGTTCAATGTTTCAAAAGAAGATACGTTGGAAAGAATTAAAGAGAAATTTTCGTTGTCTAAGGAAAATGCAGAAACATATCTGGAAAAATATTGGGAAAAATAATCCATTTAATGAAATAAAATTAGGATAAATAATGTTTTAAATAATAGCAAAGTGAAAAAAGAAAGAAGGTACTAA
The DNA here is from genome assembly GCA_017437065.1 of Lachnospiraceae bacterium. Lineage (GTDB taxonomy): Bacteria > Bacillota > Clostridia > Lachnospirales > Lachnospiraceae > RGIG3002. The sequence continues at coordinate 7,655 of JAFSBX010000141.1, forward strand.
CAGGTGTTACAGAGAATTACATTACGCAATGCAGTGGAGCAGGTGCTTCATGTGAAGGGTAATTATCGAGGTGGAATATTAGAGATGGCAATTGTATTTGACTGTAACATACCAAAGCTTACAGTGACAGAAACCGCAAAGGAACTTGCAGTGGCATTAAAACAGCAAAGTGAGGTGTTTCGGAATGTGCGTCTGAATACAATTCAATGGCGAAGTGATAGCGAGTTTATAAAGGAAATTACTCCAATGGCATACCTCCAGACGGGAAAATATTTTGAAAAATATGAGTATACACAAAAAGAAAAAACGTTAGAAGTATTAACAGAACAATTAAAGAAATTTTATGCCCGTTCCAAGTTGATTATTGTTTTGACAGATGATAAATTTAAAGTACATGAACAGAACGTGTTGGACGAATCTTTGAAACCCTTTTTGGGGAAAAAGCTGATTTTTATAAAGATAAATATGGAAAACGGTGAAGTACAGATAGAGCGTTACAGACAAAATATATAGGTGGAAGGATGTCATACAAAGGTGAAGAATACAAATAAATTACAAAGATTCTACAAAATGGTAATTGCAGAATTGAAAGAGAACAAGGGGACATTTTTAGTTTATAGCGGACTTCGTTTATTGGTTGTGGGCGTTATGATTATGCAGCTGTTTAACCAAAACTATGAAAATGTGTTTCTTTGCATTTTAACGCTTATATTAATGATAATGCCGAGTGTAATACAGGCAACTTTTAAAGTTGAACTCCCTTCTTTGTTGGAGATTATAATTCTAGTGTTTATATTTGCAGCAGAAATTTTAGGAGAAATCAATGCATTTTACATGAAATTTCCTCACTGGGATGCTGTATTGCATACATTAAATGGTTTTCTGTGTGCGGCAGTCGGCTTTTCCATGGTAGAAATTTTAAACAGACAGCAGAAGTTAAAATTTGAGCTGTCACCGTTGTTTTTAGCGATTGTCGCATTTTGTTTTTCTATGACAATCGGCGTTTTATGGGAATTTTTTGAGTTTGGAATGGACAAGTTCTTTCAGTTGGACATGCAAAAGGATACAGTAATCAACTTTATATCATCAACCATGTTAGATCCGGCACAACAGAATAACTGTGTGAAAATAGCAGATATCAGGGAAGTGGTTATCGATGGAGAAAGCTTAGGGATAGGCGGATATATGGACATTGGTCTGATAGATACCATGTATGATTTACTTGTCAATTTTATTGGTGCAGTTGTTTTTTCTACCATGGGATATTTTTATGTAAAAAGAAGAGAAGCAAAGAGTCTGATAAAAGGATTTGTGCCGGAACCCTGGTCGGAGGAAAAAAAGAAGCGGAACAGTGGCGAAGAGAAGAGTCAAAGTAACGATCGAGCAAAAAAATGAATTTTGTAATTGACACCGACACTTCACTGTGCTATAGTAACAGCAATTAGAAAATAGTGTAGAAAATCGATGAGCAAAGAGAGTACCGTTTGATGGGACATTTCAGAGAGTCTGCGGCTGGTGTGAGCAGACATGGAACGCTTTCGGGAATGGGTTTGTGAGATGCAGGATGAACAGATTATATCTTAGTAGTTTACGCCGTTTCCTCAACGTTAAAAGAGGAGGATATCGAATGAAGTTCCGTATCCGTAATGAGTCAATTTGATTGGTGGCAGGCATTTTCCGATTAGGGAAGTGCCTTTTTTGTCAGTCAAATTGAGAAAGCAGGGTGGCACCACGTATAATACGTCCCTTTGAGGAAGTATTTGCGTGGTGTTTTTTTGTACAACAAGCTTCCGTAAAACTCTTTGTTCTATAAACAGAAAGGTTGGAAAGCCATGAAAAAGAAACTGCATGCCTACAAAAAAACAGTAAGTATTGTAAATGAAACAGCCATTTCCATGTATGAAGGAATTGGTAAAGGAAAAAAAGGTTTTCTTTTGGAAAGCTATGATAAGCACAACGGAAGATATTCATACTTTGGTATTGAGCCGGAGGAAATCATTACTTCAAGAGGAAACAGCCTTGTGATTAAGCACAAAGACGGAAATGAGGAAATAAGAGAAGGAAATCCATTAGAGCTTTTAAAGGAATATTACAGTTGCTTTGAGGTAACAAAGGACGATGGGGAACCGGCTATGATAGGCGGCTTTGTAGGAAGTCTGGGATATGATTTTATTCGTTACAGTGAAAGCCTGCCGGACAATAATACGGATGAAATCGGTATAGAAACCATACAGCTGATGTTTCCAAAGGAATTTATCACAATCGACCATGTAGCAGAAACGCTGACAGCAGTAGTTTTAGAGGAAGCAAATGAGGAAGGAAAAAAACGAGGTGAAGAAAAAGCAGCAGAGCTGGTGCAGCAGTTGCGTGAAAGTAGTCAGGCTGGTAAGGAAAAACAGAAATTTATTCATGACGGAAAAATTGTGAATAAGACAGATACATTAGAAACATACAGTGCAAAGGTAGATAAAATTAAGGAATATATTAAAGAAGGTCACATTTTTCAAACAGTGCTATCACAGCGTTGGACAATTGAGACAGAGCATGACGGACTTGCGCTTTATAAAGAGCTTCGAAAGCTGAATCCATCTCCATATTTATATTACTTTCAGTTTGGCGATTTTGAAATTATCGGATCTTCACCGGAAATGCTTGTGAAACAGGCAGACAATAAAGTGTTTACCTGTCCGATAGCGGGAACGAGGAGAAGAGGGAAAGATGCAGAAGAGGATTTGCTGTTAAAAGAGGAGCTATTGCAGGATGAAAAGGAACGTGCAGAACATGTGATGTTAGTAGATCTGGCAAGAAACGATATGGGAAGAATTGCAGAGTTTGGAACGGTAAAGGTTACACAGTTTATGGAGGTACAGAATTATTCCCATGTAATGCACATGGTTTCTTTGGTAGAGGGAAAGAAACAGGGCGAGCGTCATCCGTTTGATTTGGTAGCCGGTTTCCTTCCGGCAGGAACTTTAAGCGGAGCACCTAAAATTCGTGCAATGGAAATCATAGACGAACTGGAAACGGTACGAAGAGGACTTTACGGAGGTGCAACAGGATATCTTGGATTTAACGGAAACATGGATTTCTGCATTACGATACGAACCATGATAAAAAAAGATAATAAAGTATATCTACAGGCAGGAGCAGGAATTGTAGCGGATTCTGTTGGTGAGAGTGAATATCAGGAGTGCTGTAATAAAGTAATGGCACTGGCAAAAACATTGGTGGAGGAGGAAAACTTATGATTTTACTGATAGATAACTATGATTCGTTTACCTACAATTTATATCAGTATTTCGGAACTTTTACGAATGACATAAAGGTTGTGAGAAACGATAAAATCACGCTGGAAGAAATTGAAAAAGTGAATCCTGAAAAAATCGTACTTTCTCCGGGACCAAAAGCTCCGAAAGATGCAGGGATATGTATGGAGGTTGTAAAGCATTTTTTGGATAAAAAGCCAATGTTGGGAATTTGCCTCGGACACCAGTGTATCGGAGAGGCACTTGGTGGAACGGTTTCTTATGCAAAAACAATTTTTCATGGAAAACAAAGTAAAATTGAACATGATGGCACAGGGATTTTTCAGGGAATTCCATCACCGGTGAAAGTGGCAAGATATCATTCCCTTGCAGTACAAAGTGAGAATTTACCGGAATGTTTTAAGGTCATCGCAAAGACGGCAGACGGAGAAATCATGGCAATGCGGCACAAAGACTATCCGGTAATCGGATTGCAGTTTCATCCCGAGTCTATTTACACAGAGCATGGAAAAAGAATCATTGAAAATTTTGTAAACACATTTTAATCCAAGAAAGAGGAGTAAAGCAGAAATAAACGTACATTTTTGACGGTGGTAAACAGGGAAATAAGGTGGAAGTAAGCGTAAAAGAAGGGAGATTATACATGGTTTTAAAGAAAATCGTAGAAGCAAAGAAAAAGCAGCTTACATTGGATAAAGAAAACATATCCGAAGAGGAAATGAAAGCACTTGCGGCAAAGTGTGAAAGAGAAAGCATCAGCTTTTACAAGGTATTAAAAAAGCCCGGACTTTCCATTATAGGAGAATTCAAAAAAGCATCTCCCAGTCATGGAAAAATGGACAATAAAATCAAGTTGGCAGACAGAATAAATCAGTACAGTGAAGCCGTAGATGCCATATCCTGTCTGACAGAAGAAAAACACTTCTTAGGAAGTAAGGAATATTTTAAACAGATTCGTGGAATGACACAACTTCCTATGCTGCGCAAAGATTTTATCATTGATCCGTATCAGATTTTTGAAGCAAAGGTAATCGGTGCAGATTGTATTTTACTGATTGCAGCGATTTTAAGTGATAGGGAATTAAAAATGTTTTACGATTTGGCATATGCATTAGGAATGGATGTTTTGGTTGAAGTACATGATGAAACGGAAATGATGCGTGCAATTGGTCTGGATGCAAAAATTATTGGAATAAATAATCGAAATTTAAAGGACTTTTCCATTGATTTAAATACTACAAAGAAATTGAAAAAAATGGTGCCTTCAGAAGTAGTATTAGTGTCTGAAAGCGGTGTGACAAATGAAGAAGATGTGAAATTTTTGAAAGAAACCGGAGTGGATGCCTTATTAATTGGGACGGCACTTATGGAATCGGAAAATCCCTGTGAACTTGCAAAAAGCTGGAAACGGTAGGAGGAATTATATTGAGTGTAAAAGTAAAAATATGCGGACTTACTTCCACGGAAGAAGTACAAATGCTCATTTCAGAAAAGGCAGAGTATGGAGGCGTAGTTTTGTTTTACGAAAAAAGTAAACGCAATTGTAATCCGGAACAGGCAAAAAAAATTGTGTTGGCATTACAGCGAGGTGGAATCAAAAGCATAGCGGTTACGGTAGCACCTACACTTCAACAGACAAAAAGAATTGCAGACATGGGATTTGATTATATACAGATACATGGAGAGTTAAAAGAGGAAGTATTGCGAAAAGGGAGTTTACCGATTATCCGTGCTTTTAACGTTACGAATATGGAAGAACAGATAAGTATTAGAAATGAGAAAAGAATTGTAGGATGGCTGTTTGATGGGTTGACTTCGGGAGAAGGGAAATGCTTTGACTGGTCGATTTTAAGCAACATGGAAAGAAAAGGAAAAATGGTTTTTTTGGCCGGTGGTCTGACAGCAGAAAATGTGAGCGAGGCTGTAAAAGAGGTAAAACCGGATGTGGTGGATGTTTCCAGTGGAGTAGAGTTTGAAAATCCGGATGAAATTATTCGAAGAGGTTTTCGGAAAAATCCGGAAAAAGTAAAACAGTTTATAAGGAATGCTAAAAGATATCAATAGCAAATAAAAAAGTAATAGATTTTAGGAGGAGTCAGATATGAGTACTACAAAGAAAAACGAAAAAGCATATTATGGAGAATTTGGCGGACAATACGTTTCCGAATCATTAATGAACACGTTGGAAGAACTGGATAGTGCTTTTGAAAAAGCGATTCAGGACAAAAAGTTTATGGAAGAGTATCACTATTATTTAAGGGAGTATGTAGGAAGGGAAACACCACTTTATTTTGCAGAGAGGTTAAGTGAAAAGTATGGTACAAAAATTTATTTGAAGAGAGAAGATTTGAATCATACCGGAGCACATAAGATTAATAACGTTATCGGTCAGATTTTACTTGCAAAGAGAATGGGAAAAAACAAAGTGATAGCGGAAACAGGTGCAGGACAGCATGGTGTGGCAACGGCAACCGGAGCAGCACTGTTTGGAATGGAATGTACTGTTTACATGGGATCAGAAGATATGGAACGACAGCATTTGAATGTAATGCGTATGGAAATGCTTGGTGCAAAAGTAGTGAGTGTGACTTCTGGAAGCAGGACTTTAAAGGATGCAACAAATGAGGCTATCCGTGCATGGGCAAAAGAGGCGGAAGATACTTTTTATGTCATTGGTTCCGCAGTAGGTCCATACCCATATCCTAAAATGGTAAAGGAATTCCAGAGGATAATTAGTGTGGAGGCGAAACGGCAGTTTATGGAAAAGGAGAACAAACTGCCGGATGTGGTGATGGCTTGTGTAGGCGGTGGTTCTAACTCGATAGGTATGTTTGCGGAATTTATTGACGAACCTTCCGTAGAATTAATTGGTGTGGAGGCAGCAGGGCTTGGAATTGAAACAGGAAAACACGCTTCCGCTATGGCACTTGGAAAACCGGGGACACTGCATGGAATGAAATCCTATCTCTTACAGGATGAAGATGGGAATGTACAGATTGCACATTCTATTTCAGCCGGACTGGATTATCCCGGGGTAGGTCCGGAACATGCTTATCTGAAAAAAAGCGGAAGGGTAGAATATGTATCAATTACGGATACAGAAGCAATGGATGCACTTTCTGAACTTTGTAAATTAGAAGGAATTATTCCTGCCATTGAAAGTGCCCATGCACTTGCCTATGCATTTAAAAAGGCAGCAACCATGAACAGGGAGCAGGCGATTGTACTTTGTCTGTCGGGCAGAGGGGATAAAGATGCCCACACCATAGAATCGTATTTTAGTGGTAACGGATATTTAAATTAAAGATGAAAACGAAGAGAAAGATATAATGTGTATTTATGAAAGAAAGGTTGGAACGAAATATGAATCGTATTGAAGAAAAAATGAGAACACTAAAGGAAAACGGAAGAAAAGCTTTTATTACTTATATGACAGCGGGAATGCCGGATATGGAGGGGTGTAAGAAAATCATTTTTGCGAATGAAAAAGCAGGATGCGATGTAATAGAACTTGGAATTCCATTTTCTGATCCGGTTGCAGATGGTCCGGTGATTCAAAATGCATCCTATCAGTCCATTTTAAGAGGAACAAATTTGCGAAAGGTATTTGAACTAGTGGAAGAAGTGAGAAGGGAAGGCTGCAATATTCCCATCGTATTTATGATGTATTTTAATACCATACTGCATTATGGTATCACGGAGTTTGCTGATAAATGCAGGAGTGTCGGAGTAGATGGGGTAATTATACCGGATCTTCCTTTGGAAGAACAGGGACAGCTTACGGAGGTTCTGGATAAAAATGAGGAAAATCCGATTTTGATACAATTAGTTTCTCCTGTATCCGGAAAGAGAATTCCTAAGATTCTTGAAAAGGCAAGAGGATTTGTATACTGTGTTTCATCTATGGGAGTGACAGGTCAGAAAGCGGATTTTCATAAAGATGTAATGGAATATTTGCAGGAAGTAAAAAAGTACAGCAAAATCCCGGTTATGATGGGGTTTGGAATTCGCACTGCGGAAGATATAGAACCGATGAAAGAGTTGATTGACGGATGTATCATAGGAAGTCATTTTATACAGTTTTTGGAAGAGTGTGGTTATAATCCGGAAAAAGCAGAAGAATATTGTAAATCTTTTAAAGAAAAATTGTAGGGGAAAAGCGATGATAAAAGAAGCGATCAGTGTTTTGAGCAAAAAAGAGAATTTGACAGAAGAAATGATGGAACTGGTAATGGATGAAATTATGACTAATACTGCTACAGATGCCCAAAAGTCAGCTTTTTTGATGGCACTTGCCATGAAAGGAGAAACTATCGAAGAAATCACTGCTGCTGCAAGAATTATGAGAAAGCATTGTGAAAGATTTTTAAACGATATGGATGTATTGGAAATCGTAGGTACAGGTGGCGATGGTTCGAATACATTTAATATTTCCACGCTGGCATCCATCGTTACATCAGCAGCAGGGATTCCGGTAGCAAAGCATGGAAATCGTGCAGCTTCCAGTAAATGTGGTACGGCAGACTGTCTGGAAGCCTTAGGAGTAAAAATTGATTTAGAGCCGGAAAAGAGTGAAGCTTTACTAAAAGACATTCATATCTGTTTCTTATTTGCACAGAAATATCATACAGCCATGCGTTTTGTAGGACCGGTCAGAAGAGAAATGGGTGTAAGAACGCTTTTTAATATTTTAGGACCATTAGCAAATCCGGCAGGTGCAAGCATGCAGCTTCTTGGAGTATACAGTGCCGATTTGGTAGAACCGCTTGCGAAAGTGCTTCGTAATCTAGGGGTAAAAAAAGCAATGGTAGTGTATGGTGAAGATAGTATTGATGAAATTTCCTTAAGTGCACCGACGAAGGTATGTGAGTTTAAAGGGGATGATTTTAAATATTATGAAATTACACCGGAACAATTTGGATTGAAACGTTGCAGGAAAGAGGAACTGGCAGGTGGAGAACCGGAAGAAAATGCACGTATTGCACTGGAAATTTTAAAGGGAGCAACCGGACCAAAAAGAGATGCAGTTATATTAAATGCGGGGGCTGCCATTCATATAGCATCAGATAATCTGAGTTTGGAGGAGGGGATGAAAAAGGCAAAGGAAATGATAGACAGTGGTAAAGCGCTGGAACAGCTAAAGTTATTTATAGAAAAGTCAAAATAGTACTGTAAATCACACCATGTGCTAGACAAAATAGATAAAAAAAGTTATAATATTTTCATACTTTAGTACAAAATGTCGAAAAGGCAGGGTGTGTATATGGCTGAAAAAATGAAAACGATGGACCAGAAAATTAAAGAGAACATAAAAAATTATAACTTAAATAATTTATTGCTGCCGGAGGAATTGCAGACAAAATTAGATAATCTTTCAGCACTTACCGGTGCCGGATTTTATGTAACGGACAGACATGGGGCAAAATTTATTTCGTCCGGCGGGTTTGATGAATATGAAGCGGATGTAGTAAATAAACCCGGTGAGAAAATACGGGTTGTTGATCGGACAGTCGGGCATATTTATGTAAATTATGAGAATGTTTCGAAAGAAAAAAGGGATTTAGTAGAGCAGGCAGTAAAACAAGAGGCATTTTGGTTCAGTGCTTATGTTGAAGAGTTGTATTTGCATAGAGAATATGCTTTGCATTCAGATATATTGGAAGAAAGACTGGAGAGCGAGACATATTATATAAAGGATGTGGAAAAAGAAGATCCTTTGACAGGGGTATATAATCTTGCATATTTTACAAACCGTATGCGTGTAATTGATCGTTCAGAGATTGTGCCGGTGGCATTAATACAGGCAAACATTAATGATTCTACTTTTGTAAAGAAACATTTTGGTGAGGAAGAATGTGACAGGCTGATTTCTACGGTTGCTACTTTTTTGAAAGAAGAGGCAAAAACGGAATATACCATCGGACGGTGGGAAAATGATGTTTTCATTATTGTAATTACTGTACCCGAGGAAGGAGAAGCAGAAGAGTATTGTAAAAGAGTACAGAAAAGGTGCCTTGATTTTGAAGATGAGGTACTGGCTCCATCCGTTGCATTTGGTATTGTAAATAAGCAGAATGTGGAAGAATCTTTGGGAGAACTGATTTCAGATGCAGAATATTCCATGTTTGAGAATAAACTGGATATGAAACAGAAATCTGGTTACGAAGAACGACTGAAAAAGGGACTGAAATAAATATTATAAAATTGGCTGTATGAGTGTCAGGCTTATGCAGCTAATTTTTTTGTGCAACATGCCGGTAGCAGTTATTGACAGTACTTTTTGACATCCGATTTATTGAAGAAATAAAATATTATGGAATAATATAGAAAATATAAAATAAATATTAAATTAATCAAGAGGGGAGAAGATAAGAAAACAAGAGAAAATAAAAGAAAACAAGAGAAAAAAAGAGGAAAAGTTTGAATTAGCTTTGAGGATGCGTTTGCAAACCTCTGCATATAAATCTAATATATGATTATCGTTTAGCACTCGACTACGAAGAGTGCTAATAAAACGCAAAAAAAGACATTTTATATATAAGGAGGCAATTATAACATGAAGTTAGTACCATTGGGCGACAGAGTCGTATTAAAACAGTTAGTTGCAGAAGAAACAACAAAGTCAGGAATCGTACTTCCGGGACAGAATAAAGAGAAACCACAGCAGGCAGAAGTAATCGCAGTAGGACCGGGTGGAATGCTTGACGGAAAAGAAGTAAAAATGGAAGTAAAAGTCGGAGATAATGTTATCTATTCCAAATATGCAGGAACAGACGTAAAAATCGAAGATGAAGAATATATTATTGTAAAACAGAGTGATATTTTAGCAGTTATCCAGTAATCATTTAGAGTCACTTGATAAGGAAAAATGACAGAATAATTTGGAGGAATGAATCATGGCAAAGGAAATTAAATATGGTGCAGAAGCACGTGCAGCTTTAGAATCAGGTGTAAACCAGCTTGCAAATACAGTAAGAGTAACATTAGGACCGAAAGGAAGAAACGTAGTTTTAGATAAATCTTTTGGTGCTCCGCTTATTACAAATGATGGTGTTACTATCGCAAAAGAAATCGAATTAGAAAATGCTTTCGAAAATATGGGAGCACAGTTAGTAAAAGAAGTTGCTACAAAAACAAATGACGTAGCAGGTGATGGTACAACAACAGCTACTGTACTTGCACAGGCAATGATTAATGAAGGTATCAAAAACTTAGCAGCAGGTGCGAATCCGATTATCTTAAGAAAAGGTATGAAAAAGGCAACAGACTGCGCAGTAGAAGCAATTGCTAAAATGAGCTCCAAAGTAAACGGAAAAGAGCATATTGCAAGAGTAGCAGCTATTTCTGCAGGTGATGAAGAAGTAGGGCAGTTAGTAGCAGACGCTATGGAGAAAGTTTCCGGAGACGGAGTTATCACAATTGAAGAGTCCAAAACTATGATGACAGAGCTTGACCTTGTAGAAGGTATGCAGTTCGACCGTGGATACATTTCCGCATATATGGCAACAGATATGGATAAAATGGAAGCAACACTTGACAATCCATACATCTTAATTACAGATAAGAAAATTTCCAACATTCAGGAAATCTTACCTTTATTAGAGCAGATTGTACAGTCCGGTGCAAAATTATTAATCATTGCAGAAGACGTAGAAGGTGAAGCTTTAACAACATTAATCGTAAATAAATTACGTGGTACTTTCAACGTAGTTGCCGTAAAAGCTCCGGGATACGGCGACAGAAGAAAAGCTATGTTAGAAGACATCGCAATCCTTACAGGCGGTCAGGTAATCAGCTCTGAACTTGGATTAGAATTAAAAGATGCTACATTAGACCAGTTAGGACGTGCAAAATCTGTTAAAGTTCAGAAAGAAAATACAGTAATCGTTGACGGTGAAGGCGATAAAGCTGCAATCGATGCAAGAATTGCCCAGATTAAAAATCAGGTAGAAGAAACTACTTCTGAATTTGATAAAGAAAAATTACAGGAAAGACTTGCAAAACTTGCAGGCGGTGTAGCTGTTATCCGTGTAGGTGCTGCAACAGAAACAGAAATGAAAGAAGCAAAACTTCGTTTAGAAGACGCTTTGGCAGCAACAAGAGCAGCTGTAGAAGAAGGTATCATCTCCGGTGGTGGTTCTGCATACATCCATGCTTCCAAAGAGGTTGCAAAACTTGCTGATACTTTAGAAGGAGACGAAAAGACAGGTGCAAACATCGTACTCAAAGCTTTAGAAGCTCCGTTATTCCACATTTCTGCAAACGCAGGCTTAGAAGGAAGCGTAATCATCAACAAAGTAAGAGAATCCGAAGCAGGTATCGGTTTCGATGCCTTAAAAGGTGAATACGTAGACATGGTAAAAGCAGGAATCCTTGACCCTGCCAAAGTAACAAGAAGCGCATTACAGAACGCAACAAGCGTAGCTTCTACATTATTAACAACAGAATCCGTAGTAGCAAACATCAAAGAAGACGTCCCGGCTATGCCAGCAGGCGGCCCGGGAATGGGAATGATGTAAGCGAATAAACAGTCGATGCGACGAAAAAAAGAGAAGGTTTTTTGCTTTGAGCTTGCTCAAGGGCAAAAGACCTTTTCTTTTTTTCGTCCTACCGTTTACAACGTAAACCATTAAAGCTTTGAGCTTGCTCAAGAGTACTAAAATTCTTTCACATAAATTCACACAAATACTCTAACAATTATTGTAACTTACAATTATCTATGATAAAATTCTCTAAAAGCATATCAGATTTCTATATTATCAAAGGGATTTCCCCTTTCTTTTATTCTATTTCATTCAGAAAATCTATGCTTTTATTCCAACTAATTTAGCAAATGAAAAGGCAGGAGGTTTTGAATGGCTCCTGTAAATGGGAGGTACAGAATATGGAAAAGGACATTCTTTCAAAGGAATTTTTTTCGTCCGATGAACGTTATGCTGATTTAATTAATGGACTTGGATTTCAGGGAAGACAGATTGTAAAAAAAGAAGATTTACAGGAGAGAGATACACAGACTTGTGTCAGAAAAATGCCTTCTGCAACGAAGAAAAACAACACAAAATTAAAAAACAGAGATTTGATTCGGAAGATTGCATTTGGTGTAAATTTTGCGGTAATTGGAATTGAGAATCAAGAAGCTGTTGATTATGCATTACCACTTAGAAGTATGATTTATGATGCAGGTGAGTATGATAAACAGGCAGCTCAAATTCGTAAAACAGTACGGAAAGACAGTGTTGGGCTTAATGCAGGAGAGTACCTTTATGGTTTTAAGAAAAACAGTAGATTATATCCAACAGTAACTTTTATACTGTATTATGGAAAAGAAGAGTGGGACGGTGCAAAAGACTTATATGGTATTTTAAATTTTGATGAAATACCTTTGGAAATAAAGAAATTAGTACAAAATTATAAAGTGCATATAATTGAAGTGAGAAAATTAAAAGATACAACCATATTTAAGACAGATATCAGACAAGTATTTGATTTTATACGATATTCAGAAAATCCTCAAAAGCTGAAAGAATTGGTAGAGCATGACGAAGCTTATCAGAGTATGGAAGAAGATGCATATGATATGGTGGCGGCTTACACCGATACGAAAGGATTGGTAAATATGAAAAAGTATCATAAGAAAGGGGAAAAGATAAATATGTGTGGAGCGATATCGGCATTAGTATCAGAAGGTGAAATGAAGGGAATGGAAAAAGGAGTAGAAAGGGGGATAAAGGCACTGATAGAGACCTGTAGAGAGTTTAATATTTCGCAGGAAGAAACTTTTTCCCAAATAATAGCTAAGTTTAACATATCTACAGATGATACAGAAATATATATGAACAAGTACTGGAAGGAAACTGACAAATAAAAGAATGGCTGATTGTCAGGGGTTTTTGAGATTCCACCGTGTATCCTATGAAAATGTTTTGACTTCCCATAATAAAAATAATATAATTATGAGTAATCATGGGATATATATTTACTGAAAAGAGTTCATATCCTTTGAGTAAAAACGAAGACAAAAGAACATTTTTGTTTTTTATGTAATAGGAAATTGCGCCAGCCAAGTGGTGGGAATTATAAATGGAGGCCTAACATGAAGAAATTAGAAGAATACGTAAGAAGCATACCGGATTTCCCGGAAGAAGGTATTATTTTCAGAGATGTAACAAGTGTATTGCAGGACGGAGACGGACTTCATCTGGCAATTGACACGATGCAGGATAAAATTAAAGATTTAGAGTATGATGTAGTAGTGGGACCGGAATCCAGAGGGTTTATTTTCGGTACACCGATTGCATATAATAATCATAAGCCATTTGTACTTATTCGCAAAAAGGGAAAACTTCCCTGTGAAACAGTAGAGATGGAATACGAACTTGAATATGGCAAGGCAACAATCGAAATGCACAAAGATTCTATACAGCCGGGACAGAAAGTATTAATCGTAGATGATTTAATTGCTACCGGTGGTACAACAGAAGCTATGATTAAATTAATTGAATCATTAGGCGGTGAAGTTGTGGGAATCGTAGTTTTAATTGAACTTGCAGGCTTAAAAGGAAGAGAAAAACTCAGTGGATATCGTTTGGAGTCTGCTATCTGTTATGAGGGAAAATAGAGTAAAATATAGTTTTATTCCGGAAAGATTTGGGGAACATATTCTGTTTAGGAAACATCAAATGAAATAAAAGATGGTTGGTGAAATTATGGCAGAAGATAAGAAAGAAGTCGTTATTGATGATGGAAGAATTGAAGCGGTGCAGGAATTTTTAAGTCCGGAAGAATTATTTCGGGACTTAATAGCCCGTGTTCATAAATACCATCCGTCTGACGAGGTTTCTTTAATAGAAAAAGCATATCAGACTGCAAGTGCAGCACATGAGGGTCAGGTGCGTAAATCCGGTGAACCTTATATTGTTCATCCACTTTGTGTAGGAATTATTCTTGCGGATTTGGAAATGGATAAGGAAACGATTGTAGCAGGACTTTTGCATGATGTGTTGGAAGATACCATCATGACAGAAGAAGAGATGAGAGAGCAGTTTGGGGATGATGTGACCCTTTTGGTGGATGGTGTAACCAAATTGCAGCAGTTACAGTTATCCGGTGACAATACGGATGATAAATCTACGGATAGAATGGAAATGCAGGCAGAGAACTTGCGAAAAATGTTTCTTGCCATGGCAAAGGATATTCGTGTTATCTTGATAAAATTAGCTGACAGACTTCACAATATGCGTACATTGAAATATAAGTCTCCGGAAAGTCAGAAACGTATTGCAAAAGAGACTTTGGAAATTTATTCACCGATAGCCCAGAGACTTGGTATTTCAAAAATTAAAGTAGAATTAGATGACTTATCTTTAAAATATTTAGAGCCGGAAGTATATTACGATTTAGTGGATAAAATCGCAGTGCGAAAAAGTGTGCGTGAAGCATATATTGCAGAAATAGCAGGCGAGGTTCGGGAACATATTGAGAATGCCGGAATTGAGGCGGAAATTGATGGTCGGGTGAAGCATTTTTTCAGTATCTATAAAAAAATGAAGAATCAGAACAAGACACTGGAGCAAATATATGACTTGTTTGCGGTACGTATTATCGTAGATTCGTTAAAAGACTGTTATGCGGCATTGGGTGTGATTCATGAAATGTATAAACCGATTCCCGGACGTTTTAAGGATTATATTGCCATGCCGAAGGCGAATATGTATCAGTCACTGCATACGACGGTTATAGGTACGAACGGACAACCGTTTGAAATTCAGATTCGTACGTACGAGATGCACAAAGCGGCAGAATATGGTATTGCAGCACACTGGAAATATAAAGAAGCTTCTGACGGAAAGAAAGTAGAGGCACAGGAGGAAGAGAAGCTTCTTTGGTTACGGCAGATTCTGGAATGGCAGAGAGACATGTCTGACAACAGAGAATTTATGAATCTGTTAAAGAGCGATTCGGATTTATTCTCTGATAATGTGTATTGCTTTACACCGAGTGGGGATGTGAAAAATCTTCCGGCAGGAAGTACACCGATTGATTTTGCTTACAGTATTCACAGTGCGGTTGGGAATAAGATGATTGGTGCCAGAGTGAATGGTAAACTGGTAACGATTGATTATGAAATCAAAAATGGTGACAGAATTGAAATTCTGACTTCCCAGAACTCCAAAGGACCTAGTAGAGATTGGCTGAATATAGTAAAAAGTCCACAGGCGAAGAGCAAAATTAACCAGTGGTTTAAAAATGAATTAAAAGAAGACAATATAGTCAAAGGAAAAGAGCTTTTACTTGCTTACTGCAAAGCAAAAGCACTGAATACGCTGGACATTCTGAAACCCGAATACATGGAAGGAATTATGCAAAAATATGGTTTCCATGATTGGGAATCCGTATTGGCGGCAGTAGGTCATGGTGGTTTAAAAGAAGGTCAGATTCTGAACAAAATGCAGGAAATGTATGACCGTGACCATAAGAAAGTCATGACAGATGCAGAAGTTCTGGCAGCAGTAGCAGAACACAGCAGTAAGC
The DNA here is from genome assembly GCA_017437065.1 of Lachnospiraceae bacterium. Taxonomy (GTDB): domain Bacteria; phylum Bacillota; class Clostridia; order Lachnospirales; family Lachnospiraceae; genus RGIG3002. The sequence continues at coordinate 23,452 of JAFSBX010000141.1, forward strand.
CGGTAGCTGTCAGATCAAAGAGCGGTATTGTTGTAAAGGGTATTCATGATGTGGCAGTCCGTTTTTCCAAGTGCTGTTCCCCGGTGCCGGGAGACGAGATTGTCGGGTTTGTTACAAGAGGCAGAGGAATTTCCGTGCATAGAACGGACTGTGTAAACGTAATAAATCTGCCAGAAATGGAAAGGGTACGTTTGATTGATGCAGAATGGCAGGGCGGAGCAGAAAACACCGAAGGTGAAAAATATTTTGCAGAAATTAAAATTTATGCGAATAATAGAAATGGACTTCTTGCTGATATTTCAAGAGCACTTACAGAGAAAAATATTAATATTCTATCGATGAATACCAGAACAAATAAGCAGGGGCTTGCAACGCTTGCAACTTCTTTTGAAATTAGAAGCAGGGAAGAATTAATTCGAGTGATTGATAAAATCAGAATGATTGAGAGTGTAATTGATATTGAAAGGACGACAGGCTGATGCAGAATTTGAAGATAGGCCGTATTGTTTTAGGTATGTGCCAGACAAACTGTTATTTTGTATATAAAGAAGGAGAAAAGAAAGTGATCGTCTTTGATCCTGCGGATAAGGGAGATTACCTTTTGGAAAAACTGACGGAGAGCGGTTTCGAAATTGCGGGAATATTGCTGACACACGGACATTTTGATCACATATTCGGATGTACAAAATTAAAAGAATTAAGCGGTGCAAAAGTGTATGCTTATGAAGCGGAAAAGGTGCTTTGTGAGGATGCGTATGTAAATGTATCTGCACAAACCGGTAGAAAGTGTACTATTGAAGTGGATGAATATGTAAAGGATGGACAGGAGATTACTTTAGCAGATATGACTTGTAAAGTAATCGCAACTCCGGGGCATACTATCGGAAGCTGTTGTTATTATTTTGAAGAGGATAAAATGTTAATCAGCGGAGATACACTATTTTTAGAATCTGTGGGAAGAACAGATTTGCCGACAGGAAGCATGTCAAAACTGACACGTTCTGTTAAAGAGAAACTGTTAGTATTGCCGGAGGAAGTAAAGGTGTATCCGGGGCATGGTGACAGTACAACAATCGGATATGAAAAACAGTACAACCCATTTTGTTAACAGATTGAAAAATCTTTGATTTTTCAATCTGTGAATTTGTATGACCTGTAAACATGAAGAGTGCATATAGAGTGGTAAGTGGTTTACGAGCAATTTGCAGGTTATGAGAAAGGCATAGTTATTAAAATGTTAGTAGTTAAATTAAATGAAATGCAGTTTGAATATGATATACATTCTCTTGTGAAAGCCTTTTATCCGGGAGTGGATGTAAAGGTATTGGAAAAATCAACGGAGAAACAATCAGAGGAAGGAATGCCGGAATTTGAAATTGAATTTCAAAGTGCCAGCATTTCTTTTTACATATGTGAAAATGATGAAATAAAACATGAAAGACAAGTTGTTTTATCAAAGCCGGAGAGCAGACCGGATGTAAAAAATGACTTAAAACAGCTGATTTATGGCAGTCTGTCAGAATATTTAAACAAGGAACTTCCGTGGGGAACTCTGACAGGTATTCGTCCTACAAAAATTCCAATGACTTTGCTGGAGGAAGGAAAGTCTGAAGAAGAGATTTTAGAATACATGAAAGAAGTATATAAAATCAGTGATGAGAAAGGAAACTTAAGTTTAGAAATTGCAAAGAGAGAAAAAGAGTTACTTTCAAAGCTACATTATAAGGATGGGTACAGTCTTTATATTGGAATTCCGTTTTGTCCGACAACCTGTTTATACTGTTCCTTTACATCTTATCCAATCTGTGTATGGAAGGATAAGATGGACGATTATTTGACAGCATTGGAAAAAGAAATGGAAGCTACGGCCGAGATTATGAAGGGAAAGATACTGGATACCGTTTATATTGGTGGCGGTACGCCGACTACCTTAGAGGCTATAGAATTGGACAGATTGCTTACAAAAGTGAAAGAAAATTTTGATCTTTCTCATATAACAGAGTTTACTGTGGAAGCAGGAAGAGCTGACAGCATTACGAAAGAAAAGCTGGAGGTGTTATACAAGCATGGTATTACCCGTATTTCCGTAAATCCGCAGACAATGAAGGAAGAAACGTTAAAGTTAATCGGAAGACAGGCAACAGCAGCCCAGACGGTAGAGGCTTTCAAAATGGCACGGGAGATGGGTTTTGATAATATCAATATGGATATTATTTTAGGACTCCCGGGGGAAACGGAGGAAGATGTTACCTGTACTATAGAAAAGATAAAGGAATTGCGACCGGACAGTCTTACAGTTCATTCTCTTGCTATTAAACGTGCGTCGAAATTGAGCCAGTGGATTGAAAAAAATGGAATCAAAACTTTAAATAACACGGAAAAAACCATGGAAATTGCTGCAGAAGGTGCAAAAGCGATGGGGCTGGAACCATATTATCTGTACCGTCAGAAAAATATGTCCGGTAACTTTGAAAATGTAGGGTATGCGGAAGAAGGTAAGTTTGGAATTTATAATATCCTCATTATGGAAGAAAAACAGTCAATAGTAGCCTGTGGTGCCGGAACTATTAGTAAAAGAGTTTATCAGGACGGACGCATTGAGAGGTGTGACAATGTGAAGGATGTTGCGGGGTATATCGAGAGAATCGAAGAAATGATTGAACGTAAGAGAGCACTGTTTGCAGTTAGCTGTAAATAAGATTAATGAAATAGAATAGCAAATTGAGTTCAATGAATTTGGTGGATATGCATGTAATTTGAGAAATATTAATTGACAAAAAAGTAATGAAAAAAAACGACAAAATGACGAAAAAAGTTTAATTTACGCATAACTCTGTTTTAAAATGTTGAAATGTGATAAAATTTTTTTATTGACAAAAAACATAAGACAAAAGGAGATGGAGATTATGAGAAGTATCAAAGCCAAACTTTTTATGCTTGGTATAGTATCAATTGTCTGTACAATCATATTGGGAATTACGGGAATTTATATCATGAACGGTAATAATTCCAGTAATCAGGTGCTTGCAGACATTAACAGTATTAATTTAAAACAGAATGAAAATCGTACGTTGGAAACTTCGTTTTTGTATGATTTAGATTTGACACATTATGACAGCATTAAAACAAATTTAAATACTATGAATGATGCAGTAAAGGATGCATTAAAGTATAGTAAAGGTCAGGATTATGATGCGGATTTAGCCAAAATATCCACAGATATTGAAGCAACTATTACTAATACAAACAGTTTAAATGAAAAACTTGCAAACAGAAGTTTTTTGAGTACGGATGGGTTGTATGCAGCTTTTTTCAGTAAAGATGAAGAATTGGCAGGGAATTTTGCTTTGATGGCAAATGAAAGTACATGGATTGACGGTGTTTGGGTAGAAAATCCTTTGGAAACAGCAGAAGTAGTAGAGATAGATGGTAAGAATTATAGAAAACTTACTTATGTTACTGCGGTACCGCAGCTCAGTAAAAGAGATCATCTGATTATTCGTGTCGGTAATAATGGTATTCTTTATACAGGGAATATATATATTACCAATATTAAGCTGGATGATAAGGCATATGATTTTGCTAATCTGGATCCGGAAATTTTAAACGATTCTTATGGTAGTGGTTTATCAGAATTACAGACAGGAACATTTAATGGCAGTGACTGTATTATTTATAAAGGAAATTATACGGATACTGACGCAAACTGGCAGGAGGCATCTATTGTATTATCTGCGGATATGTATAATATTGCTGAGAATAACGAAGTTTCATTTGAAGCATATTTTGAAGAAACTGAGCTTCCGATAATCAAGTTGGCAGTTGCTTTTGATCAAAAATATGATTTTGAAACAAGTTTAGCGAATGCAAATGCAATGTTAGATCAGTACAGCAGTCTTGTGGCAGAGGGAAGTGATGTAGGTACTTATCCGGAAAATATTAAGGCAGTATTGAATGAAATGTTGACTAATATCCCATTGTATACTTTACAGCAGGATGTAGCAAGCAGTGCAAGTGCAGCATTTAAATCTAAGATAGAAGCTTTGGAAAGTATTGTAAATTTTGATACAGAGATTGTTTCATTAAAGATGGAAAACAATACATTAAATAATGATTTAACTACACTTACTTCCAGTGTACGTGAAAAAATTGAGGCGCATACCAATGCACAGAAAACAGCATTATCCAGTGTTATTTATGTAGTATTTATTGTAGGTGTGATAGCGGTTGTTGTATTAACATTTTTCGTTATTACATCCGTACAGAAGAGTATCAAGAAGTTTAAAGGTACATTGGCACATATTGCAGACGGTGAAATTAAAGTAAAAGCTAAAACCAATAATGGCGATGAATTTGACACATTTGGAAAATCACTGAATGGTATGACAGATAAGTTGACAGAAGTTATTAGTGATGTCATTCAGTATAGCGCGGAATTGAATAAAAGCGGTGTGCAGTTGGAAAATATGTCACAGAGTTCAAGAAAGACTTCTGAACAGATTGATTTATCTGTAGAAGGTATTTCACAAGGAGCAACAACTCAGGCTATGGATATTGAAACATCAACCAGTGAGATTTCACATCTTGGAGATTTGATGGATGCAATGGATACTGATATTGCAGAGCTTGATGATACTTCTGTTAATATGAAGAATGCAAGTGATGAAGCAGTGAATATTTTAGGTCAGCTGAGTGCTTCCAATGAAAATATGACAGATGGTATTCGTAAAATTTCTTATCAGATTACCAAGACGAATGATTCCGTGAAAGAAATTGAAGAGGCGGTATCCTTGATTTCCTCGATTGCGGATCAGACAACACTGTTATCACTGAATGCCAGTATTGAGGCGGCAAGAGCAGGTGAGGCAGGTAAAGGTTTTGCAGTAGTAGCATCAGAAATACAGCAGCTTGCAGATCAGTCAAACAATTCTGCAAATACTATATTCCAGGTTATCACAAATCTGATTAATGATTTTAAAGAAACTATGGAAGTTATGAGTGAGGTTGAGAGTGCAACAGCAGAACAGAACCAGAAGCTTACACAGACGCAGGAACAGTTTGAAATTGTGAATGCAGGTATTGTACAGTCCCGTGATAAGACTGCTGTAATTAAAAATGCGATTGGAGAATGTAACAATGTTCGTAGTACAGTAACACATATAATGATGAACCTTTCAGCTATTTCTGAGGAAAATGCGGCATCTACAGCTGAAACAGCAGAAGCAATGCAGAAGCTCAATACTACAATGAATGAGCTTTTAGAGGAATCACAGAAATTGCTTTCCATTTCAAAACAGTTGGATGATGATATGAAATTCTTTAAATTGGATGTTGAATAAATAATGCATGTCCAAATATGGACAAAAAACAAAAAAGTCTGAGTTTTCTCAGACTTTTTTGTTTTTTGAGAGATTGGGGATTATTTTTGACACGCCATAATAGCATTCATAAGTTGTTTGGCAACTTCGTCTTTACTCATAACAGGAAGCTCCACAACATTATCTTTTGTAATCAAAGTAACAATATTCGTATCTGTACCAAATCCGGCACCATCCTGTTTCACATTATTAGCAACAATCATATCCAGATTTTTCTTTACTAACTTCGCCTTTGAATTTTCCAGCATATTCTCAGTTTCCATGGAAAACCCGCATAAGAACTGGTCATTGCGTTTATGTTCACCTAAATATTTTAAAATATCATCCGTACGTTCCAGTGCAATAGAAAGCTCACCGTCTTTCTTTTTCATTTTTTCATCTGCCACTGTGGCAGGGCGGTAGTCAGCAACGGCTGCAGCTTTGATAACGATGTCCTGCTTGTCAAAACGGGAAGTTACGGCATCAAACATCTCTTTTGCTGATTCAATTGGAACCACATTTACATATGGTGGCGGTGTAATGGAAGTTTTACCTGTTACTAAAGTAACTTCGGCACCACGCAGCATACAATGTTTTGCAATGGCATATCCCATTTTTCCGGTGGAGTGGTTGGAAAGAAAACGGACAGGGTCCAAACGTTCCAATGTTGGTCCGGCAGTAACTAAAATACGTTTACCTGCCAAATCCTTTTCATAAGCAACTTCACGTTCAATGGCTTCGAAAAGTACCTGTTCCGATGGCATTTTACCGTCTCCCACATCGCCACATGCAAGATAACCATTATCCGGCTGTATAATTTCATATCCGTAATGAGCCAGCTTTTTCAAATTATCCTGTACGATAGGATTGTGGAACATATGGGTATTCATGGCAGGAGAAATGATTTTTTTACATTCGCATGCCATAATGGTGGTTGTCAGCATATCATCTGCAATGCCGTTTGCCAGTTTGCCGATGACATTGGCAGAAGCCGGTGCTACCAGTACCACATCAGTTTGTTTCGCAAGGGAAACGTGTTCCACGCTGTACTGGAAATTTCTGTCGAAGGTGTCAATCAGACATTTGTTTCCGGTTAGGGTTTCAAAGGTAATCGGATTGATGAAATTTGTCGCGTTCTTTGTCATTAATACAGTGACATTACATTCTTTTTTCTTTAACATGCTTGCCAGATTGGCAATTTTATAGGCGGCGATACTACCGGTTACGGCAAGTACCACGTGTTTTCCTTTAAACATAAATTCCTCATTTCTGCGTATGGTAAAAAAGTTGTAAAATACGCTGTTACATTTGTATAAATGCTTATATATTTTAAATAATTACGAGTATTTTTGCTGTTTTGTGTTTTTATCGTAAATCACCTTCAGTCCTTTTAGCAGTAAATCGTCATCCAAAATAATTTTGTGCTTACAATAAGGAATAATGGATTTAGCGAGTCCACCGGTTGCTACAACGGTGGTAGGATAGCCAAGTTCTTCTTCAATGCGGTCAATCATACCGTCAATGCAGGATGCATTTCCATAAAGAATACCGCTTTTCATACAGTCAATGGTGTTGGTTCCGATAACTTTTTTCGGGGCATCCAGTCCGATACGGGGAAGCTGGGAAGTACGGGAAACTAAAGAATCCAAGGAAACTCGTACTCCGGGTAAAATCTGTCCGCCGATATAGTTGTTGTTTTTGTCTACTACACAGATAGTGGTAGCAGTTCCCATATCGATAATAGTAAGTGGTGCGCCATATTCATGAAGTGCAGCCACAGAATCAACCACAAGGTCACTTCCTAACTGGGAAGGATTATCCATTAAAATATTGAGTCCGTTTTTTAATCCCGGACCAACAATGAGAGGAGTGAGTTTTAATAATTTCTCAAGAGCTGTTTTAATCACCAGATTTAACTGTGGTACAACAGAAGAAATAATAACGCCGTCAATGTCGGATGCCTGTATATCATAAAGCTCCAAAACAGTTTTAAAATCCACAGCATACTCCAATTCTGTTTTTTTGGCAGACGTGGAAAGACGTTCTACAAAATAAATTTTTTCATCATCGATACAACCGATAACGATGTTTGTGTTTCCCATATCAATTGCTAGTAACATAGTAATCTCCTTTTAAATTCAGATTGTATTAATTGTATTAAAAAAGGACTGTCTTAAGACCCGGCAGACCGAAGCAGTAAGACAATCCAGTCGTTCATTAATTTTCCAGTGTAGAAATCAGCCTTGCTTTGTACAGTGCAAAACCGACAAAACCGGTAATCACTGTAGAAGCAATCATTTCAAATACAGCGTTGATACCTACAAAGGAACAGATAAAGACGATGACGTTTCTGCCGCCGATGAGCTCTTTCATATATTCTGTGTTGCCGAAAAGCAAAACAAGAGCAGTCATAAAGAAAAGCGTATTAAAAAAAGCAGAACAAAAACCTGTAACAAAACAGGATATGTGAATATTAGTAGCTTTTCTTAATCCTTTGAAAATATACCCAAGTAAAAGACCGTCCACTAAACGGGGAACAAAGCGCTGTACAAATGCGAAAAACGGATTTATATCAAACAAAAGAGCTCCCATTGCACTGGTACCGCCTACTCCGATACATTGTAAAAAGCTTGTCAGTCCAAATACGGCTCCTATGATGGCGCCACCTGCAGGGCCTAAGGTAACTGCGGCTAACGCTACCGGAATAATGTTCAATGTAATGGCAAGGGGACCGATGTTTAAGTACCCAAGCGGTGTATAAGCCATAAGTAACAAAACTGCGGTAAGCAAACCAAGCGTGGTAAGCTGTTTTGTATTAAACGTTTTTTTCATATGAAATTTCCTCCTGTTATCATTCTCCCTTAGCGGAGATACAATACGAGGACATCATAGCATGTTTTCTTTTTGGGGGCAATATTTTTGTGAATTTTTTAACCAATCAGCCATTACCACGGTTAGTCTTGAAAAGAAAGCAAAAACGTTGTAAAATCTTAGAGTTAGATAACTAAAGTAAGTGAGGGAAAGTAAATGGCACTGAGTAAAAAGCCTGTAACAGGCATGAAAGATATAATGCCGGATGAAATGCAGATTCGTGATTATGTAATTGGCGTAATTAAAGAAACTTATGGAAAATTCGGTTTTACACCTATGGAAACACCTTGTATGGAAAATATTGCAAATTTGAGCAACAAACAGGGTGGCGAAAATGAGAAATTAATCTTTAAGGTTTTAAAAAGAGGAGAAAAGCTGAATCTGGAGACAGCACAGGAAGAAAATGATTTAGTAGACTTTGGAATGCGTTATGATTTGACAGTTCCGCTGGTACGTTACTATTCCAATCATTCTAATGAACTGCCTTCTCCGTTTAAAGCATTACAGATAGGAAACGTGTGGAGAGCGGACAGACCGCAAAGAGGAAGATATCGCCAGTTTATGCAGTGTGATATTGATATTTTAGGTGAGCCGACAAACCTTGCGGAAATCGAGCTGATTTTAGCAACTACAACAACACTTGGAAAGCTGGGATTTAAAAACTTCCAGATTCGAATTAATGACAGAAGAATTTTAAAGGCTATGGCTGCTTATAGTGGTTTTAATGAAGAAGATTATGACAGCATTTTCATTACGCTGGACAAGATGGACAAAATCGGTTTGGAAGGTGTAGAACAGGAATTATTAAAGGATGGTTATACACAGGAAAGTGTAGATAAATATTTAGGTTTATTTAAAGGATTAAATGAATCGGAAGATGGTCTTGCGTTCATTGAAGAAAAGATGACAGGATTTTTAGAAGAAGACGTGAAGGTAAGTTTTAGAGAAATTATCGAAAGCGTAAAGGCTACAAAGGGTGACCATTTTGAATTGGTATTTGATCCGACTTTAGTGCGTGGTATGTCCTACTACACAGGAACTATTTTTGAAATTGCCATGCCGGAATTCGGCGGTAGTTGCGGTGGCGGTGGCCGTTACGATAAAATGGTGGGTAAATTTACAGGAAAAGATACACCGGCTTGTGGATTTTCCATTGGTTTTGAAAGAATTATCTTACTTTTGATGGAAAGCGGATTTAAGGTGCCGAATCAGAGTAAGAAAATTGCATACTTAATCGAAAAGGGTGTTGCCGGAGAAGTACTTTGTGATGTGATTGCGAAGGCGCAGGAAGAAAGAAAAGATGGTACACAGGTTCTTGTGGCAAGAATGAATAAAAATAAAAAATTCCAGAAAGAACAGCTGACAGCCGAAGGCTATGAGGAATTTAAGGAATTTTATAAAGATCCGTTAAAAAATTAAGGGAGGATAACAGATTATGGCAGAATCAATGAAAGGTTTAAAAAGAACCCATAGATGTACAGAAGTAAGCGGCAGCAATGTCGGAGAAACTGTTACTGTTATGGGCTGGGTTCAGAAACAGAGAAATAAAGGCGGTATTATTTTCGTAGATTTAAGAGACCGTTCCGGACTTTTACAGGTGATTTTTGAAGAAGAGGAATGTGGTGCGGAAAGCTTTGCAAAGGCAGAAAAAATCAGAAGTGAATTCGTGATTGCCGTTGTTGGAGAAGTAACAAAAAGAGCAGGGGAAGCGAATGCCAATTTGGCAACAGGTGATATTGAAATCCGTGCAAAAGAAATCCGCGTGTTATCCGAAGCACAGACACCTCCGTTCCCGATTGAAGAGGATTCCAAGACAAAAGAAGATCTTCGATTAAAATACCGTTATCTTGACCTTAGAAGACCGGATTTACAGAAAAACATTATGCTCAGAAGTAAAATTGCTACTTCTATCCGTGCTTTCTTAGCAGAAGAAGGATTTATTGAAATTGAAACACCGATGCTTTGTAAATCCACACCGGAAGGAGCAAGAGATTACCTTGTACCAAGCCGTGTGCATCCGGGCAATTTTTATGCGTTGCCACAGTCACCGCAGATTTTTAAGCAGCTGTTAATGTGTTCAGGATATGACCGTTATTTCCAGATTGCAAAATGTTTCCGTGATGAAGACTTACGTGCAGACAGACAGCCGGAATTTACACAGGTGGATATGGAATTATCTTTCGTTGACGAAGAAGATGTAATGGAAGTAAATGAAAGACTTTTGAAAAAAGTATGTAAAGAAGCAATCGGACTGGATATTTCTCTTCCAATTCCAAGAATGACATGGCAGGATGCTATGGACCGCTTTGGATCTGATAAACCGGATACACGTTTCGGCATGGAACTGGTAGATGTATCTAAAGTAGTGGAAGGATGCGGATTTGGAGTATTTACTTCTGCTTTGGAGAATGGTGGTTCTGTTCGTGGTATTAATGCAAAAGGTCAGGCAGAAATGCCTCGTAAAAAGATTGATGCCCTTGTAGAATTTGCAAAAGGTTATGGAGCAAAAGGACTGGCTTACCTTTCCGTACAGCAGGATGGCACATACAAATCTTCTTTCGCGAAATTTATGACAGAAGAGGAATTAAAAGCACTTGTAGAAGCCATGGGCGGAGAAAAAGGAGATTTACTTTTATTTGCTGCTGATAAAAACAGTATTGTATGGAGTGTACTTGGTGCTCTTCGTCTGGAAGTCGGAAAACAGATGGGACTCATTGATGAAGATAAATTTAACTTCCTTTGGGTGACAGATTTCCCACTTTTGGAGTACAGCGAGGAAGAAGACCGTTATGTGGCAATGCATCACCCGTTTACAATGCCGAAGGAAGAAGATTTAGAGCTTCTTGACAGCAATCCTGCTGCAGTTCGTGCAAAAGCATACGATATTGTATTGAATGGTGTAGAACTTGGCGGTGGTTCTGTACGTATTTTCCAGAGTGATGTACAGGAGAAGATGTTTGAAGTACTTGGCTTTACGAAGGAAGATGCTTATGAACGTTTCGGATTTTTGTTGAACGCGTTTAAATATGGTGTTCCGCCACATGCAGGACTTGCTTATGGATTGGACAGACTTGTTATGCTGCTTGTGAAGGCAGAGAGTATCAGGGAGGTTATTGCATTCCCGAAAGTGAAGGATGCGTCCTGTCTGATGACGGATGCACCGAATGTGGTGGATGAGAAACAGTTGGAGGAGTTGCAGATAGCAATTAATGCGGCAGAAAAGGAAGAAGTAGAAGAGTAAGGCTGTGAGGCATATTGCGGAAAAATGTTTCACCGTTTGTTCCGGGTTCCGAATCTAATATTCGGAACAAGTCACAAATGGCGAAACCTTTTTTCGCAATATGCCAATTTCAGTTGTTGGAAGAAAAAAAGTTGAACGGAATATATTGGGAAAAGGTAGCTTGGATGTGGTGAAAAGAGTTACATAGAGGGAAATTGAATTGAAATTGTATATTATTGATATTCGGGAAGTGGAAAAGAATAGTAGGGTGGGGGAGAGGATGTTTGCTGTTGTGGGGAGGCAGAGGCAGGAGAAGATTGAGAAATATCGGTTCGATAAGGATAAGTTGAGGAGCTTGTGTGCGGGGGCTTTGCTTTGTCTTGGAGTGATGGAGTGGGATGAGGGAGAGTTGGATTTTGATTTGCATAAGGTGGTGCCGGAGAAGGTGAACTGGGAGATGCTTCCGGCTTTTTTTGATGCACAGAAAAAAGATGTTTCTTGTGATTATGGAAAGAATGGGAAGCCGTCTTTAGTACATTATCCGAGTATTCATTTTAATGTTTCGCATTCGGGAGACTATGTGATTGCGGCTTTTGACAGACAGCCGGTGGGGATTGATATACAGGAACACAGGCAGTTGAAGGATAGTACGGCAAGGCATTTTCTGACGGCTTGGGAGTTGGAACAGGCGACAATGCAGGCAGAAAATGGAAATAGAGAAGAAATTTTATGCAGACTCTGGGCAATTAAGGAAAGCTATGTGAAGTTAACCGGAGAAGGGATTGGGAAACCTATGAAGGAATTCCGGGTCAACAGGCAGAGTTGTCAAATTGAGGATGAGAAACGTCAGCCTATTGCCGGATTTGTAGAAAAACTGTGGATGGAGAACTATTATATTTCCGTGTGTAGCTTTTAGGAGGTATAGAAAGGACTACTGAAGCCAGCCGAAAAAATCAAGGCAGTTTTCAAAGGCGGGTCCCCAACTGTATTCGTCATGTTGACCGTTCTCATCTTCCTCTAAAATAATGTGTTTTAAACCATTTTCCTCTGCAATTGTATAGGCAGAATAAGTGGATTGTCTTGCAAAGTCATATTTAGCTGTAAAAAAGTATATGTAATGTTCTGAAAGTGAGTCGGGTATCATATTTTCTTTTAAAAAGGTGGTCATTTTGGCGGAATCCTGATTATCACAATAGGAAAACATTCCGACATAACCAAAAACATCCGAATAACGTACAGTTGCATTAAAAGAAACAACAGCACCATAGGAAGCACCGATGATAGCAGTGTGTTCTTTGTCGGGTAAAGTTCTATAATTTTCATCAATATATTCTTTTACTGTTTCTACATAAAAATCACAAGTTTCATTAGCAAGTCCTTCGCCATCACCGTAAAAAGAATCCAAATAAAGGTTATATTCTTCATTTCTTCGGGCAGTAGAGTCAATTCCGACAACAATAATTCCATCTGTTCTTCCTTCTTTGGCAAGACGGTCTAAAAGATTTCCTAGTAACCATGACTTCCCATAGGTAGCAGTAGAACTACTAAAAAGATTTTGTCCATCAGGCATATAGACAACAGGATAGGATTTATTGCTTTTTTCATAGTTGGGAGGAAGATAAATTCGAAGAACATTATGTTCGGTATTTAATTGTGGGCTGTAAAAGTTGGGGATGGTAACAACGATACCTTGTTTCTTTTCTGAGGAAGAAGGGATTTCCGGTTCGGTTGTGTTTTCTGTTTCGGATGATATTGCAATTGGCTCAGAAGCTGTGTTTGAAACGGTGTTGGTACGACAACCGCAAAAAGTAATACTTGAACTAATCAGTATTAACACTATTTTTTGACAAAGATTAATTTTTTTCATAAATGCTCCATTCTACTATGTAATTTAGGACATAGTCATATATTTGATAATTATATTTTAGGATGGAAGTAGTAAACGATATAGAGTGAATCATCAGTAAAAGTTGCATTATTGTCAGAAAAAAATATAATAATAAGCAAGAATATACATTGTTAGAGCTAATGGTATTAGATGTAACAATGTACTAAGTAATAAGGGAGTGGACTTGAGTATGATAGAACAATGCGTACAGGAGCATCATGGATATTTTTCATTGGATATGAATTATATTTTTGAATACTCTTTTTGCAATAAGGAGTGTCAGCAAAACAGATTTTGTTTTGTATATGCAGAGTGCGGAGAAGTAAAGTACAAATGGAATAACGTGGTTGGAAATTGTATTGCGCCAGTAGTATTTTATATTCATGAGAGAACCGAGTTTGAGATAGAAAATAAAGAGGGAATTCATGTCATTATTTTTCATCCACATATTATAAATTCAGTGTTTGATTTTGAAAATATTCGAAATGAGAAAAATACATTTTCGGTTACGGAAATGCAGGATACATATTTGCTTTCAAATTTTTTGAAAGAGAAGGATGATGGAAAAGTTTTTTTTGCTGTGGATAGATTTTTGAACCAGAGGATAGCGTTACTTATACAAAATTTTCGCGAGGAGATTTCTGTGCAGGATTCCGATTTTTGGGCATGTAAAAGCCGTTCATGTTTAATGGAAATATTGTCATTGGCGATGAGTGAACGTGATGAAAATAATGCAGAGGTGGAAAAGGAGCAGTTCATTGCAGATATTAAGTCATATATAGTCAGTAATTTGGAACAGAAAATAACGATTCCTGATTTGACAAGGCAGTTTCATATGAACCGGACGGATTTGTCTAAATTATTTCTTGAAAAAACAGGAACTACAATTATGAGTTATGTTTTAGAAAGGCGCATGGAGCTTGCGGCATCATTTTTGCGTAATACAGGACTTCCCGGAACAATAATTATGGAACGGGTGGGATTTAATCAATATGCTTACTTTTCACGCTGCTTTAAAAAATATACTGGTAGTTCTCCAAGGGAATACCGGCAGGCATATAAAAATAATTGAGCCATGCATTCAGAAAAAAGTACCGTTATTTATTAATCTGCATACATTATATAGAAGAAAACAAAAAAGAGGTGCCGTATGGCTACAATTATGTTGGATGCAGGGCACGGTGGAGCAGACTGGGGTGCAGAATATAACGGAAGACTGGAAAAGGATGATAATTTAAATCTTACACTTGCAATCGGTGAGATTTTGCAGAGTGCAGGTGTAAATGTACTTTATACAAGAACAGAAGATGTATACGATTTACCAATAGAAAAAGCAAGAATCGTCAATGAATCAAATGCAGATTATGTAGTGTCTATTCACAGAAATTCCAGTCCATATCCAAACCAGTATACCGGTGTGGAAAGTCTGGTATACAATCGCTACAGTGCGGCAGGTGAAATGGCTGCCAATATTAATGCGCAATTAGAGAAAATCGGATTTGTGAATCAGGGAGTTAATGAAAGAAAAAATTTAGTTATACTTAGAAGAACAAGGATTCCGGCAGTTTTGGTAGAGGTAGGATTTATTAATACGGATGCGGATAATTATTTGTTTGATACGAAATTTTATGAGACAGCAGACGCTATAGCAAGAGGGATACTAGATACTATTCAGTAACAGCATAAATAAAGGTAAGGATGAGGCGTAGAGAGCGTCTCATTTTTTTGTAAGACAATTCTTTATGTAATTCATAAATTCTTAAGATGAAACTTTCATGAAGATGGTATACAATGATAGGGTGAGTATATTAATTAAGGTAAAAAGGGAGGAAACTATGAGAAAGAACAGTATTTACAAAAAAATTGCCTGTTTATTTCTGGCAGCCGGATGTGTTATGCAATTGGCAGGCTGTGGAAAAGGAACAGAAGAAAAAAAGGATAGTCAGGAGAGCAGTAAAGACTATGTATATGTAGCGGAGTATCAGAGTATTGAAGCGGAGAACATGAGTACACCGGTTATAAGTGGGGATACTATATATTATGTAGATGGTACATTTAATGAAGAAACAGAAGAATACAGACAGAAAATATATAGTGTTAAAGTTGGCGAAAACACTCCGGTGGAGTTGCCGGTTGATATAGCAGTAAATAGCTATGTGAATAGTTTTAACTTGGATACAGAGGGAAATATATTGCTTGTTTTAAATACAAATGAAGGAGAAGGCGAGGAGATAAAAAGCTCTTATTTCATTAAAAGATACAAAACAGACGGAACAGAAGTTTTCAGTCAGGATATTACAAGTCTTGGCGACGGAATGGAATATTTCTATGTTCAGAGTATGGTTTATGACGCAGAAGGCAATATATATCTGGCAACAGGAGAAAAAGATATTGTTATTCTGGATAAGGAAGGTAAGCAGAAAGGAAAAGTAACCTGTGACAATTGGGTAAATTCTATGGTAATTCTGCCAAACGGGAAAGCAGCAGTTTCTTATTGGGGAAATGAAGGAAACAGCGTGCTTGCAGAGATTGACGCGGCTTCCGGAAGTCTTGGTAAGACTTACAAAAATATACCGGAAAACAATAACGGATTTGTAAAAGCAGATGAAAATACAATGTTGGTGTTAGGAAACAGTTCTTTGTACAAATACGATATTCAGGCAGAAACAAGCGAGGAAGAGTTAAACTGGATTAGCAGTGACATTAACGGAGATAATATTCAGAGTGTTTCCGTGTTGGAAGACGGGCGTCTTTTGGCTGTGCACAGAGACTGGTCAGCAGAAGAACCTAAAACAGAACTTGTTTATCTGACAAAGAAAGCAGCATCGGAAGTAACAACAAAAACAACGATTACATATGGGGCAATGTATATTGACCAAAACATTAAATCAAACATCATTAATTTTAATAAGAGTAATGAAAAATACCGTATTGAAGTGAAAGAATATGCTGCGGATGACTGGGAAGCAGGATTAACACAATTTAATAACGAAATTACTTCAGGAGCAGGACCGGATATTATTGATTTATCAATGGGAAATGCAGATTTATATATTGCAAAAGGTATTATGGAAGATTTGAATCCCTACATTGATGCATCAGGCATTAAGAGAGAAGATTATGTAGAAAACGCATTTAATGCATATGCTGTTGGAGATAAAATGTATGGCATTGTGCCTTCGTTTAGTATTATGACAGTTATGGGAAAAACCTCTGATGTTGGAGAAAAACAAGGATGGACGATTGATGATGTGATGAATTTAATGCAGTCCAAACCGGAAGGCACAGAATTGTTTAGTTATTGCGCAAAGGACACTATGCTATATTATATGTGTAATATGTCTTTGGACAGCTTCATCGACTGGGAAACAGGAGAATGCAAGTTTGATGACGGATACTTTGAAAAGGTACTGGAATTTGCAAATCAATTTCCGAAGGAAGTAGAATATAATGAAGAGGATGAGAGTGTACCTAGTAAAATTCAGAGCGGAAAACTGTTATTGCAGGAAATCGGAATTTCGGATATGCAGTCTTATCAGATGTATGCCATGATGTTTGGCGAACCTATAACTTTTATCGGTTTCCCAACAAACGGTGGAACAGGTTCTTATATTGCTCCGGCAACTGCAATGGGAATTAATGCAAAATCTGAGAATAAGGAAGGTGCATGGGAGTTTTTAAAGACGTTGATTGAGGAAGATTACCAGAAGAATTCTGTAGAATGGAATTTCCCTGTGCTTAAGACTGCGTTAGATGCACAGTTTGAAGAGGCAATGGAACCGGAATACATGGAAGTGAATGGAGAAAAGGTAGAACAGCCTAAGACTACTTGGGGCTGGGATGACTTTGAAGCAGAGATTTTTGCAGCAAAACAGGAAGAAGTGGATGCGGTAAAGGCATTAATTGAAAGCATTGATGGCACTGTAAGCAATAATGAAGAAATCAGTAAAATTATTGCAGAAGAAGCAGCTGCATATTTTGAAGGACAGAAAAGTGCAAAAGATGTAGCCGGTATTATTCAGAGCCGTGTGAAAATATATGTAAATGAAAACAGATAGAAAAGAGGATTCGTTTGAAAAAGTTTAGGCAGAAAGACGAAAAATTAGTAAAACCGCAAAGAAATAAAAAAAGAGTATGGAAAGAAAGAGCGGGCTCGGCGCTATATTTAGCGCCAAGCCTGATTGGCGTTTTACTCTTCTTTATTGTACCATTTTTTGTTGTAATATATTATGCACTGGTGGACAATCCAATTAGTAATCATTTCGTTTTTTTAGATAATTTCAAAAATGTTTTGGGAAATTCATCTTTTCGTCTGGCAGCAATGAATACATTGAAATTTTCAGCTGTTGCGGTGCCGTTAGCAGTAGTATTGTCGTTGGCACTGGCAGCAGCTTTGGAATGTAAGATTCCTTTCAAAAGCCAGTTTCGTTCTTTTTTCTTAAGTCCGATGATGGTTCCGGTAGCTTCTATAGTATTAATCTGGCAGGTGCTTTTCCACTATAACGGAGTTGTAAACGAATTCCTTATGAAAGTTGGTGTGGAAAAAATCGACTGGTTGAAATCCGAGTACGGACAAGTTGTTGTTATTTTGCTGTTTTTGTGGAAAAACCTTGGATATAACATGATTTTGTTTATGGCAGGAATTGGAAGCATACCAAAGGATCTGATAGAGGTGGCAAGGTTGGAAAGTGCTTCTAAATGGCAGATTTTTATACATATTAAAGTAAGATATTTATCTTCGACAATTTTGTTTGTTACGATTCTATCATTAATTAATTCTTTTAAGGTATTTCGGGAGATATATTTGTTATCCGGAGATTATCCGTATGACTCCATATATATGCTTCAGCATTTTATGAATAATACTTTCCGTAATCTGGATTATCAGAAATTATCTGCAGCGGCAATTATTATGTCACTTGTTATGATTGTGATAATCGGCATATTGTTTCTGGCAGAAAATCATTTCGGAAAGGATGTGGAAGGATGAGCAGGAAGATAAAACAACAGGTGGAACCGGTCAAGGTTCCGTCAGTAAAAAGACCGAAGTTTTCAAAAAAAAAGAAGTGGATATATAATTTGTATATTGCTTTTCTTACTGTAAGTACGGCAATATTTGCATTTTGTTTTTTAACACCGATTATACTTACCATAACCAATTCGTTTATGTCGGCTTCAGAAATCTCTTCTAATTATGGTACAGTATTTGCTACAACAGATACCGGTGGCAAGGTGTATATTTCTGAAACTGTGAATTTGAAATTTATTCCTGATATGGTATCCTTTAGTCAGTACATAACAGTGCTTTTTAAAAGTCCGGAATATTTGTTGAAATTCTGGAATTCAATGATATATGTAGTACCGATTGTGGTGTTTCAGTTGGGGGTCGCTTCACTGGCAGCTTACAGCTTTACAAGATTTAAAGGAAGAATCAAGGAAATGATTTTCTTTGGCTACATTATTTTAACATTGATGCCTTATCAGGTTACTTTAGTACCGAATTATCTTGTATCCAGCTGGTTGAATATTATTGATACGAGATGGGCTATCTGGCTTCCAGGCATTTTTTCGCCATTTGCAGTATATCTGCTGACGAAATTTATGCGACGAATTCCGGTGTCCATGATTGAGGCAGCTAAGATAGACGGGGCAGGGGAATGGCAGATATTCAGGCGAATATGTATGCCATTGTGTAAAAGTGCGATTTGTTCTGTGGCAATATTGCTTTTTATTGATTACTGGAACATGGTAGAACAGCCGCTTATATTGCTGTCGGATGCGGAGATGCACCCGTTATCTGTATTTTTATCGAAAATAAATGCCGGTGAAATCGGACTTGCTTTCGCCGTTGCAACAATATATATGGTACCGAGCCTTTTGGTATTTCTTTATGGAGAAGATTATCTCGTAGAAGGAATTACTTATCAGGGCGGTGTGAAAGGCTAAAGAAGGAAAGACTTGGAAAGGAGTTAATGAAAAATGAATGAAAATACGACAAAAAGGCGGGATTGGGTAAAAAATGTTGCAATTATATTTTTATCAATTTTACTTGTGCTGACCTTTTTTTCTAATACAATTATGAATTATTCATTGCCGGAGGTGGCAACACAGTATGTACAAAGTGGCAGTATTACAGCAAAAATACGGGGAACCGGTACAATTGAAGCAGATGATCCGTATAGTTTGATTGTTAATGATACCCGTGTGATTGAAAGTGTTGCCGTAAAGGTTGGTGATACGGTAGAAAAGGGAGATACCATTTTTTATCTGGAGGATAAGGAAAGTGAAGAATTAAAGGCAGCACAGGAAGAATTAGTTACTTTGGAAATTGCAGTGGAGCAGGCAGTTCTTGCATATGAAAGTAAAATTTTGGATGGAACTATTTCAGCAGAGACAATTGCAGGGGTGCAGTTCGGTAATACAAATTCATTAGAAGCAGCACAGGCGAAAGTACAGGCTGCGAAGGACAAGGTAACAAGTTTACAAAATACAAAGGCAGGATACGAAGCGAGTCTTGCTAATATTGCTGGTCAAGAAACGTTGTTGGATAATTCTGCCACATATGATGCAGCTACAAAGGAAGCGGCAATTAATTCTGCGACACAGAAGTTGAATGAGGCACAGGCGCAGTTGGATTCCGCAAGTGAAAATGTGACATCTGCAACAGCAAAGGTAAAGGAGCTAACGGAATGGATGAATGGTGTTGGTTCGCAGGAAGCGGCAGAACAGAAGTTGATTGCGGCTGAGGCTGATATGCAGGCAAAACAGAATGTATTAACTACTATCAGTACTTATTATACGCTGTGGGATGATGGAGATAATGTTTATGATGATGATGATGATGCTCAAATTGTAGATAATGGTATATTTACAGGTGACGCTATGAAAGCATGGCTGAATGCGTATAAAAATATGGGAATGTCATGGGAAGTAATCCTGAAAGCAAAAGAAGCAGATTATAATGCGGCAAAGGAAGCTTGTAATGCGGCAAAAGAAGTGGTAAATAATTTTGCAAAAAAGAAACAGGAACTTACAAAAGCACAGGCAGCAAAAACTTCAGCAGAATCTGAGCAGGAATCTGCGGCACAACAGGTTGCAAGTTGCAGTGAAATATTAAAAGAATTACAGTCAGGCTCTACTTCTACGGATATCGCTTCTAAAAAGAAAGCTTTTGCAGACCAAAAAGCACAGTTGACAGTAGCATTATCTACGGTAGAAGCACAGATTGCACAGGCGCAGGAAGAACAGGCGCAAGTACTTACTGATGTGGCCGGTGAGTTGAATTTAGAGTTCCAAAGTGACGAAATCACAAGAGCCCGTGAAAAAGTAAATGAAAAGAAAAAAGAAATTGCAAAGCTGGAAGAAGAAACAGCAAATCCGGTAATTACAGCACCGGTTTCAGGACAGATTACCTCTTTAAGCTATGCAGCCGGAGAAAGTACCGTGCCGGGCGAAAATGCAGCGGTGATTCAGGTAGCAGGAAAAGGATTTACAACCAGCTTCTCAGTAACCCATGAACAGGCAAAAAAAGTCAGTGTAGGTGATGTTGCGGAATTGCAGAACTCATGGTATTACAATGATTTGACAGCCACGCTTACGGCAATAAAAGCGGATCCAACCAATCCGTCTAAGAATAAACTTCTGGTATTTGAAGTGACAGGAGAAGACGTAACTGCAGGGCAGTCCATCAGTCTTTCGGTAGGACAAAAGAGTGCCAACTATGATTTGATTGTACCAAATAGTGCAATACGTGAAGATAATAACGGTAAATTTATTTTGATTGTTGAGTCAAAAAGCAGTCCGTTGGGGACAAGATATATGGCAACAAGGGTAGATGTGGAAGTATTGGCTTCTGATGATACTCAGACGGCAATTTCCGGTGCATTATATGGTTATGAATATGTAATCACAACGGCAACCAAACCGGTAGAAGCAGGTAAGCAGGTACGTTTACCTGAATAAGCAGGGAGAACGAGAATGGAGGCTTTTGTGTGAAAAACATAATAAAAAATTTAACGTTACGACAGATGATATGTTGTGTGACAGGAGCAATCTCTTTGTTGCTTTTTCTGGGGCTTACGTGGTTTTCCGCATTTCAGACAAAACAACTGACAGAGCAACAGATGGCAAAGCGTTGGTCGAATACAGGAGATACAGCACAAATAAGCTGTTTTTTCTCGCAAGGTACTGAAATAACAAAAGAAACTTTTCAGGCTTTTGAAGCGAAAATGCAATCTGCATTACAGACAGAGTCCATCACAAGTACCAGTGAAAATCCATCTGCAAGAATGTGGGTATCTGCTTACAGTGGAACGGGAGAAATTGTTCTTGCCAACGGTACAAAAACGGTAAAAGCAAAAGCAGTTGGCGTAGGTGGTGAATTTTTTCTGTTCCATCCGTTGCAACTTCTGAATGGAAACTTCTTTTCAGGAAGTGATGTTATGCAGGATTATGTAGTAATTGATGAGGATACGGCATGGCAATTGTTCGGTTCTAATGATGTTGCAGGTATGCAGGTAACAATTAATAATATACCCCATATTGTTTCCGGTGTTATAAAGAGAGAAACAGGATATATAAATGATGCGGCAGGAAACGGTGAAACGACAGTATATTTGTCATACAATTCTTTGGTAAATTACGGAAAGAGTCATGGAATCAACTGTTATGAAATTGTACTTCCGAATCCCATTACAGGATATGGAATCAATCTTGTAAAAGAAAATATTGGAATTGATGAAATGAATATGGAATGCATAGAAAATTCCACAAGATATTCCCTGCTTTCTCTTGGAAAGGTTTTTCTGGCATTCGGAACCCGTTCCATGAGTGCAAAAGCAATTATTTATCCTTACTGGGAAAATGTAGCAAGAGGTTTAGAGGATATTTTGGCACTTGTACTGTTATTTAGAGCAATTTCTTTGTTAATTCCGGTGGTTATGGTAATTGTATTGATTGTGAAGCTGTGGAAAAAACGAACATGGAGCTGGAGAGATATACCAAAACTTCTGAAAAAAGGTGTTGAAGCGTTTATAAAAGGAATAAAAAGTATTAGAAAAGGGGTGAGAACGTACAAAAGAAAAACAGAAAAAGAAGCAGATTTGGATTAGCATGCAGAATGGAGGAAAGCTATGAGAAAGAGAAGAGGAGCAGTTTTAGTCAGTGCAGTATTGCTTGTTTCCATGTTGCTTGGCGGTTGTGGAGGTAAAGGAGATGCAGTACAGACAGGAGCGGGTATAGTCGCTTCAAAAGAACATGTTTACAAAGCAGAAACGTTACAGTTCGGTGATCTCGACATAAATAATGTCAGCAGCATATTCTATTTTGAAGATAAGCTGGTAGCTATGGGACAGTACTGGGAAGAAATAGAGACATCTGAAGAAAGCGGAACAGAGGTGGAAGCAGAAACCGATACCGAGACAGGAGAAAGTACAGAAGAGGTTGTGCAAGAAGAAAAAATTGCAGTGGAGGCGGTAGCAGACATTGCAATAGATGAGGATATGATGTATGAAGCAGTTCCGACGATACAGAAGTTTTTCTTGGCAGTGTATGATTATGAAGGTAACGAAATATCCTATTATGAAACAGAAATGCAGGAAAATGAGTGGATAAATCAGAGTGTGGCAGGGAAAGATGAAGAAGCCTTGTATTGCATTGTGGAAAGCTATTTTGAAGACAACAGTGATCCGGAAAATTATATTTGGGAAGAACACAGAAATCTCGTGAAGAAAAAGCTGGATGGAACGGAAGAATGGAGAATTTCGTTGGATGAAGCAGCGGAAGGTGAGTCCGTTTATGTGAATTCTCTGTTGTGCGATAACGAAGGTCTGATATATGTCTTTTTGGGCAACAGTGATGTGCTGGTATATGGTGCAGATTCTTCCCTTGTTAAAAAATATGAGTTGAACGAAGAAAATATGGGAAATGCAATGATTTCTTCAGAAGGCAAAATTATGATTACAACATGGGGAGAAGAAGGACAATATATCAAGGAATTTGATAAGAAAACAGGAATGCTTTCAGAAAATTATAAGGTGCCGGGAAATTCTTATAATTATTCTTATTATCCGGGGCATGGATATGATTTATTTCTGACAGATTCTACGGCTCTTTACGGGTATAATCTCGGGGACGAAGATAAGACGGAAATTATGAATTTTATTGATTCGGATGTGGAGACTAACAATTTATATGATGTTCAGGTAATTAGTGATACGCAGTTGTACGCAGGTTATTATTCTTACATAGAAGACAAACATTGTTATGCACGGTTTACCAAGGTTCCACCGGAAGAAGTAGCAGATAAACAGCTTTTAACTCTTGGATGTAGTTATTTAGACAGCGATGTAAGAAGACAGGTTGTTCAATTTAACAAGACAAATGAAAAATATAGGATTCAGATTAAAGATTATTCCATTTATAACACAGAAACAGATTATGCACAGTCATTTACCAAACTGAATACAGATATTGTTTCGGGAAATATACCTGATATTCTGGTTTTGAATGCATCACTTCCGATAGAAAGCTATAAAGCAAAAGGTCTGTTTGAGGATTTGTATCCATATATTGACGGCGATGAAGAAATGGATAGAACGGATTTTATGACCAATATATTTGATGCGTTCAGCGATGAAGGAAAGCTTTATCAGCTGGTGCCTTCTTTTTCAGTGCTTACGGTAGCCGGAAAAACTTCGGAAGTAGGAAATGGTTCCGGATGGACTTTGGATGAGTTGAATGCACTAATGGAAACAAAGCCGGAAGGAACAAAGGTATTTTTTGATACGATTCGGGATACAGTAATGAGTTATTGCATTCAAATGTCCAGTGAACAGTTTATTAACTGGGAAACAGGGGAATGTACCTTTGATTCAGAAGGGTTTGTAAAACTTTTGGAATTTGTGAAGCCGTTTCCGGCAGAATATGAAGAAACACAATATGATGACGAATTTTGGACAGAATCTGCAACTACATATCGTGATGGTAAAACGGTTCTTGCTATTTCCTATTTAGGTCAGTTTTCTGATTTTAGTATGATGGAGAAGGGAACTTATGGGGAAGATATTACGTTGATTGGTTTCCCGTCAGATAATAAAAAGGGGTCTGCGATTGATTATTCACTTAGCTTTGCAATGTCATCTAAATCTCCAAATAAGGAAGGGGTTTGGGAATTTCTACGATATTTTTTAAGCTATGACTATCAGAAAGATAGCTATGGATTTCCGGTAAACTTACAGAGATATGAAGAACTAAAGCAGGAGGCAATGCAGAGACCGTATTATCTGGATGAAAACGGAGAGAAAGTAGAGTACGACCAGACATATTATGTAGGCGATGTGGAAATTGTCATTCCGCCTATGACAACGGAAGAAATTCAGGAGATGGAGAATTTCTTATTTGCCTTAGACCAGCCAATTGTTTATGATGAGAATTTAATGAATATTATCAGGGAAGAGGCAGCTGCATATTTTGAGGGACAAAAGAGTGCCGAGGAAGTAGCAAAAATCATTCAGAGTCGTGTGAAAATTTATGTAAATGAAAATCGTTAAGAATAAAGACAGTCTGTTGCAACGATAAAGTGCGACAGACTGTCTTTGTATAATAGCTGTAGTATTTTTAATTTTCTTTTTCTATAGCAGATTGCTCTGTTTCTTCAGAAAGGTTTTCTTCAGTGTCCGGTGTTTTTTCAGGAATAGTAAGTAATACTTTTGTAATACGATTGTGTACAATTCCCTGTGCTTTTAGTCGAATACCGGATTCTAATTCAATTTCTTCATCTTCTTCAGGAAGTCTGTCCAGTTTTTCAATCATAAGACCACCTAATGAGTCATAATCCTCAGATTTTAAAGAAATTTCCAAAGCATCATTAATATCATCCAGTTTCATGCCGCCTTCCACAAGATAAGTATTTGCATCAATTGATTTGATGAATTCATCTTCGTCCTCATCGTACTCATCACGGATTTCACCTACAATTTCTTCTAATAAATCTTCCAGTGTAATCATACCGACGGTGGAACCATATTCATTCAATACAAAGGCAACATTTGTAGTTTTTTCACGCATCTCTACCATAAGATCAGCGGTTTTCTTGAACTCATATGTGTAATGAGCTTCACGAATGATATCTTTAATATGGAAATGAGCTTCATCTGTTACGAGAATAAAATCCTTTATATTTACAAGACCTATCACATTGTCTTTATCTTCTTCATAAACAGGAATTCGGGTATACATGGATTCGCGGAAGACTTTTAATAAATCTTCATATTTAGTATCCAAGTCTACGGTTACCATATCAATGCGAGGAATCATGATATCCTTTGCAACAGCATCGGAAAAATCAAATACATTGTAAATTATTTCACGTTCTTCTGATTCAATAACACCATCTTCGTGACTTACGTCTACATAAGTTTTTAATTCGCTTTCTGTCATGGTAGAAACTTTCTTGTTCGGATCAATGTGAAGAAGCTTCATGATCAGATTAGACAGTACATCTACAATAATAATGACAGGGGTAAACAGTTGCATTAAAAGGTATATAATGCCACTGTAAGCCAATGAAATTTTTTCGGAATAAATCATAGCAAGATTCTTTGGTATGATTTCGCCGAAAAGAAGAACTAAAATGGTTAATACACCGGTCACAATACCGACGGCAAAACTTCCCCATATCTTAATGGCTAACGTTGTTGCAAGGGAAGATGCAGTAATATTTACAATATTGTTTCCAATAAGAATAGTACTGAGCATTTTGCTGTAGTTATCTAAAATTTTTTGGGTGGTTTGTGCCCGTCTGTTCCCTTCTTCGCAAAGGGTACGAATTCGCACCTTGTTGACTGTTGTAAGTGATGTTTCGGCAGATGAAAAAAAGCCGGAAAGTAACAACAGTAAAAACAGTGAAATTAATTGTATGACACCAGAGGTATCCAAAACTAAATCAACTCCTTATTCATTTGTATTTTGTAACAAATATTATAATATGTGAAAGTGATTGTCAAGTTATCAAACTATTAAGAATATATATATAGAAAATAAAATAAAGGGGCAGATGGCTTGGAAAAAGCAATTTCAATTTTGAAAAAGCTACTGTTTGCATACATAATTACAGCAGTACTTCTTATGATACTTTCGTTTGCTTTATATAAAATGCAACTACAGGAAGGAACTGTACAAATCGGAATTGTTGTGATTTATGCCGTAAGCTGTTTTGCAGCAGGATTTATAACGGGAAAAACAGAGGTAAAAAAACAGTTTTTATGGGGACTTCTGGTAGGGGTATTGTATTTTGCCGTTCTGCTGGCAATAACCGTTCTGGTAAAACATTCTGTAGAGGATATTATGGGAAAAGGGCTGACTACATTTTTTATATGTGCCGGAAGCGGAATGCTTGGAGGGATGTTAAGCTGAAAAAATACTTTACCTCGTAATAAAACTATGCTATACTACAATAGATTATAAAGCGGTAGTTTCCCGGGAACATTGTTTTCCGAAAACAAAAGCATAAGGAGGCAATCTGATGAAACATATTAAAACATTAAACACAAGAGATTTAAAGGAATCCATGAAAAAAGGCGGTTGTGGTGAATGCCAGACATCCTGCCAGTCAGCTTGTAAAACATCCTGTACTGTTGGTAACCAGAGCTGTGAAAAGGTAAAATAAGCAGATTTAAGATGTTTAATGCAGATTTTTTGTAAGCAGCGATTTTTATCGCTGCTTATCTTTACGCAAAAATGCAAATCAAAGGAATTGAAAGGAAATACAATTGTGATACATCAGTATAAAAGTAACGGATATAACATTATCATGGATGTAAATGGTGGAGCAGTCCATGTTGTAGATGATATCGTATACGATATGATTCCCCTGGTTGAGCCGTTAGTCATGGAAGGAATAAAAGACGTTGATACGGTAAAAGCAGCGGTTTTAAATTGTGGAGATCTTCCCTATGAACAGGCAGAGATTGAAGAAGCAGTGGAAGAAGTGTTGGAACTGGAAAAAAGAGGACAACTCTTTACTCCGGATATTTATGAAAATTATATTTTTGATTTCAAAAACAGACAAACCGTAGTGAAAGCATTATGTTTACATATTGCACACGACTGTAATCTTGCCTGTCGTTATTGTTTTGCGGAAGAAGGAGAATATCATGGCAGAAGAGCTCTTATGAGCTTTGAAGTTGGAAAAAAAGCACTGGATTTTCTGGTTGCTAATTCAGGAAACCGTATAAATCTGGAGGTGGATTTCTTTGGTGGAGAGCCTCTGATGAACTGGCAGGTTGTAAAAGACCTGGTAGCATACGGAAGATCATTGGAAGAACCGAATAATAAGAAGTTCCGTTTCACATTAACAACAAATGGTGTTTTATTAAATGATGAGATATTGGAATTTGCCAATAAGGAAATGAGCAATATTGTATTAAGTATTGACGGAAGAAAAGAAATTCATGATAAAATGCGTCCATTCCGCGGTGGACAGGGCAGTTATGATATGATTGTACCCAAATTTCAAAAGGTGGCTGAAAGCCGTGACCAGATGAATTACTATGTGAGGGGTACATTTACACATCATAATCTTGATTTTGCAGAGGATGTGCTTCATCTTGCGGATTTAGGATTTAAACAGATTTCCGTAGAGCCGGTAGTAGCAAAACCGGAGGAAGATTATGCGTTTACAAAAGAAGACATTCCGAAGCTTATGGAAGAGTACGATAAGCTTGCGGTAGAAATCATTAAACGCCGTAAAGAAGGAAAAGGATTTAACTTCTTCCACTTTATGATTGATTTGGAAGGCGGTCCATGCGTAGCCAAACGTCTTTCAGGCTGTGGTTCGGGAACAGAATATCTGGCAGTGACACCATGGGGAGACTTTTATCCCTGTCACCAGTTTGTGGGTCAGGAAGAATTCCTTCTTGGTAATGTGGATGAAGGCATTGTCAGACAGGATATTTGTAATGAATTTAAGTGTTGCAATGTTTATGCAAAGGATAAATGTAAAAACTGTTTTGCGAAATTCTACTGTAGTGGCGGATGTGCTGCAAATTCTTATAATTTCACAGGGAAAATTGACGATGTTTATGAAGTTGGTTGCGAATTACAGAAGAAACGTGTGGAATGTGCAATTATGATTAAAGCAGCACTTGCTGAGGAGGAGTAGTTATGAAAAACAAAAAAACAAAAAGTATCGTTGTTTTGCTTGTTTTTGCAATTTTGCTGGGACTTTGTTCTTGTACGGCAATTGCAGGATTTGGCGAAAATAAAGCGGGGTCGGCATCCAGTATTCCGTTAGGTCTTGATTTGGCAGGTGGTGTAAGTATTACTTACCAGGTAGTTGGCGAAGAAAAACCGGATGCAGCTGATATGAGTGATACCATTCGTAAATTGCAGCAACGTGTATATAATTACAGTACAGAAGCGCAGGTATATCAGGAAGGTGATGACCGTATTAACATTGAAATTCCGGGGGTATCTGATGCAAATACCATACTGGAAGAGCTTGGAAAACCGGGATCCCTTTATTTTATCAGACAGACGGACAGTGAAGGAAATCAGAATTACTCACAAAGTTATATGGTAGATGAAGAAACAGGTGAAGCTGTTTATGAATATGTGTTAAATAAAGCAATTGATGCAATTGTGGCAGATGGTTCAGCGGTATTGACCGGTACGGATGTAGCAAATGCTCAGGCAGGTTATCGCACAGATCAGATGCAGAATAATGAATATGTAGTACAGCTTGAAATGACAGAAGAGGGTGCTGTGAAATTTGCACAGGCTACGGAAGCTGCATTTAATGCGGGAGAGACTATTGCAATTTATTATGATGGAAAAATCATCAGTGCACCTGCGGTAAACAGTGTTATTACCGGAGGAACAGCAGAGATTTCGGGTATGGGTACATATGAAAAAGCGGAACAGCTGGCTTCTACGATTCGTATTGGTGGTTTGAAGCTGGAACTGGAAGAATTACACTCAAAAGTAGTTGGTGCACAGCTTGGTTCTGAGGCAATTAAGACAAGTTTAATAGCGGGTGCCATTGGTATTGCGATTGTGATTATACTTATGGTTGTAATTTATTTTGTTCCCGGTCTTGCAGCATCTTTGGCATTGTTATTGTATGTGGCAATGATTGTTGTATTACTCTATGGATTCGATATTACTCTTACACTTCCGGGTGTAGCTGGTATTATTCTTTCCATTGGTATGGCGGTAGATGCAAATGTTATTATTTTCGCCAGAATCAGAGAAGAACTTGCAACAGGTAAGACGGTAGGAAGCGCAATGAAAATTGGGTTTGATAAAGCGTTATCTGCAATTATCGACGGTAACGTTACAACTTTAATTGCTGCGGCAGTACTTGGAGTGATTGGTTCCGGCTCTGTAAAAGGTTTTGCATATACGCTGGCACTTGGTATTGTTCTTTCCTTATTTACATCGCTTATTGTTACAAGAATGTTGTTAAATGCATTTTATAACTTAGGTTGTAAAAATCCGAAGTTATTTGGTGTGGCGAAGGAACGTAAAACAATCAATTTCCTTTCAAAAAAAGCAGTATTTTTTGCTGCGTCCATAGCAGTTGTTGTAGCGGGATTTGTAATTATGGGTGTAAATGCAGCAGGTGGAAAAGATGCTTTAAATTTCAGCTTGGAATTTAAAGGTGGTACATCTACAAATGTTGTGTTTAATGAAGATATGACAATTGAAAGTCTGGATGCCAATGTAGTACCATTCATTGAGAATATTACAGGCGATGGAAATGTTCAGACTCAGAAGGTAGAAGGAACAAACGAAGTTATCTTTAAGACAAGAACACTGAATCAGGAGGAGAGAGCTGAACTGGAAACGGTTCTTTTGGATAACTTTGGAGTAGAAGAGAACGCTATTACAACAGAAAGTATCAGTTCTACGATTTCTTCGGAAATGCGTTCCGAGTCATTACTTGCAGTTGGTGTAGCAGCAGTATTTATGCTTATTTATATCTGGTTCCGTTTTAAAGATGTTCGTTTCGGTGCCAGCAGTGTTGTTGCATTAATTCATGACGTACTTGTAGTACTTGCTTTCTATGCGGCGGCAAGAATTTCCGTAGGAAGCACATTTATTGCATGTATGCTTACATTGGTAGGTTATTCCATTAATGCGACGATTGTTATTTTTGACCGTATTCGTGAAAATATGGCGGTGATGGGCAAAAAGGATGATTTAGCTGAGGTAGTAAACAGAAGTATCACACAGACTCTGTCAAGAAGTGTATTTACTTCTCTGACAACCTTTATTATGGTTGCAGTACTTTTTGTATTGGGTGTAAGTTCTATTCGTGAGTTTGCATTACCGTTGATGGTAGGTATTGTGTGCGGTACTTATTCTTCCGTGTGTATTACCGGAGCGTTGTGGTATGTACTGCGTACAAAATTCGGAAAAAAGGAAGAAGCATAAGAACGGTATAGTGTTTTTTGAGAAAGGCTGTCGCAGGAGTGCGGCGGCTTTTCTTGGTATAGTGTAAAGTGCGATACCAAGTATAGGAATTGTGGAAGGATGAGAGAGAATGGCGCAGTGGTTTATAACGGCAAAAAGAGCTGATTTTGAAAAAATAGCGGAGAAGTTTGGAATTAGTCCGGTGCTGGCGAGGTTGATTCGAAACAGAGATGTGATTGAAGAGGATGAAATTCGGAAATATTTGTACGGAGATATGGAGGAATTATATGATCCGTTTTTGATGCAGGACATGGAAAAGGCTGTGGAGCTTTTAATTACCCGACTGGAAACAAAGGAGAAAATCAGAGTCATTGGGGACTATGATATTGACGGTATTTGTGCAGCATATGTTTTGGTAAGTGGTTTAAAGGCACTTGGTGCAAATGTGGATGCGGCAATTCCCCATAGAGTAAAGGATGGTTATGGCTTGAATGAATCTTTGATTTTGGAAGCCGCAGAAGCAGGGGTACAGATGATTGTGACCTGCGATAACGGGATTGCGGCGGCGCAACAGGTTGCTTACGGTAATAGTTTGGGGGTGACAACCATTGTAACGGATCACCATGAAGTGCCCTTTGTCTGTGAAGGAGAAACAAAAAAATACAACCTGCCTCCGGCAGCTGCAGTGGTAGATCCAAAGAGGGAAGATTGTAATTATCCTTTTAAGGGAATTTGTGGTGCAGTTGTTGCTTATAAGTTGATAGAAGCGATGTTAATAAAATTAGGAAAAAAGGAAGAACACCGTGAGCTGATGGAAGAACTGCTTCAATTTGCGGCTTTTGCCACGATTGGTGATGTAATGGAATTGCAGGATGAAAACCGGATTTTGGTAAAAAAAGGCCTTTCCCTTTTAGAAAAAACGAAAAATACAGGTTTGAAAGCACTTCTTTTGGCAACCGGACTGGAAGGAAAAAAGATTTCTCCGTATCACATTGGTTTTATTATGGGACCATGTATGAACGCTACCGGAAGGCTGGATACAGCGGCGAGAGCATTGGAGCTTTTGCGGGAAACTAATTATGAAAAGGCGATACAGACGGCAAATGATTTGAAGGAATTGAACGATGCCCGAAAGGAGTTAACAGTAAAGGGCGTAGAACAGGCAATGGAACAGATAGAAACAACTACCTTGAAAGAGGAAAGAGTATTGGTGGTATTTCTGCCGGACTGCCACGAAAGTCTTGCCGGAATTATTGCAGGCAGAGTAAGAGAAAAATACGGCAAACCAACCTTCGTGCTGACTAGAGGTGAAGAGGAGGTCAAAGGCTCGGGACGTTCCATAGAAGAATACAATATGTATGAAGAAATCAGTGCCTGTAAAGAATTATTTACCAAATTCGGCGGACATAAAATGGCAGCTGGTCTGTCAATGAAGGAGGAAAATGTGGAAATCTTCCGCAAACGGCTGAATGAGATGTGTACATTGACAGAGGAAGATTTAGAGGAAAAGGTTCGCATTGATATTGCACTTCCGTTGTCCCATGTGACGAAAGAGTTTGTAGAAGAACTGGAAAAGCTGGAACCTTTTGGAGTAGGAAATAATAAGCCGGTTTTTGCACAAAAGGATATAGTTGTCTTAAGTGAGCAGATTTTGGGTAAGAATAAAAATGTAGGGAAGTATAAGATTCGTGACTGTTACGGGGATGTGTATGAAATGATGTATTTCGGTGATATACAGGCTTTTGGAGAGTATTATAGGCAGCGTGAGAGTATTTTTATTACTTATTATCCATCTTTTAATGAATATATGGGAAAAAAGAGCATACAAATTGTAATGCAGAATTATAAATAAGAGTGTGGGTGAAATGTAGGTGAAAAGGGGGCTGGCGAGGGGGAGGCTGTGAGGTGTCCGTGGAAGAAATATGGTAGCGTTGTTCCGATGTACGGAGCTAAGAATTTCTAAGTATCTCTTAGCAAGGTGACGGCAACGGACGCAACCGGCATACATTCGCCATCGTGGCTCAGGTATGCCTTAATCGGACATCGTGTCCGATTATTGCTGGAAGTGAAAGAGATACTAAGAAATTCTAAGCTCCTGCCAAAGTCACAACGCCACCATATTTCTTCCGCGGACACGGACGGGGCTATTGCTTCGCTCAGCCCCTGGTTTTCGACATACATTTCTGGGGGATGATGTAACGGAGGTGTAGGTGGTGGGAAAGCATGAAGTTAAAATGGCGTTGTAGAAAACGTAGATTGGGCGTGGTGGGGAAAAGGTGATCGGCATTTGTGACTTGTGGAGGATATT
The DNA here is from genome assembly GCA_017437065.1 of Lachnospiraceae bacterium. Classification (GTDB taxonomy): domain Bacteria; phylum Bacillota; class Clostridia; order Lachnospirales; family Lachnospiraceae; genus RGIG3002. Next base: position 56,511 of record JAFSBX010000141.1, read on the forward strand.
AGATTTTCTTAATGTTCTGTAAGAAGCTAGCAATTCGGCGGCACGGATGCCGACGAAAGGCTGAAACTGAGCCACGATGGCGAATTTCAGCCGGTTGCGTCTGGGTTCAAATCCTATATCAGAACATTTAGAAAATCTTATATCCGAAACTCGGAACAAAGGTCGACCACCTTTTCCCCACCACGCCGCCACCCACTCCAACACAAAAAAAGTGCCGCCGGAGCGACACCTTTTCAAGAAGATTAGAAAAACGAGAACCCCCGGCGGGAAACCGGGGGCTCTGCTTCTTATGAGGGGGGAGATAGTGAGTTCAATCAACTATCTAAGTAATAATATAAAGTGAAATTGTGTTCAAATTGTGTTCAAAGTGTAAGGATTTTATTAAGAAAAAAATCAAGTATAAACTATTTATAAACAAAATGAAGACCTAAGTATAACCCAAATGCCTCACTGTTGAAAAAATCCCTTCACTATGATATCTTATTTAATGGAATATTTTGTTTAAAAGCTTTGCTAACATGACGAAACAGGCTTTGGAAGGAGCGAAAAGGAATGGCAGCATTAAAGGAACTATTACAGAAGATTCAATACACTTTAGTACAGGGAAACGCGGATATAGAAATTACGGAAGTGGTTTATGACTCCAGAAAGATTACAAAGGGATGTCTTTTTATCTGTATCGAAGGTGCCAATTTTGACGGGCATACTTTTGCGGCAGAAGCGGCAGAGAAAGGTGCAGCGGTGCTTGTTGTATCGAAAGAGGTAAAAGTGCCGGAGGACATTGTGGTGATTCGGGTGGAGGATACCCGTTATGCCATGGCATTTATTTCAGCTGCATATTTTGGTAATCCTGCTGAGAAATTAAAGGTAATCGGTATTACGGGGACAAAAGGGAAGACAACTACGACTTATCTGATTAAATCTATTTTAGAGCATGCAGGATACAAGGTAGGATTAATCGGAACAATAGAAACAATTATCGGTGATAAGCACATTCATGCAGAAAATACAACCCCGGAATCATTCCTTTTACAGAAGTATTTTAAAGAAATGGTGGATGTAGGGCTTGATGCAGTAGTTATGGAAGTATCTTCACAGGGTCTTAAGCTTCACAGAACACAGGGATTTATTTTTGATATAGGTATTTTTACAAATTTGGAACCGGATCATATCGGACCAAATGAACATGCGGATTTTGAAGAATATAAGATGTGTAAAGGTCTTTTGTTTAAGCAATGTCTGACAGGAATTGTGAATATGGATGATTCTCATTGCAAAGATGTGGTAGAAGGACACACTTGTAAATTGGAAACATTTGGTTTAGCAAAAGAAGCAGACCTTCGTGCAGAACAGTTGGAGTTAGTGACAAAAGGTGGTCATATCGGAGTCAGCTTCCTGTTAAAAGGATTGTTAGAGTTTCCGGTAGAAGTGGCAACACCGGGACGTTTTAGTGTGTATAATGCGCTGGCAGCAATTGCGGTATGCAGACACTTTAATGTTGATGAGGAAAGAATTAAGACAGCACTTTTGGCAGCAAAGGTAAAAGGACGTATTGAAATGGTAAAAGTTTCGGACGATTTTACGTTGATGATTGATTATGCCCACAATGCAATGAGTCTGGAAAGTCTGCTTTCGACATTAAAGGAATACCATCCGCACAGACTGGTTTGTCTCTTTGGCTGTGGTGGAAACCGTTCCAAGCTTCGTCGTTATGAAATGGGCGAGGTTAGTGGAAGACTGGCGGACTTGACGATTATTACATCGGATAATCCACGTTTTGAAGAGCCACAGGCGATTATGGATGACATTAAAGAAGGCATTGCCAAAACGTCGGGAGCTTATGTGGAGATTTGTGACAGAAAAGAGGCCATTGCGTATGCCATAGATAATGGGGAACCGGGGGATATTATCGTGCTTGCCGGAAAAGGCCATGAAGATTATCAGGAAATCAAAGGAGTAAAATATCCGATGGATGAAAGAGATTTAATACGGGATATTTTAAAGGAAAGAGGAAGAACGGACATTGGAAGGTAAGTATGCCAATATCATTGTGGATATTTCCCATGAAAAGGTTGACAGACCGTTTCAGTACAAAATACCGGAGCGGCTGAAAGGAAAAATAGAGCCGGGAACCTGTGTACAGGTGCCTTTCGGAGTAGGGAATAAACCACTGAAAGGTTATGTGATAGAAGTTACGGACAATGCTGAATACGATACAAACAAGCTGAAGGAAATTAATAAAATAGAAGAGGGTGTGGTAGGTGCAGAAGCAAATGCCATTAAGCTTGCGTGGTGGATGAAAACTACTTACGGTTCTACCATGATTCAGTCTTTAAAGACGGTACTTCCCGTAAAAAAAGAAATCCGGCAACTGGAAAAAAGGACATTAAAAAGACTTGCAGACAGGGAAGTAATTCTATTTGAGAAAAATGAGGCAGTAAGGAAGAAACAGGTGGCAAAAGCAAGAGTATTATCCGAGCTTTTGGAGGCTGAGGAGCTGCCTTATGAACTGGTGACGGGAAAGTTGAACATTTCTTCTTCTACGATACAGAGTCTGGAAAGACAGGGGCTTGTCAAAGTAGAACGGCAAAGTTTTTATCGGAATCCGGTAAAAGCGGTTGATACACAGGAAGAGAAGAAAATGTTGAGCCGAAAGCAGCAGGAAATTACAGATGCCGTGTTATCTGATTATGATAATAAAAACACAGGAACCTATCTGCTTCATGGGATTACGGGAAGCGGAAAAACAGAAGTATATATGGAAATGATAGAAGGCATGATGCAAAGAAAAAAGGCTTCTATCGTGCTGATCCCGGAAATTGCATTAACCTATCAGACACTAATGCGGTTTTACAGGCGCTTTGGAGACAGAGTGTCGGTAATGAACTCTACCTTATCAAACGGTGAAAAGTTCGATCAGTTTGAGCGGGCGAAAAAGGGAGAAATCGATGTAATTATTGGTCCACGTTCTGCACTGTTTACTCCTTTTAAGGAGATTGGACTGATTATTATAGATGAAGAGCATGAAAACAGCTATAAAAGCGAAACTATGCCAAAGTACCATGCAAGAGAAACAGCAGTGGAAATTGCAAGGATGCATGGGGCAAGTGTGGTGCTTGGCTCGGCAACCCCTTCTTTGGAGGCATATTATCGGGCAAAACAGGGTGAGTATAAGTTGTTTACCTTAAAAGAGCGTCTGACAGGAGGGACTTTGCCGGCGGTTTATACAGTGGATTTAAGGGAAGAATTAAAACAAGGAAACCGCTCTATTTTCAGTGTGAAGTTAAAAGAACTGATGGAAGATCGTCTGGCGAAAAAACAGCAGATTATGTTGTTTTTAAACAGAAGAGGTTATGCAGGTTTTGTGTCCTGTCGTGCCTGCGGACTGGTATTAAAATGTCCGCATTGTGACGTTTCCCTTTCCGAACATTGGGGAGGAAAGCTGGTATGTCATTATTGTGGTTACGAACAGTCGGCAGTGACTAAGTGTCCTGATTGTGGTTCGAAATACATTTTAGGTTTTAAGGCAGGAACGGAACAGGTAGAGGAACAGGTAAGAAAAGTATTTCCGGATGCAAAAGTTCTTCGAATGGATGCGGATACCACAAAGAAGAAAGAAAGCTATGAGCGGATACTTTCTGCATTTGCCAATAAAGAAGCGGATATTCTGGTAGGAACCCAGATGATTGTAAAAGGACATGATTTTCCCAATGTGACTCTTGTGGGTATTCTGGCGGCAGATTTATCCTTGTCGGCAAACGATTATCGTGCGGGTGAGCGAACCTTCCAGTTATTGACACAGGCGGCAGGGCGTGCAGGGAGAGGAGAACAGCCGGGAGAAGTGGTGATTCAGACCTATCAGCCGGAGCATTACAGTATTGTGCATGCATCAGAGCAGAATTATGAAGCTTTTTATGAAGCGGAAATGTGCTATAGAGATTTACTTTCCTATCCGCCGGCAGCACATTTAATGGCAGTGCAGATTATGGCAAAGGATGAGAAAAAAGGAGAGCGGCTGGCAGAGCATCTTTCAAAAAAAATGAAAGAAGAATATAAAACGAAAGCATTGGAACTACGGTTATCCATTATCGGACCTGCCAAGGCGGGAATCGGTAAAATTAATGACATTTACCGTTATGTGTTTTATGTAAAATGCAAAAATTATGTGTATCTCACAGAAATAAAGGATAAACTGGAAGAAGAAATATTTACATTACAGTTAAAAAATGAAATGGTTCAATTTGATTTTGACCCAATGAATACATTTTAAAGTATACGTTTATGGAGGAAGAGAAGATGGCAATAAGAAATATCAGAGAAATCGGTGATGACGTTTTAAACAAAACATGTAAAGAAGTAAAGGAAATGACTCCCAGAATAAAAGAACTTATAGAGGATATGCTGGATACCATGTATGAAGCAAACGGTGTGGGGCTTGCGGCACCGCAGGTTGGTATTTTAAAGAGAATTGTAGTAATTGATGTGACCGGAGAAGACCCGATTGTAATGATTAACCCGAAAATTATTCAGTCAGACGGCGAGCAGACAGGGCATGAGGGATGTCTTTCCGTACCGGGAAAAACAGGTGTTGTGACAAGACCGAATTATGTGAAAGCAGTTGCTCTTGATGAAAATATGGAAGAATATGAAATTGAAGGAACAGAGCTTTTGGCAAGAGCTATCTGTCATGAATTAGACCATCTGGACGGACACCTTTATGTAGAAAAGGTGGAAGGAAGACTGATGGATGTAGCTGAAATTGAGGATGAAGAAATCGAAGAGTAATAAAACGAGGTTGATTATAGGAAAGTAGTATGCTTGGCAGGTATATTGTTTGAGTACAAATTTGCAGGTTATTTTTAATGGAGGCTAAGATATGAAAGTTTTGTTTATGGGTACGCCTGATTTTGCTGTAGATGCGTTAGAAGCACTGATACAGTCTGAACATGAAGTGGTAGGTGTAGTGACACAGCCGGACAAGCCAAAGGGCAGAGGAAAAGAAATGCAGTTTCCACCGGTTAAGGAATGTGCAGTAAAATACAATATTCCGGTATTTCAGCCGGTGAAAGTAAAAACACCGGAGGGAGTAGAAATGTTACGTTCTTTTGGGGCGGATATTTTTGTGGTAGCAGCCTTCGGACAGATTCTTTCCAAGGAAATTCTGGATATGCCAAAATACGGATGTATTAACATTCATGCATCCCTTCTTCCGAAGTATCGTGGAGCGGCACCAATACAATGGGCAGTTATTGATGGAGAAAAACAGTCCGGTGTAACGATTCAGCAGATGAATGAAGGAATTGACACCGGTGATATCCTGTTAAAGTCTGTAGTAGATTTAGCACCGAAGGAAACCGGAGAGAGTCTTTATGAAAAATTGAGCAAAGCAGGTGCAGAATTAATTTTGCAGGTGCTTCCAATGATAGAAAACGGTACGGTAAAGCCGGAAAAACAGGATGATTCTTTGAGTACACATGCAGGAAAATTGAGCAAAGCATTAGGCTGTATTGACTGGAATAAAAGTGCAGTAGAAATCGAAAGACTGATTCGAGGCTTAAATTCCTGGCCAAGTGCGTATACTACATTTAAGGGAAAAACCTTAAAAATATGGGAAGCAGATGTAGTGGAAAAGAGTGCTGACGGAGAGCCGGGCAGCATTGCGGAAGTGACAAAAACGGATATTACAGTAAATACGGGAGAAGGGCAGCTTACACTAAAGAGTATACAGTTAGAAGGAAAGAAACGAATGGAAGTAAAAGATTTCTTACTGGGATACAAAGTTGAAACAGGAGAAACTCTAGGAATATCGGAACAGTAATTAATGCATAGAAAGAAAGGGAAATGATTATGCCGGGATTTTACGGATTTTATTTTGATCCAACTTATTATTTAGTGTTAATTGGTGCAGTTCTTTGTATGTGGGCAAGTTTTAGGGTGAACAGCACCTTTAAGAAGTACAGCAGAGTAAAAAGTCGAAGCAATATGACAGGAGCACAGGCAGCGGCAGAACTTTTACAGAGACAGGGAATTTTTGATGTACAGATTGAACATGTAAATGGAAATCTGACAGACCATTATGATCCAAGGTCTAAAGTACTTAGACTTTCGGATGCGACTTATTCTTCAACTTCTGTAGCGGCTATTGGTGTAGCAGCTCATGAATGCGGACATGCCATTCAGCATAACGAAGAATATCTGCCACTAAAGATAAGAAGTACAATTGTTCCTTTCGCTAATTTTGGCTGTCGTTTTGGGATTCCAATTATTTTACTGGGACTTTTCTTAGGGCAGTTTTTTGTGGAATTGGGTATCTGGGTATTTGCTATTTCCGTTTTATTCCAGATTATTACCCTTCCGGTAGAATTTAATGCTTCCGGCAGGGCAGTGGCTTTGCTTTCGGATTATGGTATTTTGGACAGCGAAGAAAACGGACAGTGCAAAAAGGTACTGCGTGCGGCGGCACTTACTTACGTAGCAGCGGCAGCGTCTTCCATATTACAGCTTTTAAGGCTAATTCTTTTATTCGGTAACAGAAGAGATGATTAGTAAGCGTCCTGTATGTTCTGCATATCTTTAGATTAAAATAGATTGGGTTATATGCAGAGCAGGATATGGGAAGGAAAGTTAAAAGGCAGGTTATATATATTGGAAAATACACGGGAAATTATATTGGATATGCTGATGGAAATCACGGCGGCAAAAGAATATAGCCATAAAGTGATAGGACAGGTTTTGGAAAAGTATAATTATATGAGCGGACAGGATAAAGCGTTCATGAAAAGAGTTACGGAAGGGACGATTGAACGTCAGATACAAATTGACTACATCCTGAATTCTTTTTCTAATGTAAAGGTCAATAAAATGAAGCCCCTGATTCGCAATTTACTGCGTATGAGCGTGTATCAGCTTTTGTTCATGGAAAGCATACCCGACAGTGCGGTATGTAATGAAGCGGTAAAACTGGCGGTAAAACGTAAATTTCATAATTTAAAAGGATTTGTAAACGGAGTGCTGAGAAATATTGCAAGAAATAAAGAAACTATTCAATATCCCGACAAACAAAAAGAACCTGTAAAAGCACTCTCCATAATGTATTCCTGTCCGGAATGGATAGTAGAAATGTGGATAAAGGAGTACGGAGTGGAACTTTGTGAGGATATATTGCAGGCACTTTTGGAAATCCATCCGGTGACGGTCAGATTTGATGAAACATTAGTGGAAAAAGAACTGGAAGAAGTGTTGACAGAGTTGCAAAAAAAGGCAAAGCATGTGGATAAGCAGCCGTATCTTCCTTATGCTTATACAGTTACCGGAGCGGAAGGATTTGCAAATATTCCGGCATTTGTGGAAGGAAAGTTTACTGTGCAGGATGTCAGTTCCATGCTGGCCGTAGAGGCAGCAGGAATCAGGAAAGGTGACTTTGTACTGGATGTGTGTGCAGCACCCGGTGGAAAAAGTCTTCATGCGGCAACCAAAACCGGGGAAAGAGGACGTGTGGAAGCCAGAGATGTCACCGAAAGAAAAACGGATTTAATAGAAGAAAACAAGAGGCGGCTGAAAAAAGATTGGGTGGAAACCAAAGTCTGGGATGCAGCCGTTTTGGATGAAAGCATGATAGAGCGTGCGGATGTAGTACTTGCAGATGTGCCTTGTTCAGGCCTTGGTATTCTTGGGAAAAAGAGAGACATTAAATATCGGGTAAGCGAAGAGTCTTTGGAAGAGGTTGCAAAACTTCAAAAGAAGATTATCGACACAGTCTGGCAGTATGTAAAGCCGGGCGGAACGCTTCTTTATAGTACCTGTACCATCAATCGGGTGGAAAATCAGGATATGGTTTTATATATTACAGAAAAGTATCCTTTTGAGACAGAGAGTTTAAATGACTATCTGCCCCGTGAACTGTGGAATGAAACAACAGAAAAAGGATTTTTACAGTTTCTGCCGGGAGTGCAGGAAAGCGACGGCTTTTTTATTGCAAGATTAAGGAGAAAAGCTGAGTAAAGTTTTGGAGAAAAATTATGGAAAAAACAGATATAAAATCTCTGACATTGGAAGAATTACAGGCAGAGATGCAGAAACTTTCGGAAAAGCCTTTCCGGGCAAAACAGATTTACGAGTGGATGCACAAAAAACTGGCAAGAAGTTTTGAGGAAATGACAAATGTATCCAAGGAGCTACGAAAAAAGTGTGAAGAAAATTATGAATTTACGGCACTACATGCAGTACAGGTGCAGGAGTCAAAAATAGACGGAACAAAGAAATTTTTATTTGAGCTGGCAGATGGAAATGTGGTAGAAAGCGTATGGATGAAATACAAGCATGGCAATTCTGTGTGTATTTCTTCTCAGGTAGGCTGCAGGATGGGATGTCGCTTTTGCGCGTCTACGCTGGATGGTTTGGAACGGTCACTGCTTCCTTCGGAAATGTTAGACCAGATTTATGAAATTACCAGACTGACCGGAGAGCGTGTTTCCAATGTAGTTGTCATGGGAACCGGAGAGCCGATGGATAATTATGATAATCTGTTGAAGTTTTTAAAGCTACTGACGGATGAAAACGGACTGAACATCAGTCAGAGAAATATTACGGTATCTACCTGTGGATTAGTACCACGGATGCGGCAGCTTGCAGAGGAACAATTACAAATAACACTGGCGTTATCTTTACATGCAACAACAGATGAAAAAAGAAGAAAATTAATGCCGATAGCCAATAAATACGGACTGGATGAGCTGATGGAAGCTTGTGCATACTATTTTGAAAAGACAGGAAGAAGGATTACATTTGAATACAGTCTGGTAGGCGGTGTCAACGATACGGATGAGGATGCAAAAGAGCTGATAGAGTTAGTAAAGCCCTTGAATTGTCATGTAAATCTCATTCCGGTAAACCCCATTGCAGAGCGCGATTACGTGGAATCTGCAATGGAACAGGTGCAGGCATTTAAAAATAAACTTGAAAAAAACAAAATAAATGTTACCGTACGTAGAGAAATGGGAAGGGATATAGATGGTGCTTGTGGTCAACTTAGACGTAAGCATACAAAGAATATCTGAGATGGATGAAAAAAATGTATTATTTGAGTGATTTACGTTTCGGTAAGATTTGAAATAATAAGATATATTAATATATTTAGAGAGGAATTATGAGGAGAAGAAGATGCAGATTTGGATAGGAGTAGAAAATTTTGCCAAAATTGAAAGTGCGAAAATTTGTATTAATAACTATACTGTTTTAGTTGGTCCCAATAATAGTGGTAAGACTTTTTTAATGCAACTCATGCAAGGGATGAGTAAAAAGTTAGTTTATATGATGGATGAAACTATAATGAGTATCTTGTTGGCAAATAAATGTGAAGCATATAAAGAATATGTTATTTGCTCTGAAAATATTGCAGAATTAGTTTCTCATATTAATTCGAAACTTTCATGTGAAAAAGAAAAAATCATAAAAGAAATATTTGGGAAAAATATTGTTATAGAAAAATTGTATATTGATATTTCGATGGAAGAAAGTGATGTATATAGTCTATTAATGATTGATGTTGCTGGAAAAAATGCCATAGAAAATATAAAACGATTTACAGAAGGATTTGAACCGGTTGCAGTTGAAATTTTCAGTAAAGTGCAAATGGGAATGGTAACCATTGTGACAAAAAAAAGTACAGATAGTCAAGAAATAACCCCCATGGCTATATTAGGAGCATTTGAGAAGGATGAAATGGGGGCGTTAAAGAGTGCACTGCATTCAGTTGTTGATATTGAAAGTTTATTTTTACCAGCATCAAGAACCGGATTAATGTTACTATATAGAGAGTTTTTTGCAAAAAAAACAGATAAGGAACTTGCTTTTGTTGTTAAAGAAAATAGACTTGTTGAGGATAAAGAACATCTTGCTAATTTGACGCAACCGGTATATGAATTTTTACGTTTTTTGCAGACTTATTCAGAGCGCGAGGACATGCGAAAAAAATTTGAAAAGGAGCTAATTTTTTTTGAGGAACAACTAATAGAAGGACATATTAGTGTAGATGAGCAAGGTGTTTTTTCGTATAGTTCCGAAAATGAAAATAATAATGTTCCGATGTATTTAGCATCATCTATGATTAATGAAGTAGCACCTTTAATTTTGGCGATTACATCTCAAAATGTATACAACAGGTTGATTATAGATGAAGTAGAAGCAAGTCTGCATCCACAAAAACAGTTGGAACTTGTTCGATTTTTGAACCGATTAAGTAACAAGGGGATGCAGATTATTGTAAGTACACATAGTGATACATTCGTTTCTAAATTGAATAATTTATATATTTTGTCGGAAATGGTAAAAACAAATGAAGTTGATATTTTAGAACAATTTAATTTAGAAAAAGAGGATTTGATTTCTACTGAAAAACTATTTGTGTATGAGTTTGTAAACCAGTCAAATGGAAAGAGTGTCGTAAGGGAGATTAAAGCCAATGAAAAGATGGGGTATCAATTTGACTTGTTTACAGCCTCAGCAATGCATCTTTATGAGGAAGCGAATAAATTAGGAGAAATAAAATAAATGATAAATCTGGTTTTTCGAGAATTTACTCCACTAAAATCTGTTGAAAAAAATATTTTATATAAAGTGGATAAAGATGTAATCGTAAAATTTATTGAGCAACATGAGGTCACTAAAGAAATTGTTAATGTATATTTTGGTTTAAAAGATGGACAATATGGAATTTATGCTAATGAATACAGACGTCCGGGAACACAAAAAGAAGGATGTAAAACAACAGATGTTTTATCATGTGTGGTAGACGAGCAGAAAAAAGAAATTAAATCTCTTATTTTTGATGTGAAAAGTAATATTTCTGCGTTTAGTGATGACTTGTCGAAAACAGAAGCTATGATAACTGCAATAAAGGAAGTGCGTGATTTTATAGAGCAAATTCGTGCAGAATTATTACATAAGGATAGTTTTTTATTATATTATAAAGCTGATGGTTATGTGGAAGAAGAACGTGTTGGAATAGTCACTAAAAGTTTTGAATCTGAGAAATTCAAAAGAGTTGCAGAAAAACTTGAGCGAATGGTAACAGAAGAGGATACAGATGTTCCGACATTGGTTTCATATAAGTTGAAAAATAACATTAGGGCATATAGGACAGAAATTGAGCCATTATATAATTTTGCAGACAAAAAGATTGTGCTTAATAAAACTACTTATCAGCTAAAAGTCTTTGTATTACAGAAAATAAATGATACAGATTATGAAATAACAATAAAAATGGCTAATGAATGACAGTAAGGTATTAAATAAGAACAAGGCAAAGGCCGAGTGATGAGAAAGGGAGTTTTTTCTTGCCCATTTACTGTTTATATGCTAATATTTGATGATGTAAAATAGTATAATTTACTAAAAAGTGTGATTATATAGAATAATGCATTCATAAGTCACGCAGAGGGAATAAAGCCCTTGAAAAGTGGTAAATTACTAATTAATGAAGACATAAAAAAGAAACAGACTTACGATAGGACTGACAGGAGGAAAAAAGGTGTTAAAGACATTCTCCATAACGGATATTGGACAAAAGAGAAAATTAAATCAGGATTATGTTTATACATCGGAAATGCCAATCGGCAATCTGTCAAATGTATTTATTGTGGCAGATGGTATGGGAGGACATAATGCGGGAGATTACGCTTCCAAATATACGGTGGAAACAATTGTAGAGGAAATAGAGCGTTCTTTTGAAAAAAATCCTGTCAGAATATTGGAAAAAGCAATAGAAGAGGCAAACAGCCATATACGCAGGAAGGCAAGTGAAGATGAGTCTTTGAGCGGAATGGGGACAACAGTTGTTGTGGCTACCTGTATAGGAAAATATTTAAAAGTAGCAAATGTAGGCGACAGCAGACTGTACATTGTGAATGATGAAATTACTCAGATTACAAGAGACCATTCTTTAGTGGAAGAAATGGTAAGAATGGGTGGAATTGACAGAGAAACTGCGAAACATCATCCGGATAAAAATATAATTACAAGGGCCGTAGGTGCCAAAGAGACAGTGGAAATCGACTTCTTTGATGTGGAATTAAAAGAAGGGGATGTTGTTCTTATGTGCTCGGACGGATTGACAAATATGCTTGAGGATGAAGAAATCCGTATGATTTTAAACGGTCAGAGGGACATTGTGGAAAAAGCACAGGAACTGGTGAAGGCAGCCAACAATAACGGAGGGAAAGATAACATAAGTGTTATAGTGATTGAACCTTTCGCGAAGGAGAGTAGTAAGCCATGATTAAAATTGGAATGATAATAGGAGACCGCTATGAGATTTTGGAAAAAATCGGAACCGGCGGTATGTCCGATGTATATAAAGCAAAAGACCATAAGCTGAACCGTTTTGTTGCGGTAAAGGTGTTAAAACAGGAATTTAGTGAAAATGCTAATTTTGTTTCTAAATTCCGAATTGAAGCACAGGCGGCAGCAGGGTTAATGCACCCGAACATTGTAAACGTATATGATGTTGGAGAGGAAAATGGCATTCATTATATTGTAATGGAGCTTGTGGAAGGTATTACACTGAAAAAATATATAGAGAAGAAGGCAAGGCTTTCCGTAAAAGAAGCAGTCAGCATTGCCATTCAGGTATCCATGGGAATTGAGGCAGCACATAACAGTCACATTATTCACAGGGATATTAAGCCGCAGAATATTATTATTTCCAAAGAAGGTAAAGTAAAAGTTACCGATTTTGGTATTGCAAAAGCGGCAACCAGTAATACAATAACTTCTAATGTTATGGGTTCGGTACATTACACATCACCGGAGCAGGCAAGAGGCGGTTACAGTGATGAAAAGAGTGATATTTATTCGCTCGGTATTACGATGTTTGAAATGCTTACGGGACGCGTGCCGTTTAACGGAGAAACTACTGTGGCAATTGCCATCAAGCATATACAGGAAGAAATGCCGTCTCCAAGAGAATATGTGTCTGAGATTCCAATTTGTGTGGAACAGATTGTATTTAAATGTTGTCAGAAGAGTCCGGACAGACGTTACCAGTCGATGGCAGAGTTGGTGGATGATTTGAAAAAAGCACTGATTACGCCGGATGAGGATTTTGTAAAAGTAGTAGATCCGGATGAAGAGGCAAGTACAAAATTCATATCTGACAGGGATATGGCACAAATAAAAAGACAGTCGGAAAGACGGGAGTACATGGAAGAAGCCATGAGACTTAAGAGACAGTCTGATGTGGAGGATGAGGAGATAGAAGAAGACGAGGACGGAGATTATAGTGAGGATGACTATGATGAGGATTATGATCCGAAAATGGAAAAACTCACTACTATCCTTGCTATTGTTGCAGCGGTTTTAATCGGTGGTATTATTCTTTTTCTGGTTGGAAAAACAGTAGGACTTTTTTCGTTGGGAGATAACAGCGAAAAAGAAGAAAACAGCATTGTACCGGAAACACAAATAACTGAGCCGATAAACGAACAGGTGGAAATGATTAATGTCATTGGTATGACGATGGAGGAAGCAAGAACAGCGTTAGTGAAGCTGGGGCTTAGTCCTGAATTTGATTATGTGGAATCGGATTCGGTAGAAGAAGGTATAGTAATCAGTGCAGATATATCTACAAGCACACTGGTGGATGTGAACTCTGTGGTAAAAGTGACAGTCAGTGCCGGACGAAAGGGTGTGGAAGTACCGGACGTGTCAGGAGTTTCTTATGCAGAAGCAGTAACTATGTTACAACAGAAAGGTTTTGTTGCAAATAAGGCAGAGAGTTATTCGTCCGAAGTAGAAAAAGGAAATGTTATTTCCCAGACACCGGCAGCGGGTGACAAAGCACCCAGTGGTTCGGCTGTGACAGTAAGAGTGAGTCTTGGTGCGGAGGAAAATAAAGTCAGAGTACCAAATGTCATCGGATTAGATGAGGAAGATGCGACTGTATCATTGATAGAAGCCGGGTTAACTCCCGGTGTTGTGGAAGAGGTAAATAACGAAGATACAGCATTGACAGGATTGATTTGTTATCAGAGTTATTCGGTTGGATCCTATGTGGAAGCAGGAACAGTCGTAGATATGAAGTTAAGCATCGGGCCGAAGGCGGTAACTTATAAATATAATGGAAGTATTCAGGCACCGACAAAGGAAGAAGATCCGGATTATAAAGGTGATGTGAGTGTTCATGTGGTAATTACCAGTGCGGATGGAATGACCATTTTGGATACAACAACAAGTTCTTTTCCGATTTCCATCAATAGTGCGGGAATTAAATCGGCTACAGGAACCATCACTTTTACTTATACAGTAACAACAGAACCGACAACATCAACAAATCCGGAAACGGGAGAAACCATTACCGTACCGGGAACCAGTATGGAAAAGACGGTAACAAGACCTATTGAATTTACCGAGGAATAAATAATAAGAAGGAATGTATGCAGGGAAAGATTGTAAAAGGAATTGCCGGATTTTATTATGTTTATGCAAAAGAAGACGGTGACCGGGAGGGAAACGTCTATGAGTGTAAGGCAAAAGGCATATTCCGAAAGGATAACATCAAACCACTTGTGGGGGATGATGTAGAAATGGATGTAATAGATGAAGAAAAGAAGCTGGGAAATATAATAGATATACTTCCCAGGAAAAATGCACTGATACGTCCGGCAGTAGCAAATATTGATCAGGCACTTGTCATTTTTGCAATGACAAAGCCTGAACCGAATTTGAATCTGCTGGACAGATTTTTACTTATGATGCAGCAACAAGGAAGAGGGTGTATTATCTGTTTTAATAAAATGGATATTGCATCAAAGGAAGAGCAGGACAGACTTCTTTCGGTTTACGAAAAAAGCGGTTGTAAAGTGTTATTTGTCAGTGCCAGAGAAAAACAGGATATGGATAAGCTACGGGAACTGCTACGAGGAAAAACAACAACGGTTGCCGGACCGAGTGGAGTGGGAAAATCCTCCATTATCAATGAAATCCAGTCAGAAATTAAAATGGAGACAGGCTCCATTAGTGAGAAAATTGCAAGAGGTAAACATACTACCAGACATTCAGAATTGATTGCAATGGGAGAGGATACATATATTTGTGATACTCCCGGTTTTAGTTCTCTTGGGATTTTTGAACTGGAAAAGGAAGAATTGAAATTTTATTATCCTGAATTTGAAGAATACGAAAATACATGTCGCTTTGGTGGTTGTGTCCATGTGAATGAACCGGACTGTAAAGTACAGGAAGCGGTGGAAAAAGGCGAAATCAGCAGGGAACGCTATGAAAATTATAAATTGTTGTATGAAGAACTAAAGCAGAGAAAGAAATATTAAATACAGTTTAAACTGAGGAGGAAATATAAAAAATGAAACTGGGTATCGTAGGTTTACCGAACGTAGGAAAGAGTACATTATTTAATTCATTAACAAAAGCAGGAGCAGAATCAGCCAATTATCCATTCTGTACCATCGACCCGAATGTAGGAATCGTAATGGTACCGGATGAAAGATTAAAGCTTTTGGGAGACATGTATCAGTCGAAAAAAGTAACTCCGGCAGTGATTGAGTTCGTTGACATTGCAGGACTCGTAAAAGGAGCTTCCAAAGGTGAAGGTTTAGGAAATCAGTTCTTAAGCAACATTCGTGAGGTAGATGCAATTGTTCATGTAGTGCGTTGCTTTGAAGATGGAAATGTAGTACATGTAGACGGAAACATTAACCCTTTAAGAGATATTGAAACAATCAATCTGGAACTTGTTTTCTCGGATATTGAAATTTTAGAGCGTCGTATTGCCAAAACGACAAAAGTGGCAAGAATGGACAAAACAGCGGCAAAAGAGCTTGATTTATTGGAGAGAATCAAAGCACATCTGGAAGACGGAAAGCTGGCAAAAAGCTTTGAAACAGAAGATGAGGACGAACTTGCATGGATTGCTTCTTACAATCTTTTGACCTATAAACCGGTTATTTTTGCGGCTAACGTAGCAGAGGATGATTTGGCTAATGACGGTGCAGACAATGCAGGTGTACAGTCAGTCAGAGAATTCGCAGCAGAAAACGATAGTGAAGTATTTGTGATTTGTGCACAGATTGAACAGGAAATTGCAGAATTAGACGATGAAGAAAAAACAATGTTTTTAGAGGATTTAGGATTAAAAGAATCCGGTCTGGAAAAGTTAATTAAAGCAAGTTATTCTTTATTGGGATTAATCAGTTATCTGACAGCCGGAGAGGATGAAACAAGAGCATGGACCATTAAAGTTGGTACAAAGGCTCCTCAGGCAGCAGGAAAAATCCACACCGACTTTGAACGTGGATTTATTAAGGCAGAAGTCGTAAATTACAAAGATTTATTGGAACATGGTTCATTGTCAGCAGCAAGAGAAAAAGGTCTTGTAGGTATGGAAGGAAAAGAGTACGTTGTAAAAGACGGAGATGTTATTCTTTTCAGATTTAACGTTTAAAATCAGTCAGGAGGCTTTACATGCAGGATACGATGGGGCAATGGGATATTGCTTTTCCGAATTTGGGTATTTATTTAGAGAATGTTCCTAAAAGTTTTGAACTGTTTGGAATTACAATAGCACTTTATGGAGTGATTATTGGAATTGCTATCATGGCAGGAATTATGATGGCAGAAAGAGAAGCAAAGGTAAATGGTCACGACCCGAATCTGATTTGGGATTTTGCCATATATGCGGTAATTTTTTCTGTCATCGGTGCGAGAGTTTATTTTGTAATCTTTTCGTGGGATTTATACAAAAATGATTTACTCAGTATTTTTAACACCAGAAACGGTGGACTTGCCATTTATGGGGCAGTAATAGCAGCCTTTTTGACGCTGTTTATTTATTCCAAAGTAAAAAAGAAAAATCCTTTTCTGATAGGTGATATGTGTATATTTGGATTGATATTAGGTCAGATTATCGGAAGATGGGGAAACTTTACGAATAGAGAAGCTTTTGGACAATATACGGACAGTCTTTTTGCCATGCGTCTTCCAATTACGGCAGTACGCAGTAATGAGATTACGGTGGAAATGGCAGATCATGTTGTGAACGGAATTAATTACATTCAGGTGCATCCTACATTCCTTTATGAAAGTGTGGGAAATCTGATTATACTGATATTGATGCTTCTTTACAGAAAAAAGAAGAAATTCGAAGGTGAAATGTGTCTGATTTATTTGGGTGGCTATGGAATTTTAAGATTTTTTGTGGAAGGACTTCGTACCGACCAGCTTCTCATTCCGAATACAAATCTGGCAGTGTCACAGCTTTTGGGATTTGCTTTGTTTGTAATTTCTGTGACAGGAGAAGTAATTATAAGAAAGAATATAAAGAAAAAAGAGAAAGAGAAGGCTTTAGAGGCCGAATAACAGTAAGTATTTAAGATTTTCTTAATAATCAGATTGGAAAATTATTAAAAATGAGCTTTGCAATTGTCGTTGTAAAGCTCATTTTTTATGAAAAAATAGCTTGTTTTACTTGTCAAAGTGGCTTTTTTAGTATAGAATTGCTTTATAAGTGGTGAAAAGTGGTGTGAAGTGGAACAAAGTGGTGGATAAGTATCTGAAAAACACATTTGTTCATTTTTTTCGTATGCCGCTTTTAAAGCAGGTGATTGATATGTTTATGGGAGAATACAATCATACAATTGATGCAAAAGGCAGGTTAATCGTTCCTTCCAAATTCAGAGAAGCACTTGGAGATGAATTTGTTGTTACAAAGGGATTGGATGGCTGCTTATTTGTGTACGACAACAATGAGTGGACTGTATTCGAGGAAAAGCTGAAATCACTACCGCTTACCAACAAAGAAGCACGACAGTTTGTACGTTTCTTTCTGGCAGGAGCTGCCAGTGTGGAAGTGGACAAGCAGGGAAGAATTTTAGTACCGTCAAACTTAAGAGAATTTGCGAAGCTAAGTAAGGATGTGGTACTGGTCGGTGTTGCAAGCCGTATTGAAATCTGGAGTAAGGAAATCTGGGAAAGTAATGCAGCCTTTGAAGATATGGATGAAATTGCAGAACATATGGCTGATTTGGGTCTCGGAATATAAGACCGCGGGAAAGGAAAGGTTTTTGTGGAATTTAAACATATATCCGTTTTATTGGAAGAAACAATTGAAAATCTGAATATTAACCCGGACGGTATTTATATGGATGGTACTCTGGGTGGCGGTGGACATGCTTATGAAGTATGTAAACAGCTTTCTGATAAAGGGCGGTTTTTCGGCATAGATCAGGATGATGCCGCAATTAGTGCCGCAACGAAACGATTAGAAGAGTTTTCTGATAAAGTTACCATTATCCGCAGTAATTATTGTAATGCGAAACAGGCACTTTTAGAAAAAGGCGTGGACAAGGTGGATGGTATTGTTTTGGATTTAGGAGTATCTTCCTATCAGCTGGATACGGTTGAAAGGGGATTTTCTTATAAATATGATACGGCTTTGGATATGCGTATGGACAGAAGGGCAACACTTTCAGCGAAAGATATTGTCAATGAATATTCGGAAATGGAGTTATACCGCATTATCAGAGACTATGGAGAGGACAAGTTCGCTAAAAATATTGCGAAACATATTGTAAGATACCGGGCAGACAAGCCAATAGAGACAACGGGAGAGCTGAACGAAATTATTAAAGCGGCGATTCCGGCAAAAATGAGGGCAAAAACAGGTCATCCTTCCAAGAGAACTTTTCAGGCAATACGTATTGAGTGCAATCATGAATTAGATGTATTGAAGGATTCTCTGGATGATATGATAGAAATGTTAAACCCGGGAGGAAGGCTGTGTATTATTACATTTCATTCTTTAGAGGACAGAATTGTAAAGTCTGCTTTTAAAAAGAATGAAAATCCGTGTACCTGTCCACCGGAATTTCCGGTGTGTGTGTGCGGTAATGAATCAAAGGGAAAGGTGATTACAAGGAAACCGATATTACCCGGAGAAGAGGAACTGGAAGTGAATTCAAGATCTAAGAGTGCAAAGCTTAGAGTTTTTGAAAGAAAGTAACTGAAAGATGAGTATAGATTGAAAAATATATTAAAAAATTGGAAGTATAAATAAGGGAAAAGGAAGGGTAAATGCATGTCAGGAAGAGTGGTTAGAACGCACAATACGTCAAGAACCAATACAGTCAGAAGACAAAATGCATATAATAGAACAGAATATATACAGGGTAGTGCAGTACGTAAGCTGGATGTACAAAGAAAGATGGAAGAACCACCGCGTAAAAAGCTGAGTCATTCCACAAGAAAAAACAGGGATAAGGCATTTTATATGAGTCTCCCATACGTTGCGTTTTTAGCATCTGCACTGTTAATTATGGGAGTTGTGTTAGTAGGTTATATTCAGTTACAGGCAGAGATTACAAGTACCGTAAAAAATATATCTAAGCTGGAAAGTGAATTGAACGATTTAAAATTGGCGAATGATGAAGCGTACAGCAGAATTACAAGTAGTGTAGACTTGGAAGAAATACGAAAAATTGCCATTGGAGAGCTTGGAATGCACTATGCACAAGAGGGACAGGTGATTAACTATTCCATAGACGGCAGTGATTATGTAAGGCAGTTTGCGGATATTCCGGAGTAGCCTTTGGAAGTTTAAGAAGGGCAGGGCTGTACAGTGCAGAAAAAAAATGGAAAAAGGAAAAAGCATAAAAAAAATAAATTTACAATAACAATGCAAAAGAAGCTGGTAGTATTATATGGAATAATACTACTGGCTTTCGCCGGTTTAAGCTGGAGGCTTTATTCTATCACAAAAGAAGACGGGGAATCTTATAAAAAACAGGTATTATCTCAGCAAAGATATGACAGTACCACTTTGCCGTTTAAACGTGGAGATATTGTAGATGCTAAAGGAACTCCGTTGGCAGTCAGTGAAAAGGTGTATAACGTAGTGTTGGATACAAGACTGATGCTGCAGGACAAGGAGGCTTTAGAGCCAACCGTTCATGCATTGGTAAGCCAGTTTGGACTGGATGAAACAGAACTTAGAAAATATATTAGTGAAAATCCAAATTCCGCATATAAGGTATTGGCAAAAAGACTGACTTATTCAGAAATCAGTGATTTTGTCGCAATGCAGGAGGATAAAGAAAATAATCCCCATTTGGTGGGAGTATGGTTTGAAGAAGAATATAAGAGAAATTACCCGAACGGAACGCTTGCATGTGATGTCATTGGATTTACGAGTAATGATAATGTGGGTACTTACGGATTAGAAGAATATTATAATGATACACTGAACGGTACTCCGGGAAGGGTATACGGATATTTGAGCGATGATTCTACCTTTGAGAGAACCACAAAGGCAGCAGTGGACGGAAATACCATTGTATCCACAATTGACGTAAATATTCAGTCCATTGTAGAAAAATATTTAAAGAAGTTTAATGAAGAACATTTGAATGAAGCAAGAACGGGGCTTGGAAGTAATAATACGGCATGTATTATTATGGAAGTAGATACCGGAGAAATTCTTGCCATGGCAAGTTATCCGTTTTATGATCTGAACACACCGAGAGATGTGGAAACTTATTTTACGCAGGATGAAATAAATGCTTATTTTTCGGAAGAAGATTTGGCACTTTTGGCGGCAGATGAAAAGCCATATGAGAGTTTGAATGCACTTTGGAAGAACTTTTGTATTTCTGAGACCTATGAGCCGGGGTCTACGGCAAAACCTTTTACGGTGGCGGCAGCCCTTGAAAATGGTGCAATTACCGGAAATGAAGTGTATCAGTGCGATGGAGTACTGGAAGTGGGTGGTCATCCAATCAAATGTCATAGTTACAGCTACGGTGGAGATGGTGCAGTTTCCGTAAAAGACAGTGTGGCATATTCCTGTAACGTAGCTCTTATGAAGATAGCCCAGGCATTGGGAAGTGATAATTTTGCAAAATACCAGAATTCTTTCGGGTTTGGATTAAAAACCAATATTGATCTTGCGGGAGAGGCAAGAACGGCAGGACTTATTTATGGTGCGGAGTCATTAGGGCCTACGGAACTTGCAACAAACTCTTTCGGACAGTCGTTTAATGCTACTATGATACAAATGGTAACCGGATTTTGTTCTTTGATTAATGGAGGATATTACTATGAACCGCATGTGGTAAGTAAAGTAATAAGTCCAACAGGGGCGACGGTAGAAAACATTGAACCTCGTGTATTAAAACAGACAGTGTCATCTTCTACAAGTAAAAATATTGTGGAGTATTGCAATGCGGTTGTGGAATATGGTACCGGAAAAACTGCAAGGCCGGCAGGATATGCAATTGGTGGAAAAACAGGAACAGCAGAAACACTGCCACGAGGCAATCGTGAATATGTAGTTTCTTTTATGGGGTATGCGCCGGCTGACGATCCACAGATTGCTATTTATGTAGTAGTGGACCGTCCTAATGTGGCAAGACAGGATGATGCCAAATATGCGACACGGTTAGTCAGAGATATTTTGACAGAAGTGTTGCCTTATTTGAATATATTTATGACAGAAGAGCTTTCCGAGGAAGAAATAGCAGAGTTAGAGGAAAGACAGCTTGCGATTACTATGCAGTATGCACAGCCGGAAAGTGAAGAAGGAACAGAGGGTGAGACAGAAACCGAGAATGAAAGCACAGAGGGAGAAAGCACAGCAGAAGGAGTAAATGGTGAATCGGAAGAAGAAAGTACAATAGAACGTATCTGGACAACCTTCCCAATTGATCCTGCAACCGGCTATGCGGTGGACCCGGATACCGGAGAGTTTGTAGATCCGGATACAGGTGCTCTTATTAATGGAGAATCACTGCTTGATAATGTGGGAGTGATTGGTACGCAGATACCGTCAGAAAGCCATTCGGAAGAAGGGGCGGATAATGAAGAGACAAAAGAGACTCCCGAAGAGTAATAAAAATACACAACAGAATAAAGAATAACCTCATAAAAAGAGTAATAGACTGTATTAATACCTTTATAGAGGCAACTCATGTACAAAACATTTCACAGAAAAAAAATTGTAGTGACGTTTCTCTTATGTGCTGTTATGTTTTTCGGTCTGATAGGACGGCTTGTCTATTTAATGATATGGCAGTCGGAATACTATATGGAGAAGGCGGCAGATTTACACGAAAGGGAAAGAAGTATAAAAGCGGCAAGGGGAAGAATACTTGATCGCAATGGTGTTGTACTTGCAGATAACAGAACGGTATGTACGGTATCCGTAATTCACAGCCAGCTGACAAATCAGGAAGAAGTGATTGATATGCTGTGTAAGGAATTGAATCTGACAGAAGAGTTTGTGAGGAAGAGAGTAGAAAAATTTTCTGCAATAGAACGTATTAAGAGTAATGTTGATAAGGAGACCGGTGATAAAATCAGAGCCTATGATTTAGACGGAGTAAAGGTCGATGAGGATTATAAACGATATTATCCGTATGACAGTCTTGCTTCAAAGGTACTTGGATTTACCGGAAGTGATAATCAGGGGATTATCGGACTGGAAGTTGTCTATGATGAATATTTAGAGGGAACGGAAGGGACGATTCTTACCTTAACCGATGCAAAGGGTGTGGAGCTGGAAGAAGGCGGGGAAGGGAGAATTGAACCGATAAGCGGCAAAGATTTAAATATCAGTATGGATGTAAATATTCAGACGTATGCCACCCAGCTTGCAAAGCAGGTAATGGAAACCAAACAGGCAGACAGTGTCAGTATTCTGGTAATGAGGGTAAAGGATGGAGAACTATTGGCGATGGTCAATGTACCGGAATTTAACCTGAATGAGCCGTATACATTGACGGATACTTATCTGTATCGGGAAATGGAAACGGAAACAGAAGAGTATGGAGAAATTGTGAAAAAGAAGGTAAAAGTGCCTGCTACTCAGGAGGAAATGACGGATAAAGAGTATCAGGACCGTTTAAATCAAATGTGGAGAAACGGGACAATTAACGATACTTATGAACCGGGTTCTACGTTTAAAATTGTTACGGCTGCGGCAGGACTGGAAGAAGGAGTTGTAACGACTCACGATTCGTTCAGTTGTCCGGGATATGTAATTGTAGAGGACAGAAAAATACGCTGTCATAAGGTAGGAGGACACGGAGCAGAGGATTTTGTACAGGCGACAATGAATTCCTGTAATCCGGCTTTTGTTACGGTAGGACTCAGACTGGGAGCAGAAAAGTATTATGATTACTTTAAACAGTTCGGACTTTTAGGAAAAACGGGGATAGATTTACCCGGTGAGGCGGCAACCATTATGCATAAGCAAGAAGCAATTGGTGCGGTAGAGCTTGCAACGGTTTCTTTTGGGCAGTCCTTTCAGATTACTCCCATACAGCTAATGACAACTGCTGCTTCCATAGTAAACGGAGGCACGAGAGTAACTCCTCATTTTGGGGTACAGGTAACGGATGAAGAGGGAAAAGCGGTAGAAGTTTTTCAATATGAACAAAAGGAAAATATCGTATCCGAAGAAACGTCGGCTACCATGCGGTATATGTTAGAACAGGTAGTGGAGAACGGAGGCGGTATCAATGCGTATATTGAAGGCTACCGGATTGGAGGAAAGACGGCAACCAGCCAGACACTTCCGCGAGGAAGCGGCAAATATATTGCTTCCTTTTTGGGATTTGCACCGGCAGATGATCCGGAGGTTGTTGCACTTGCCATTATTAATCATCCGAAGGGTACTTATTATGGCGGGCAGATAGCCGCACCGGTAGTCAGACAGCTTTTTGAAAATATTCTTTCTTATTTAGAAAGAATGGACTATAATTAAGAGAATTGCGGCAAATGTGTTCTCGCGGGAAAGGACTTGGAAAGAAAGCATGAGGTTTGAAGCAGCCATACCGGCAGTACCCGTGATACTCTCTTTTTCTGTCAGTGTTATCTTAAGCCCTGTTATTATTCCTTTTTTGAAGAAACTGAAAGCAGGGCAGACAGTCAGAGACGATGGACCAAAGACTCACCTGAAAAAGTCAGGGACACCTACAATGGGTGGAATCATTATTTTGTTGAGTGTAGTAATTACATCTGTTTTTTATATGAGAAATTATCCGAAAATCATGCCGGTTCTTTTTGTAACGCTGGGATTTGGAATTATTGGATTTTTTGATGATTATATCAAAGTAGTTTTAAAACGGTCTATGGGGCTTACACCGCTTCAGAAGTTGTCAGGACAGATAGTAGTTACCGGTATTTTTGCTTATTATATAACACAGGTTTTACACATGGATCTGGCAATGAAACTTCCATTTTTTCAGGGAAAGATGATAGATTTTGGTGTATGGAACATTCCGGTGTTATTTCTTATTATAATTGCAACTGTAAATGGAACAAATTTTACAGACGGACTGGATGGTCTGGCAAGTAGCGTAACTGTTATAATAGCTACTTTTTTTTCTGTAGTAGCCATTGGGACGAAAAGTGGAATTGAGCCGATTACCTGTGCCGTGGCAGGGGCACTTCTTGGATTTTTGCTGTTTAATGTTTATCCGGCAAGTGTTTTTATGGGAGACACAGGTTCGCTTGCATTGGGAGGATTTGTGGCAGCAGCTGCGTACATGATGCAGATGCCGCTGTTTATTGCCATTGTTGGTCTTGTTTATGCAGCAGAGGTACTTTCTGTAGCAATACAGGTTGTGTATTATAAAATAAGTGGTGGAAAAAGGCTTTTTAAAATGGCACCGCTGCATCATCATTTTGAATTATGCGGATGGTCAGAAACGAAAATTGTTGCCTGCTTTTCCATTGTGACGGCAATATTGTGTCTGGCAGCATTGATGATGCTGTAAAGAACAGATATGGAATAGCATAAGTGCAGGAAAATGCAATGTGCTAGGAAAGGTTAAAGATGAATTTAGAAAAGAAAAAAGTACTGGTTGTGGGAAGTGGAATCAGCGGCATAGGAGCCGTAAAGATGTTGATAAAGCAAGGTGCATATCCGGTATTATTTGATGAAAATGAGAAAATAACGAAAGAAGATATAGAAGCAAAGCTGGAAGGTGAAAAAATTACGGAAGTCTATGTGCATACGCTTCCACAGGAAGTGAAGGACAGTATTTCACTTGTAGTTTTGAGTCCCGGAGTTCCGGTGGATACAGCCCTGTGTGATGAATTCCGGAAAAAGGGGATTTCAATTTGGGGTGAAATTGAACTGGGATTTCAGGCAGAAAAGGGAAAAGTAATTGCCATTACGGGAACGAATGGAAAAACCACCACAACAACTCTGGTGGGTGAAATCATGAAAAGCCGGAATGAGGAAGTGTTTGTTGTTGGAAATATTGGAAATCCCTATACACTGGAATCGGATAAAACAAGTGAAACTTCCGTAACGGTAGGAGAACTCAGCAGTTTTCAGTTGGAAACGGTAGAAAATTTCCGCCCTATGGTTTCGGCAATCCTGAATGTAACACCGGATCATTTAAATCGTCATCATACAATGGAAAATTATGCGAAGGCAAAAGAAGCCATTGCCATGAATCAGACAAAGGAAGATACCTGTGTTTTAAATTATGACAATGAATATACAAGAGCATTCGGAGAAAGATGTCCTGCAAAAGTGGTTTATTTTTCTTCCTGTCATAAATTAAAAGATGGTATCTATTTGGACGGAGAAGAAATCTGCATTGCCGAAAACGGAAAAGAAACCAGAGTAATGAATATCCACGATATGAATCTGGTAGGTATCTGTAATGTGGAAAATGTAATGGCTGCAATCGGCATTTGTCTGAATGCAGGTGTACCACTTTCTTCCATATTAAATGTAGTTCGTACATTTAAGGCAGTAGAACACAGAATTGAGTTTGTGGCAACGAAAAGAGGGGTGGATTATTATAACGATTCAAAAGGTACCAATCCTGATGCGGCAATACAGGGAATCAAGGCAATGTCTAAGAAAACTGTTTTGATTGGCGGAGGTTATGATAAGCAGAATGAGTACGATGAGTGGATTGAAAGTTTTGACGGAAAAGTAAAAAAGCTGGTACTTATCGGTCAGACAAGAGAAAAGATAGCAGAGTGTGCGAAAAAGCATGGATTTACGGATTACTGTTTTGCGGATACTTTTGAAGAAGCAATGCAAATCTGTACAGATACAGCAAAACCAGGTGAGGCTGTATTGCTTTCCCCTGCATGTGCAAGCTGGGGAATGTTCCCGAATTACGAAGTGAGGGGAAAAATATTTAAAGATTATGTAAATAATATAGAGGAGTGATTGCGTGGCAGGCACAAGGAGAAAAGAACGACAGGGACAATCAGAGTACTTTTTTGATTACAGTCTTTTGTTTATCGTATTATTTCTGCTGGGGTTTGGTCTGGTGATGATTTATTCCGTCAGCAGTTATGAGGCAAATCTGGAGAATGGGGATGCGGCCTTTTACCTGAAAAAACAGCTGTTTTCTTCTGCGCTCGGACTGGTGGCAATGATAGTGGTTGCGGTCATTCCCTATCATTTCTGGGAACGGTTTGCTACACTGGGATATGTGGTTTCTGCAATTTTGATTCTCATGGTTGTGACCCCTTTGGGAAGGGAAGTAAATGGTGCAAGACGTTGGTTGAATGTAGGTATATCCATTCAGCCGGCAGAGATTGCCAAGCTGGGAATGATTTTATTTCTTGCAAGTTTTATTTGCAAAATGGGAAGAAGTATTCGCAGTTTAAAAGGCTTTCTTACCGTAATTGCCATACCGGCTCCGATATGTGCAATGGTGTGGAAGATAACAGATAACTTAAGTTCGGCAATCATTATCTTCGGTATTGCGGCATTGATGCTTTTTGTCAGTAGTCCGGACTATAAAAAGTTTGTGATTGCCGGTGCTGCCGGTATAGCCGGTGTTGCAGCTATTGTATATTATATTGTGAATGCGGCCAATGCAGAAAATGCATCTTTCCGATTTGCACGAGTACTGGCATGGTTAGACCCGGAGGCATATGCAAGTGGAAGAGGATTTCAGACATTACAGTCATTGTATGCCATAGGTTCCGGCGGCGTCTTTGGAAAGGGGCTTGGAGGAAGTATGCAGAAGTTAGGATTTTTGCCGGAAGCCCAAAATGATATGATATTTTCCATTATCTGTGAAGAATTGGGATTGTTTGGAGCATTTGCAATTATGCTGATGTTTATGCTGTTAATATGGCGTTTTATGATTATAGCCAGCAATGCCAAAGATTTATTTGGAGCACTTTTGGTAGTAGGTGTCATGGGGCATATTGCCATACAGGTAATTTTAAATATTGCGGTTGTAACAAATACCATACCAAATACCGGTATTTCCCTGCCGTTTATCAGTTACGGAGGATCGTCAGTTATGTTTCTTCTGATTGAAATCGGTCTTGTCTTAAGTGTGGCAAGGGGAATCAGATTAAAGGATTTATAAAATGATGAAAGAAAAGAAAAAACAGAGAAAATCCGGAAACGGGCATAAAAAAGTTGTTTTGTTTTTCAGTATTCTTGTTGTTTTTGTTTTATTGGCGGCAGCATTGTTATACATAGAAAGTACTTATAAAATCAGAAATGTATATGTAGACGGGAATGTACATTATACGGATGAGGAAATTATGGATATTGTTATGGCAGGACCATTAGGAGACAATTCTGTATTTCTTTCCCTGAAATATAAAAAGAAAGGGATTGATGATATTCCGTTTGTACAGACCATGGATGTCGCCATTCTTTCACCGGATACGATACGAATTACCGTATATGAAAAGTCACTTGCCGGATATGTGGAGTATTTAGGGAATTACATGTACTTTGATAAAGATGGTACGATTGTGGAAAGTTCTACAAGCAAAACTGTTGGAATTCCGCAGGTAACAGGGCTTGTGTTTCAGTATGTGGTAATGTATGAACCGCTTCCGGTAGAGGATAAGGAAGTTTTCGAAACTATATTGGATATGACACAGCTTTTGAATAAGTATAGTTTGTCAGCGGACAGGCTGTACTTTGATTCAAATTATGAAATGACAATTTATTTCGAAAATGTGAAAGCGGCAGTGGGAGCCGGAGATAATATTGATGAAAAAGTAATGCTTTTACAAAGTATTTTGCCGGATTTAGAAGGGAAAAGCGGTACCATTCATTTGGAAAATTATACGGAAGATACCAAGAATGTTACTTTTGAACCGGACTAATATAGGCAAAAGAAGAAAAATATGAATAATAATCCGATAAAAAACAATATTTTTTAAAAAAAACGGGTTGCTAAATTGATTAAATAATTATATGATAGTCTATATGAGTTTAAATGGGACATTGAAGGAGGAACAACCTTGCTTGAAATTAAGACGAATGACGCAGAAGCTGCAGCAAAAATCATCGTAGTCGGTGTAGGTGGTGCAGGTAATAATGCTGTAAATAGAATGATTGATGAATGTATTGAAGGAGTAGAGTTTATCGGGGTGAATACAGATAAACAGGCTTTACAGCTCTGTAAAGCACCAAAACTGCTTCAGATTGGTGAAAAATTAACAAAAGGTCTTGGAGCCGGAGCTAAACCTGAAATCGGTGAAAAGGCGGCAGAAGAAAGTATTGAAGAAATTACCGAGGCATTAAAAGGTGCCAACATGGTCTTCGTAACATGCGGTATGGGTGGCGGTACCGGTACAGGTGCGGCACCGGTAGTTGCCAGAATTTCCAAAGAAATGGGTATTCTTACGGTAGGTGTAGTAACCAAACCTTTCCGTTTTGAAGCAAAAGCACGTATGACAAATGCAATCGGCGGTATTGAACGTATCAAAGATAATGTAGATACACTGATTGTAATTCCTAACGATAAATTATTAGAAATTGTTGATAGAAAAACAACAATGCCGGATGCTTTAAGAAAGGCAGACGAAGTGCTTCAGCAGGCAGTACAGGGAATTACAGACCTTATTAACGTACCTGCAGTTATTAACCTTGACTTTGCAGACGTACAGACTGTCATGAAGGACAAGGGTATTGCACATATCGGTATCGGTGCCGGTAAAGGCGATGATAAAGCAAGTGATGCAATCAAGATGGCAGTGGAAAGTCCGCTTCTTGAGACAACCATTTCCGGTGCAACAGACGTTATTATTAACGTTTCCGGTGATATTACATTGATGGATGCTTCTGAAGCAGCAGATTATGTAAGAGAATTAACAGGCGATGATGTAAATATCATCTTTGGTGCAATGTATGATGAATCAAAAACAGATACATGTACAATTACGGTAATTGCTACAGGTCTTGAAGAAGAGACTCCGACAGTAGCTCCGGGAAGAGTTGGAACAGGATTTACATATAAAGCGACAACACCACACGTTACACCGTCTACATTGCAGGGAATGAATTTAGGTGGGCAGACTGTGACACCGACACCTACACCCACACCAATTACTCCGGTACGTCCGGTTACGGGAATTAACAGACCGGGAGATATCCGCAGCAATGTAGAAGAGAAATCTTTAAAGATTCCTGATTTCTTACAGAGAAAATAAGATATAGATTATTCAAAGCTATGCAGATTTAAGAAAACAGTCCGGGCAAGGTTGCTTGCTGAGGACTGTTTTTAAAAGACGAAAAGATATGGAGATGTTTTATGAATATTACGATTACAGGTAACTTAGGTTCGGGAAAGTCTACTGTATGTAAAGAACTGGCGAAGATTGATTATCAGATTATTTCTACAGGTACTATTTTTAGGGAAATTGCGAAAGAACGCGGTCTGTCTGTTGTAGAACTGAATGAAGAAGTAAACAGAGAAATCGCTGCCGGAAAGCACGATATTGATGACATGATTGATAACCGCAGCAAAAAACTCGGTGAAGAGCTTGATAATGCGGTTTTTGATTCCAGACTTGCATGGAACTTTGTAAATGAAAGTTTTAAAGTTTTCCTTACTGTGGATATTAATGAAGCGGCAACACGCGTATTTAATGATAACAGAGATACTGAAACTTATACTTCCGTACAGGAATGCAAAAAAGCATTGTTGGACAGACAGCTTATGGAGCAGGAACGTTTTGAAAAATTGTACGGCATAGATTATTATAATATGAATAACTATAATCTTGTGCTGGAAACAACGAATGCTTCACCGGAAGCGATTGCAAAAGAAATTTTAAAACAGTTTGAAGCATATAAACAGCAGAAGTTTAAACAGGTGATGCTGTTAAACCCTACTTCTGTATATCCTACAGGGAAAGTGGAGGAGTCTGTGACTGCTGAAATGGCAGAAGCAGAAGAATATAAGGAAATTAAAGTAGGAATTAAGAATAATGAATGGTATGTATTGGACGGACAGGAGCAGTTGTTAGATGCAGTTTGTAAAAAGCATACTTTCATTTATGTGACAGCAGAGAATTGTGAAATTACTGCGGTAGAAATGTCTAATATTACCGAATTTGAAAAAGCAGGTAATTTTCAGTATAAAAAATATCCTGTGGAACAGGAAGAAAAAAATCTGATACATTTTTAATTAGAAAAGCCCATTGCTCAGAAAAAGAGTAGTGGGTTTTTTTGTACAAAAAAAGAATGTTAATGAAACTGTCAGAAAATTAATAAAAATATTGTTGATTGATTGTTTATAAAGTGATATGATAATTTTATGTTTATACAATAATAAGGAAAAATTACTTGTAAAGGACAGGTAATAAAGACAAAAGAGAAAAGAGGGAAAGACATGACAGAAAAACAGTATCGAAAAGCGGATTCAAAGGTATTAATTATAGCGTTGATGATTATTATCGGTATTTTTTTAAACGTATTAGGGCTTGTAATGAAGAATGGTGGAATCATGCCTATAAATGTAACGATTGCAGTCTGTATTGTTGGTGTAATTGTCAATATTATTACGTATTTTAAGTTAAAGGGAACAAGCCGTTGTGGGATAATTATGATATTGACAACAGTTGTTGTTTGCAGTGTTATGGTTATGTGTGTGGATGCCATTTTGTTTTATGTAATTGCAACGGCTACAGTGGTTATGAGTATGGCATATATGGATATGAAGATAACCGTGATTTGTGGCGTGATTACGATGTTAATCGTAATAGGAAAATCAGTCGTACTTGTTATGAAAAATACTGTTTCTGCAATGGAAGCAGGAACAACGGTTTTTATACTGATATTTATATTGACAGCAGTATTTTATGTTACTAAATTAAGAATGCTTTTTAACAAAGAGAATTTAGAGGCGGTAGAGGAAAGCGCAAAGAAGCAGTTGGAAACAGCAGAGAAAATGTCTCATGTTTCTGAGAACATTGTTACCAATTTTGATGTAGCAGACAGTTATATCAGAGAATTATCCGCGGCGATTGATACCAGCAATTCCTCCATGCAGAGTATTGCATCCAGTATTGAAGTGACCACACAGTCTATACAGGAGCAGGCACAGCGATGTCAGGATATTCAGTATAATACGCAGAATGCAAAAGAACAGACGAAAAAGATGGTGGAAGCATCCGGCAGGACACTTGTAGAAGTAAAACAGGGTGTAGAGGCAATGGAAGAGCTGCATAATCATGCTCAGAGTGTTGAAAAAAATAATAACGAAACAGTTGCCTATGTAGAAGCATTGAATGAAAGAACATCAAAAGTTGCAGACATATTAAGTACGATAGTAAATATTTCTTCGCAAACCAATTTACTGGCACTGAATGCTTCCATTGAAGCTGCAAGAGCAGGAGAAGCAGGAAAAGGTTTTGCGGTAGTTGCAGATGAAATCAGAGTTTTGTCAGAGCAGACAAAGGCAGCAACAGAAAATATAACAGGTATTTTAAATGAATTAAGCAGTGATGTGGAAAGTGTAACCAATAGTATTGGTAATTCTGTGAATTCGGTAGAAAAACAGAACCGATTAATTGAAGAAACAAAGGGTAAATTTGATGCAATTGATTATGGAGTAAATGAATTGATGTCC
The DNA here is from genome assembly GCA_017437065.1 of Lachnospiraceae bacterium. Lineage (GTDB taxonomy): Bacteria > Bacillota > Clostridia > Lachnospirales > Lachnospiraceae > RGIG3002. Next base: position 88,385 of record JAFSBX010000141.1, read on the forward strand.
GTAATTCAAAGTTTTGAGAAGATTATTGGGGATATTACGGATTCAACAGATGTAATTGCAGAGGGTATTACAAGTCTTTCAGTAAACAGTCAGGAGGTTGCGGCAGCATCGGATGAAGGAACAAATCTGATGGCTCAATCTGTAGATGATATGAATAAGGTAAATGCAACTCTTACCAATATTTATCATTTAGCACAAGAACTAAAAAGTGAATAAGAAATGTAAGAAGAATTTCTGTTAATGATATAGCAGGAATTCTTTTTTTGCTTTCATATGAGTTATCAAGTACGGGTTATCAAGTAAAAAATTGCGATAATTAACAGCATTTTCAATTATAAAATCGACAAAATAAGTAGTACAGCCTCTGTATAATAAATGAAGAAAAAGGAGGTGGAAAGTGTACTACATTCTTTACATTGACCGTATGTTGTTCTTGAATTTCTGTATGAATTTCTTTGCATTGGAATTGACGAATATTTCATTCGGACGAAAAATTTCCCACTTTAGAATGATTTTGAGTGCGTGTGTAGGAGCAGTCGGTTGTGTGGGAGTTTTGTTTCTGCCGGCAGTTCCATATGCAGTAAAGATTCCGGCAGGATTTGTGGTGCTTAGCATCGTTATGATATGGATACTTTATCCCGGAGAAAATTTACAGTTTTTTGTAAAAGCACTGACAAGCCTGTATGGTTTTTCTTTTTTGCTTGGAGGAGTACTTATTTTTTTGAAAAGATACATAAAAACGGATGGAAATAATTATATTTTTACCGTATTACTGCCGTCAGTAGTAGTCTTTTTTTTAGTGCGTTTTTTCTTAAAAAGAAGACAAGAGGTTCGAAATGAGTGTGAAGTAGTTCTGGATTGTGGAGAAAAGAAGCTTAAGCTGAAGGCATTTATTGATACGGGAAATATGCTTACAGAGCCAATTAGTAAAAAGCCGGTTTCCATAGTGGAAGCAGACTGTTTAAGGAAAGCCGGAATTACTATGCCGGAGGAAAAGTGTAAAGCAATTCCATATCACAGCGTGGGAAAAAGCAGTGGAATATTAATGGGATATGAGTTTACGGAAATGGAAATTTGCACACAAAATGCAGTAATTAGAAGAGAAAAAGTGATAGTAGCGGTAAGTATGGAAACTCTTTTTTCTAATGGAAAGTATCAGATGATTCTGCATCCGCATCTTTTGGAAGGAGAAGCAGAAAAAAAAGACTGGAGGAATTTACATGATATTAAAAATAGCAATGCCGGGCAGAATACAGTTTAAAATGTTTGGTCCGCAGAACAATCTGTTTATGGCAAAACAGGGAGACATTCATTATATAGGAGGCACTGAGGTATTACCACCGCCACTGGAAATAGAGCAGGAAAATGAAGTAATAAACGATTTGGGAACAGAATATGAGGATGAGGCAAAGTCCATTTTAATAGAGCATAATTTAAGATTGGTAGTGTATATAGCTAAAAAGTTTGACAATACCGGAGTTGGAGTAGAAGATTTGATATCGATTGGAACAATCGGGTTAATAAAGTCCATTAATACTTTCAAACCGGATAAAAACATTAAGCTGGCAACTTATGCTTCACGTTGTATTGAGAATGAAATATTAATGTATCTCCGAAGAAATAATAAGACGAAGTTGGAAGTGTCTATTGATGAGCCGTTAAATGTAGACTGGGATGGCAATGAACTGCTTTTATCAGATATTCTCGGAACGGAAGAAGATGTTATATACAGAGATATGGAAAATGAAGTAGAGAGAAAACTTTTGATGAAAGCGGTGAATAAGCTTTCGGAACGGGAGAGAACCATTATTAAGTTAAGATTTGGATTGGGAAAAGGAGACGGAGAGGAAATGACACAAAAAGAAGTGGCAGAGCTTCTTGGTATTTCTCAATCTTACATATCCAGATTGGAGAAAAAAATAATGCGTCAGCTGAAAAAAGAGATGGCAAGAGAAGTATAAAGACAGGCTGGTGATTATACACCAGCCTGCCTGATTTTACCAACTAATAATTTTCTCGGATTTCTTTACTTTTTTTGAAAGAGAGTAGATAAGAGTTTCCATTTGGTCGTTACTTATTGAGGTCCAGTCTCCACCGAGGCAATTTTTGATTTCATCAACCGGTTTGTCCAGAAAAGCAATTGCTTCGTCCGGATTATATCCCTGAAGAGGAGATACTCCTTTTTGTTCACAAAGATAAATAGTAATGTTCTTTAAAAGTTTTTGTTCTCTTTCAAAAAAATTTTCTTCTGCTTTCTTTGCGTCGCGCTCAAAAGCATTTTTAATATCATTCCAATCTGCCATCCTTGATGCTCCTTCCCCTGTAAATCTTCTATGTCTATTATAACTTTAATAGGAAAAAAGTACAAGAGAACAGTGAATTTTCACAGTGAATTTTTCACAGTGAAAATTCCATTGTATAAAATTTAAAAGAAGACATAAAATCAGGCGGTCAGATAGGAACGCATGGATTTTAGGGCATTTTTTTCAAGGCGGGATACCTGGGCCTGAGAAATGCCAATCATTTCAGCTACTTCCATCTGTGTTTTTCCTTCAAAAAAACGGAGTGTAATAATTTCATGTTCGCGTTCATTCAGTCTTTTCATGGCTTCACTTAAGGAAATATGCTCTATCCAGGTTTCTTCTTTGTTCTTTTTATCACTAATCTGATCCATGACATAGAGTGTATCTCCACCATCGGTAAAAATCGGTTCGTAAAGACTGCATGGGCTTTGAATGGCATCTAAAGCATACACAATATCTTCTTTTGGAATACCGATTTCTTCTGCAATTTCCATTACAGTAGGTTCTTTTAAATTACGCTTGGTCATGGCTTCTTTTGCGTAAATCGCTTTGTAGGCAGTATCTTTCAGAGAACGGCTCACTCGAATGGAGCTGTTATCGCGCAGAAATCTGCGTATTTCACCGATAATCATGGGGACGGCATAGGTACTGAATTTTACATTTAGTGAAGAATCAAAATTATCAATTGCTTTAATCAGGCCGATACAGCCGATTTGAAATAAATCATCTACGTTTTCGTTGCTGGAGGAAAAGCGCTTGATAACGCTTAAAACAAGGCGCAGATTTCCTTCAATATATTCCTGTCTGGCATCCATATCCCCCTGCTCTATGCGTACAAACAGAGCATCTTTTTGTGCCTGCTTTAACAGTGGGAGTTTTGCAGTATTTACTCCGCAGATTTCAACTTTACCCTGTGCCATTTATGTGCCTCCTTAATCTTGTCTGATATATAAAATCATTTACAGAAGACAGGAAAATTATTCATGTGTATCGGACAAAATAAGAGATGCTGCATATAATAAGAAAAAGAGTATATATTTTGAGGATAATTATGCTTTTTTCAGAATTTAAAAATAAGGAAGTAATTAACATAAAGGATTGTAGAAGACTAGGAAAAGTATCGGATTTTGAATTTGACCATTGTACGGGACAGATAAAAAAAATAAAGATACCGGGAAGTTGCGGGTTATGCAATTTGTTTTGTAACGAACCGGAATTTTGGATTTGTTATAACGAGATATGTCAGATTGGACCGGATATCATTTTAGTTGACATAAGGATATAGTTGACTTGAAAAAATGGATATTTTATAATGAACATAGGTTTTTTTGGAATTTTATTATAAGGAAAGGTGCCGACAATTGAGGCAGATGGGAAAAAACTATGAAATGTCCATTTTGTGGTCACGAAAATACGAGGGTTATTGATTCAAGACCTGCGGAAGATAATAATTCCATTCGAAGAAGACGAGTGTGTGACGAGTGTGACAAGCGATTTACTACATATGAAAAGATAGAAACCATTCCGCTAATTATTATTAAAAAAGACAATAATAGAGAACCCTATGATCGTGCCAAAATTGAGGCAGGAGTTTTACGTGCATGTCATAAACGTCCGATTAGTGTATCACAGATTAACCAGCTGGTAGATGAGGTTGAGAATGAAATTTTTAATCGGGAAGAAAAGGAAATTTCCAGCCAGGTAATCGGTGAGCTGGTAATGGATAAATTAAAAGATTTAGAAGCGGTTGCTTATGTCAGATTTGCTTCCGTATACAGAGAGTTTAAAGATATTAATACATTTATGGATGAATTAAAAAATGTATTGAAGAAATAGTAGAGAGTAAAGGGAAAAGAATTATGTTTCAATGTTTTTATCCGAATAGCTATTTGGATTCTACTTATGATATTGATTTTGAAAAAGAATATGAAAAGGGAATACGAGGGGTAATCTTTGATGTAGATAATACACTGGTGCCTCACGGTGCCCCGGCAGATGAGAGAAGTCTGCAGTTGTTTCAGAAATTAAAGCAGCTTGGAATACAGACATTGTTATTATCAAATAATAAGGAGCCGAGAGTAAAATCCTTTGCGGGGGAAGTGGGGAGTACTTATATTTATAAAGCAGGAAAGCCTTCTCCCGTCAATTACAGAAAGGCAATGGAGATGCTGAAAACAGACGAAAGCTCCACATTATTTGTAGGAGATCAGCTGTTTACGGATGTCTGGGGTGCGAATAAGGCAGGAATCAAATCTTATCTTGTAAAACCGATACATCCGAAGGAAGAAATACAAATTGTACTGAAACGATATTTGGAAAAAATTGTATTGTTTTTTTATGAAAGGCAGAAGGAAAAATAAGGGGACAGAATATGAGCAATGGCAATTATACAAACGGAAAAACAAGAACCTGTGGTGTAATAGGTAATCCGGTAGAACATACCATGTCACCGGCGATACATAACGGTTTGGCAACAATGTTTGAACACAATTTAGTATATGTACCGTTTCATGTGGAAGCGGATTTGGACAAAGCAGTAGAAGGTGCATATGCTTTGAATATTCTTGGAATGAATGTAACCGTCCCCTATAAAAGCGATGTGATGGCTTCTTTGAAGGAAGTGGACAAGCTGGCGGCACAGATAGGAGCAGTCAATACACTGGTACGCATGGAAGGCGGTTATAAAGGATATAATACGGACATGCCGGGACTTTATCGTGCCATGAAAGAGGATGGTGTGGAACTGGAAAATGCGGATGTGCTGATTTTGGGAGCCGGAGGAGTGGCAAGAGCAGTTGCAGTTCTGGCAGCAGATAAGAAGGCAGAGAAAATCAGAGTGTTAAACAGGACGATAGAAAAAGCCGAAGCGATTGTAGAAGAGGTTAAGGAACATTATCCTAAGGCAGATATCCAAGCAATGGCAATCTCTGATTATGAAAAACTGGAAGGCGAAAGCTGGGTGGCAATACAGGCAACCAGTGTGGGGATGTACCCGAAGACAGAAGATGTTGTGATTTCAGAAGAAGGATTTTATAAAAAAGTAAGGGTTGGTTATGATTTGATTTTTAATCCTTATGAAACAAAGTTTATGAAGCTTTTGAAGGCAGCAGGAAAAGAAGCTTATAATGGTCTGAAGATGCTGTTGTATCAAGGGATTATTGCCTATGAATTATGGAACGAATGTGAAGTGACAAAAGAACAGGCGGCTGTGATATACGAAGAAATGAAAAAGCAGATGTCAGCTTGATAAATCAGGGATTTGGCAAGCGGGAATTTGAGCAATGCACAAAGTGCAGAGTTTAGAAAAGGTACGGTAATATATATGGAAAATGTAATTTTAACAGGATTTATGGGAAGCGGAAAAAGCAGTCTTGGGATTAAGCTTTCTTATCGCTTGAAGATGCCGTTAGTGGATACCGATAAAAAGATAGAAAAAGAACAGGGATGTACAATATCGAGCCTGTTTGAAGAAAAGGGCGAAGAGTATTTCAGACAGTTAGAAACGGAATGTATTGAAAAACTTATAAATCAGAAGGGTGCTTATATAATATCTGTAGGAGGCGGTCTTCCGGTAAAAAAAGAAAACAGAGAGATTCTGAAAAAACTGGGAATGGTAGTCTACTTAAGAATTCGCCCGGAGACAGTTTATGCGAGGCTGAAAGATGATACTACAAGACCTCTTTTACAGGGCGAAAATCCTCAGGAAAAAATTAGAAGTCTGATGAGTGAAAGAGCAGAATTTTATGAAAGTGGTGCAGATGTTATTATTGATGTAGATAATCTGGATACCGAGCAGATTATGCAGAAAATTGCCAGACAATACTGGAAAAGGCAAAATAGAGATTTAAGAAAGCGTAAAGAAAGACCGGATGAAAGCAGAAGAGAGCAGAAAAAGCTTCTGGTAATTAACGGACCAAATATCAATTTTCTGGGAATACGGGAAAAAAGTGTGTATGGGAAAGAAGATTACAATTTCCTTTTAAATATGATAGCAAAAAAGGGAGAAGAAATCGGGTGTCGTATTGAAGTGTTCCAGAGTAATCATGAAGGTGCCATTATAGACAGAATTCAGGAGTCCTATTTTGATGGAACAGAAGGAATCGTGATAAATCCGGGTGCATATACACATTACAGTTACGCAATCAGGGATGCACTGGCGAGTATTATAGTACCGAAGGTGGAAATTCATATTTCTGATATTACGCAGAGAGAAGAATTTAGAAAAGTTTCCGTTACGAAAGAAGTCTGTGACCATCAGATTTACGGTCAGGGATTGAAGGGATATCTGATGGCAATTGACTGGATTTTGGAGACGAAAAAACAGTAATCAGAGACGTTTTTTTATTTTTTGAGCATTTTTAGGACAGGTTTTTTTAAGAAACAGTTGAAAAATAGAAATTTTTAGTATACACTATTATAGAATTATAACGTGATAAATTTTAGGAGGATTATTTTATGATTTCTGCAGGCGATTTCAGAAATGGTATTACTATCGAATATGATAACAACATCTACCAGATTATTGAATTCCAACATGTTAAACCGGGAAAAGGAGCTGCATTCGTTAGAACAAAGCTTAAAAACATCATTAGTGGCGGTGTTGTAGAAAAAACTTTCAGACCGACAGAAAAATGCCCACAGGCGCGTATTGATAGAAAAGATATGCAGTATTTATACTCTGATGGCGATTTATTCCACTTTATGGATGTAGAAAGCTATGAGCAGATTGCATTAAATGAAGATGCAATCGGTGATGCTCTTAAATTCGTTAAAGAAAACGAAATGTGTAAAGTATGTTCCCATAATGGAAACGTATTTGCAGTAGAACCGCCATTATTCGTAGAACTTGAGATTACAGAAACAGAACCTGGTTTCAAAGGCGATACAGCTACAGGTGCTACAAAACCGGCTACAGTAGAAACAGGTGCAGTAGTTTATGTTCCTCTTTTTGTAGAGCAGGGTGATGTAATCAAAATTGATACAAGAACAGGTGAATACCTTTCCAGAGTATAAGATTACGAAACTGTATATTTATATGAATGCTTGTAAGACAATGGATATATTTCCATTGTCTTTTTGTTATGGCGACGAGGAAAGTGGACATCGTGCTTGCACGAATGGACATTTGACGAGCGCTAATCAGAGCGGGATTTGCAAAGCATATCTCGTCTCTGTGTCCGAGGACAGAAAATTATTTTTTTCTGATGGAGGTATACATATGAATTTATTACAGTTTGCAGAAGCAGTGAAAATGGGACTTGGGAAAAATTTTGACGACGGAACGCAGATTACCATTAATTCCGTTCGTAAAAATAACGGGGTATTGCTTACCGGGGTGGTTATTATGGAGAAGAACAGTAACATAGCACCGACGATATATTTAGAAAGTTTTTATGAGGAATTTAAACGGGGAAAGGAATTAAAGGAGGTTGTTTCGGAACTTGTACAGGTTTATAGGAAAAACAGAATTAAGCATTGTGACGAATTAGATTTTTTTCATGATTATCAGACAGTAGAGAGAAAGATATTTTATAAACTTATTAATGCGGACAAAAATAAAGAATTATTAAAAGAAGTTCCGTATGTGTCTTATCTGGATTTGGCAATTGTGTTTTACTGTGATTGCAGTAGTGAATTGTTTGGCAGCGCGGCCATTTTAATAAAAAACAACCATATAAAAATGTGGGGAGTCAGTGTAGATAAAGTATATCAGGCGGCAATGGACAACACTCCGAAAAATAAACCATATGAGATAAAAACAATGGAAGAAGTTATGAAGGAGTTGTTTGCGGCAGATATTAGAAAAGAGTTGGAGAAGAGTCATATTTCTTTTTCGGAGAAGTGGGTTGAAGAAATGGCTGCACAGATGCTTGCATCAGAGTTACCGGCGGAAGGCAGAACACCAATGTATATTTTAACGAATACGGAAAGATTACATGGTGCAGCATGTATGTTGTATCAACGGTTGATAGAAGATTTTGCAAAAAAACTAAATGATAACCTATATATACTTCCCAGTTCTGTGCATGAAATTATTATGATACCGGCTTCTTTTGCAGGGAAAGCATCACAATTGAAGGAAATGGTGGAAGAGATTAATGCGACACAGGTAGAAGCAGAAGAAGTTTTGTCGGATTCCGTCTATTTTTTTAATCGACTGACGAAAAAGCTGGAAATGGTGTAATAGCAGGAAATGGAAGTTTTCATGGAAGAATTTGTGACAAGCATATACTAGACAAAGAAGGATATTTGTGATATTATAGGCAAAGTGATGTAACAAATTTGTAATATATCGTATCGGAAAGAGCTGTAAATAAATTATTGAAATTGAGCTTTTTCCGATATGGTTAAACTGAAAAACAGCTGAGTTTATCACATTTATTATGCACCCGTAGTCTAATGGATAGAACGGAGGCCTCCGACGCCTTTAATGCAGGTTCGATTCCTGCCGGGTGCATCTTTACGTTTGGGGAGTAATGCAAGCAAAGAAAGGCAAGGTCATTTTATGATAAATAAAGATCAGTTGAAAGAAAAATTCCATTCATGTAAAGAATGGGTTTTGAATCATAGTAAAATCGTATTGCCGGCAGTTGTTGGGGTTTGCGTGGCAATTACAGTAGTTGTAGCATTAAGTGCAAATAAAAAAGAAATGGAAAAGCAGGTTGTTGCAGCAGTTGAAACAGAAGAAAGTTCTACTGAGGTGGCAATACCGGAAGAACCGTTTGAAGTGAATGCGTATCCTGAGATTAACAATATAATGCAGTCATATTATACAGCTTTGGCAAACGGTGATGTAGCAACAATAGAAACATTGAACAGTTATGTAAGTGAAAAAGAGAAGATTCATATTGCGGAAATAAGTAAGTATATTGAATCCTATCCGCAGATAGATGTTTATACAAAGAAGGGACCGGTTGAAAATTCATTTTTAGTATATGCTTATTCTCATGTGAAGTTTTCTGACTATGAGAATACTGTACCGGGTATGCAGACCTTTTATGTTTGCCGGAAGGGTGACGGCAGTTATTATATTAATGAAGGCGAAGAGGATGAGGCTGTTTTAGATTATATCCGTAATATCACATTACAGGATGATGTTATTGATCTGAACAATAAAGTTGCTGTAGAGTATAATGATTTGTGTGCAAGTGATGAAGCACTCAGTGCTTTTTTGGTAGAATTGGACAGTCAGATTAAAATTTCTGTAGGCGAGATTTTGGCAGCATCTGAAGCAGAAAGCGAGCAGGCAGCAGGGGAGACTGCAGAGGAAGGCACGGAAGCAGCCGGAGAAGAAACAGCTGAGAACGTAATTCAGACAGCACGTACAACAGATGTGGTAAATATCCGTAGTTCGGACAGTCAGACTGCCGACAAGCTGGGTAAGGCACAGAAAGGCGATACATTTACTGTGTTAGAAACTAAGGTAAATGGATGGAGTCGTATAGAATATGAAGGGCAGGAGGCATATATCCGTTCTGATTATTTAGAAATAATTAGTACAGAAACAGTTTCCAATGAAGGTGACGAAGAAGAAAATGAAGCTTCAGAGAATGAGGCAGAAGAAAATGTTCAGGAAGAGGCGGATGATTCTTCAAATGGAGAAAAAGAATACGTTACTGTGAAAGAAACGGTAAATGTTCGTGCCGGTCAGAGTCAGGAAAGTGACAAAGTCGGAGTTGCTTATCAGGGCGACAGATTAGAGCTTATTATGGAACTGGCAGACGGCTGGTGCAAAATTAAGTATAATGGCGAAACAGCTTATGTAAAATCTGAGTTTGTGGAGTAGAGGTAGAATTTTATAATGTGAAACAGAAAAGTTCTGTTATTTTAAGAGATGAAGTTTGGTATCTTAAAATGCAGAACTTTTTTTGATTTGTATTGACAACATATGAAAAAACGATATAATGAATATATGAACAAGTATTCATATAATGAAAGGAAGTGAAAAGATGGTGCGAGAAGAAGCCGAAAAATGTGAATTTATGTGTGTGCATGAAGATATTGTTAAGCTGGTAAATGAAAAAATGCCGGAGGAAGAAAAACTGTTTGATTTGGCTGAGTTTTTCAAAATCTTTGGTGATACAACCAGAATTAGAATATTATATGTACTTATGTGTTCCGAAATGTGTGTATGTGATTTGGCGCAGATTTTAGGAATGACACAATCGGCAATTTCCCACCAGCTCCGAGTATTAAAGCAGATGGAACTGGTCAGGAATCGAAGAGAAGGGAAGAGTATTTTTTATTCGTTGGCAGACGGACATATTAAGACAATTTTAAGTCAGGGACTGGAACATATTGAAGAGTAATGGAGGAATGAGCTATGAGAAAAACATACATTTTAGAGGATTTGGATTGTGCACACTGTGCAGGAAAGATTGAGGAAGCAGTAGGAAAGCTGGAGGGTGTAAGTAAGAGTACTGTTACATTACTGACACAGAAGCTGGTGATTGAAGTAGACGAGGAGAAAGCAGCTTCTATCGGTAAAGAGATTAAAGCAATAGTGAAAAAATACGAACCGGATGTAGAAGTCATTGAAAAATAAGGGAGTATTTCTATGTCAAAGAAATTAAAGAAAAGAATCAGAAGAGTCGGTATTGGTGCAGCAGTTTTTTTGACAGCAGTAATTTTAGTAAAACTGATACCGGATATAAATTCCATCATTCATTTGGCAATATTCCTGATTGCGTACGCGGCAATTGGCGGGGATGTGGTGATGAAAGCGATAAGAAATATTGGCAAAGGGCAGGTATTTGATGAGAATTTTTTGATGATGATTGCGACGGTAGGTGCCTTTTTTGTAGGAGATTATCCGGAAGCAGTTGCAGTTATGCTGTTTTATCAGGTAGGTGAATGTTTTCAGTCTTATGCAGTTAACAAATCCAGAAAGTCCATTACAGCATTAATGGATATTCGACCGGATTATGCGAATGTTGTAAGGGATGGCAAAGAAGAGGAAGTGGATCCTGACGAAGTAGCAGTCGGGGAAACGATAGTTGTAAAACCGGGTGAGAGAATTCCGCTTGATGGAATGGTTCTTTCAGGAACATCGACTCTGGATACAAGAGCATTGACAGGGGAAAGTATTCCGCGAGATATAGGTACAGGTGAGGAAGTCGTAAGCGGATGCGTAAACTTGTCCGGAGTACTGGAAGTAAAGGTAAGCAAAGAATTCGGACAGTCAACTGTTGCAAAAATTTTGGATTTAGTAGAGAATGCAAGCAGCAAAAAGGCAGAATCTGAAAATTTTATTTCAAAATTTGCTAAGTATTATACACCGATTGTTGTAATTTGTGCGTTGGCACTGGCAATAATTCCACCACTTGTTTTGGGTGGTGGTTTTAGTGAGTGGATTTACAGAGCGTTAACCTTTCTTGTTATTTCCTGTCCGTGTGCGTTGGTAATCAGTATTCCGTTAAGCTTTTTCGGAGGACTTGGAGGTGCGTCTAAGGCGGGAATTTTAATAAAGGGAAGCAATTATCTGGAGGCACTGGCCGATGCTGAAATTATTGTAATGGATAAAACGGGAACACTGACAAAAGGTAATTTTGCGGTTGCTGAGATTTTAACGGAAACAGGAATCAGTGAAGAAGAACTTCTGGAAGTGACAGCCTATGCGGAAAGTTATTCCAATCATCCGATTTCACAGTCTTTGGTAAATGCTTATCAGAAAGCGGGCGGTCAGATAGAAAAGGCTCGTCTTGGTACGGTGGAAGAAATTGCGGGGCATGGTGTAAAGGCTGCTGTTGATGGAGCGGTTGTTCTTGCAGGAAATGAAAAGCTGATGTGGAAAGAGCAGATTTCTATAGGTGAGAATTGGAAAAAGAAAGCAACAGCGGGTACGTTGGTACATGTGGCAAGGGATGGTAAGTATTTAGGGGCTATCGTGATTGCAGATGAAATAAAGCCGGATGCAAAAGAAGCGGTAAACGGCATGAAAGCGTGGGGAATGAAAAATATCGTTATGCTGACCGGTGACAGAAAGGAAGTTGCAGAGCATGTCGCTAATGAGCTGGGAATTGATAAAGTATATGCGGAGTTGCTTCCGGGAGATAAAGTAGAAAGAGTGGAAGATATTTTTAAACAGAAGTCAGAAAAAGGAAAGCTGATTTTCGTTGGTGACGGTATCAATGATGCGCCTGTTTTAGCAAGAGCAGATATCGGTATTGCGATGGGAGGACTTGGTTCGGATGCTGCAATTGAAGCGGCAGATATAGTAATTATGAATGACGAACCGTCTAAAATCGTAAAAGCCATGAAAATATCCGGAAAAACGCTTGCCATTGTAAAGCAGAATATTGTTTTTGCCATTGGAACTAAGGTGCTGGTATTGATTTTGGCAGCTTTAGGAGCAGCGAATATGTGGGCAGCTGTATTTGCGGATGTAGGAGTTGCTGTGATTGCCATTTTGAATGCGATGCGGGCATTAAAGACAGAAAAGCTGTAGACGAAGGCATTTGAATATTTGTAAATTATACAAATCAGTAAAATGAAACACCCTCAAAGTGTCTTAAATTTGAGGGTGTCTTTTCGTTGTGAAAACAGTCGAAAAAAGGTATAATGTATTTATAGTATTTATGGAATTGAGATAAAATAAATTTACTTGGAAAAGCATAAAAAGGAGCCGGATAATGTTTATTATAAATTTAGTGGAAGATACAAAAGGGAATAATGAGTGTTTGTATGAACATGGATTAAGTATTTATGTGGAAACTGAAAAGCATAAATTGCTTGTGGACTGTGGAGCAACAGATATGTTTCTGCACAATGCAAGGTTGCTTGGTGTAGATGTGGGACAGGTGGATACGGTGATTTTGAGTCATGGGCATTATGACCATTCCGGCGGGATTATGGATTTTGCGAAGGTAAATTCAAAAGCGCCCATTTATATGAGAGAGACAGCGGGAGAAGATTACTATCACATTGCACAGAATCTGGAAAAGTATATTGGTATTGATAAGGAAATCTTAAAGCTGCCGCAGGTTGTAAATGTAAAGGAATTGTTGGAGATTGATGAGGAATTATTGTTGTTTTCCGGGATTACAGGAAAGAAGTATCCGATAAAAGGGAATTTGGTATTAAAGAAAAAAGTAAATGGCGTATATGTGCAGGATGAGTTTGAGCATGAACAGTGTCTGGTTATTACGCAGGGAGAAAAGCATATTCTGTTGTCCGGTTGCGCGCATAACGGGATATTGAATATTCTGGACAGATATGTTGAAATTTTTCACGCATATCCGGATATTGTAATCAGCGGATTTCATATGGCACAGAAGGCAGATTATACAAAAGAGGATGAGGAGAATATTCGAAATATAGCAAAAGCGCTTCTGGAAACAAAAGCAGAATTTTATACAGGGCATTGCACAGGACAGAAAGCATATGATATTATGAAAAAGATTATGGGTGACAGACTGAAACAGATACATAGTGGAGAAACATTGATTGGATGGTAATATGAAAAAGCGAGAAAATATATCAAGCAAAAAAGCTTATGTAAAAAGGATTGATATTGTTATTCTTTCAACGGTCTTTCTGATGTTGATTTTTTTACTTATAGGGTTGTGGGCAGGCTCGAACAGCTATAAGTCAAAGCGTCTGGCCATGATACAGGATACAATGGATGTTCTGGCAGATAATCAAAGGGTACAGTTTGAAAATTATATAAATAAAAATATCGAGATATTGCAAGGTTTGGTGACATTTCCGGAAATTTATAAGATGGACATAAAAAAACAGCATGATTTTATTAAGGGACGCTCGCAGAAGCTCGGGTTTCATCATATTTTTGTAATGAGTGCAGAAGGAATCGGGTTTTATGTAGAGACAGGGGAGCATAAAGATCAAAAGGCTGAGCCATTCTTTCAAAATATTATGGAGAATGATATTTATGTGACAGAACCATTTTATGGGGATGAATCTCCGATTATGACGATTTGTGTGTCTATTTATGATAAAAGTGATAATAAAGTAGGTGTACTTTGTGGTGCGATTGAATTAGAGCAGATTGCGGTGTTATTTTCGGAAAACAGAATGATTCAGAGTGGAAAAAGTTTTTTGGTTAATCGTGAAGGACATTATATGACTGCAGAAGATATGCAGAAGGTTCAGGAGCAGGTGTCTGTTTATGAGGAAACGAATTCGGATTTTGACCTGATACAAAAGGCTTTTGATGAGAAAAAAGATCAAAGCGGCAGGATTATACAAAATGGTGCAGAGTATCAGGCGAATGTATCCTATTTGGAAAATTACGACTGGGTGATTGTGCAATGTATTGAAACAGATGAAATTTTTAAAGATATACGATATATTGATTTTTGGAAATATATTTCACTGGCAATCGTGGTGATTATTTCTTTATGTGTGACCAGAATTGTGATATATTGGCACAAAAGTGAGCGAAGAAGTGAAACGGATGTGCTAACCGGATGCAGAAGCCGTGCGTCCATGGAAAAGCTGTTGGAGTGGTTAGAGAAAGAAAAGCAGTATGACGTGACGATTATTTATATGGATTTGAATAAATTCAAGCAGATAAATGATACATATGGACACGATAAAGGTGATGATATCTTGTGTATTTTCAGTGCGGTGTTAATGGAAGTATTTGGAGAGTACGGATATGTAGGACGTATAGGTGGCGATGAATTTATTGTTGTATTACTTAATACACCGGAACAGTATGTTGCTCAAATGTGTGAGTTGGTTGAGGAAAGACTTAAGGAAAAGAGTAAGGAATTGGAATTTGCTCAGATTATAAGTACATCCTTTGGGTTTGCTACCAGAACAAAAGGAAGCAGGGAGTCACTGGATGATATTATATCGAAGGCAGATGAAAAAATGTATCAGAATAAGCAGGAAAGAAGAAGTTAAAAAATATTTTAGTAAAATATATATAGGAACATGAAAAGAAAGGAAGTAGAAATGACAAAAGAATTAGAATATGCGTTAGAGAGATTTATAGAAATTATGAAACAGGAAAAAGGGATTAAAGGAGCATGGAATCTGGGGTCGATAACACGAGGCTTATCGGATAAATATTCCAATGTTAACATTGTTTTTCTTGTAAAAGGAGAAGAGTTTAAGAAAGTAGACGACAAAGTATCTGAGTATTTACAGCAGGTTTGTGATGAAGTAGTGTTGTGTCAGCCGGAGAGTTTTAATAGCGATGCAATTAGTAATACAGAATATTTGTTAAAAAAAGAACAACAGCTTATGCAGATTGAGGTTGCTATTCTTAATGAAGATAAACTGGATGATGCGATGTGCCGGATGTACTATACGGATTTGAGTATGGAACAGGTAGTGTTTGACAGTGAAGGATGTGTACAGAAATTACTGGATGAATCTCCAAAGGGAGATAAGTGGCAATCTGATTTGGAAAAGTTAAATGCTACATACTGGTTCAATATTAATATGTCAATCAAGTATCTGAAAAGAAAAGACTTCTTTAAACTGCATTACCTGATGAGAAGTCTTATGGATACCCATGTTGCACTGTTGTTAAATGGGTATGATAAAATTTCATGGGGAAATATGGTAAATAAATTGCAGTATCTTCCTGAGAAAATGCAGGAACATATTATGTATTACAGATGTACGGAGGACTTTGTGGAGAATATCAGTATTCTGTGGAGAGTAATGAACTGGTTTGAAGATGACTATAATGAAGTTTGTAAAATAAAGGGTGTTGAAGCGGATAACAGACTGGCACCGATGGTAGAAGAATTCTGGATTGATTGCATGTAGGTGTAGGGAAGTTTGAGGAGAATTCAGATGATATACGAGAATCACTTTTATACTACAAAGGAAATGTATAAAGAATTTGTAAATAAAGTACTTTGCCGAAAAATATGGTTCATGGGAATTGCGGCCGTTGTAATCGGCGTTGTTTCGCTTATTCTTGGAGGTATACTAGTTAAATCCAATCTTATAATGCTGTCATTTGCATGTTTGTTTTGGGCGGTTGCTTCAATTATTATAGCACCAAGAACTACTCTAAAGAATTTAGTAAATTACGATTATAAACTTCATAGAGGAGAAAACCCTGAGTGTATTGTGTCTTTTGAATCTAATATCAAAATGAAAGAGGGCAGGGTTTCCATTGAAATAGAGTATGACCAGATTACAGCCTTATACAAATTAAAAACATGTAATATTTTGATGTTTACAAAACAAAATGGGATTATGTATGTAAGTGATGGCTTTGCCGGGGAATCTTCAGATTTTGAGGAATTTATTTTGAAGAAATGTAAAAATTTAAAAAGAATTATATCGCGTTAATGGGACAGTGTGTGATAGGAAAGAGTTCATAATTGTTATCAGTAGGGAAAGGTATGTGGTGAAAAGCGTGACTTTTCCTATTTTTTTATAATATTTTATGGCACCCGAAGCCTAATAGGAAACTGCATGTGCTAAGTTAAGTGGTAAAAATGAAGGGGAGAAAATTTAGAGGTCATTACAGAAAATATGTGGTATACTGGTTGCAGAAATATAGATGACTTAGAGGAAATAAGTAAAGATGAGCATGAATTTGTCTGAAAATATAATAGTAGAATTAATTATACTTGCTAAAAAGTATCGGATTAAAAAGATGTTACTGTTCGGTTCCAGAGCAAGAGGAGATAATAAAGAACGTAGTGATATTGACCTGGCCGTCAGTGGTGGGGACATTGTCGGGTTCAGAACAGATGTTGATGATGTTGTGCGTACACTTTTAATGTTTGATGTTGTCAATCTGGATGGTAATGTTCAGGAAGAACTATTGGAGTCAATTAGGAAAGAGGGAATAATTTTATATGAAGAAGTTTGAAAATTTTAAGAAGGCACTTTCTAACTTGGAAGAGTGTCGGAAATATGAAGCTCCCTATGATATTGTAACAGAAACAGGACTTGTAAATTTGTTTTCTATTTGTTTTGAACAATCGTGGAAAGCAATGAAAGAAATATTGGAAAATCATGGCTATAATGAGGGAAAAACAGGCTCACTCAAAATGATTATTAAATTAGCATACAGTGCAGGAATGGTTCAGGATGAAAAGGGCTGGTTAGAGATTCTTGATAAAAGAAATGAAATTGCTCATTCGTATAATGAAGAAGTGGCAGCAGATATTATAAATAAAACCAAAAGTTGTTATATTAATATGTTTGAGGAATTAAAAGTAGAAATAGAGACAAATTGGTTATAGAAGAAAATAGATGGAGTAAATTATGTTATACACAATTCCCGATTATTATAAAGAATTTCAATGTATCGCTGATAAGTGTGAAGATACCTGTTGTGCCGGATGGCAGATTGTAATTGACAGAAAATCATTAAATAAATATCGGAAGACAAAAGGGAAATTTGCGAAAAGACTGCGTCGTTCCATTCAATGGCGTAAGGGGATTTTTAAGCAGTCGGAGGATAAAAGATGTGCCTTTTTAAATGAACAGAATTTGTGTGATATGTACACGGCGTTGGGAGAAAACAGCTTGTGTCAGACATGCAAAAAGTATCCGAGGCATATTGAAGAGTTTGAAAATGTCAGAGAAATTACTTTGTCGGTATCCTGTCCGGAGGTGGCACGAATTTTATTGAATAAAAAGGAGCCGGTTTCTTTTTTGTCTTTTGAGAGACAAGGGGATGAAGAATATGAGGATTTTGATCCTTTTTTATATTCTGTGTTGGTAGAGGCGAGAGAAGTTATAAGAAAAATTTTGCAGGACAGAAATAAGGACATAGCAGTGCGGGCGGGATTGGTGTTAGGTCTGGCACATGATATGCAGGTGCGTATCAAAAGAAGAGAGTTGTTTTCCTGTGATGAGTTGTTTGCAAAATATCAAAAGAAAAAAGCGGCTGAATTTGTGGAGAAAAAGAGAGAAGAGAATTACGAGGATAAAAAACAATGTTTTGATAGGGCATTGCATATGTTCCGGAAGTTGTACCGGTTGGAGCTTTTGCATGAAGAATGGGCAATTCATTTGGAGGAAACAGAGGCACTTTTATTTGGAAAAGGTGCATTTTTTTATGCGAAAGTGCATGATGAATTTGAAGAGTGGTTGAAAGAAAATATGCCGGATCGGCAGATTTTGTTGGAGCAACTGCTTGTGTATTTTGTGTACACCTATTTTTGTGGTGCTGTTTACGATGGGAAAGTATATAGCAAGGCAAGGATGGCGATTGTAAATGTATTTTTTATTTATGAAATGCTTGTTGCAAGATGGTTAAAAAATGAAAGGATACTGGATATGGAAGATGTGATTATGTTGGTGTATCGTTATTCCAGGGAGATAGAGCATTCGGATGAAAATTTGGAGAAAGTAGAGGCATTTTAAGGATTTGGGAATATGTTATGAAAATTGCAATATGTGATGATGAAGTTGTTTTTCAGCAAGAGCTGAAGGATAAATTAGAGAAGTACTATAACAGTCTGGATGTGTTGATTCAAGGTTTTACGACAGGTGAAGCATTGGTGAAGAGTTTTGAAAAAGACAGATATGATTTGATTTTTCTTGATATTGAAATGGATGGAATGGACGGTTTTACGACAGCAAGACTGTTGAAAGAACAGCAGTCGGATATCACAGTGATTTTTCTTACCGGTCATACGGAGATGGCAATGGAAGGCTATGAAGTGCAGGCTTTCCGCTTTTTGGCAAAGCCGATAGAACAGGATAGGTTATATTCGGCTTTGCGAGCATTCGGGGAAAGGTTTCAGACGGAAAAGAAAGTAGTAATTTCTGAAAATGGAAAGCAGCGATTGATTAGATGTCGGGAAATCAAATACATCAAAAGTGAAAATGTATATCTTCAAATTGTGACGGAAAAGGAAGAATATTGGGTCAGAAAGAAACAGAAGGAACTGTTGGAGGAATTGCCAAAAGATTATTTTGTGGCGGTTCATCGGAGTCATATTGTCAATATGGAATATGTGAAGTGTTTTGGTGGAAATGAAATTATTCTTGAGGGTGAGACAAAGATTCCGGTTAGCAGAGGTAAACGGGATTTATTTAAGCAACAGATGATGAAGTATATGAAGGAGAAACAGTAACGTGCAGGAACACTTATATAATATTTTTGGTGAAATCTGTATTATTATCATGATTGCGTTGATTGCTCATTATGTGTTTCTGGAACCAAAGTGGAGGAAATGGCAATATTATTTTAATTTTGCCGGTTTGTTTATATTAATATTGGCAGAGATATTGATAAAATCAGAAGAACGTGTATTAATTTGTCTGTTGGTTGCAGGAATGAATATTTGTTTAGCAAGAAAGAAGCATCGTTTTCGAGGCTTTTTTTTGGTAATTCCGATTATGGGAATCAGTATGGGGATTTTGATGCCGATTATGTGTCTTCCGGATGTATTGTTTCAAGTACCGGAAGTTATTGGTGCGATAATTGTTGATAGTTTGACAGTAATTTTATTGCTTTTCTTTAGCTGGAAAGGAAAAAAATGGCGGGAAAAGTTTGAATTGGAGATGCAATATCGAAAGTTGCAGAGATGGGAAAGCAGATTATTAATTTGTGTTGGAGTGTTGCTGTTTTGGCTGGTGGAGCCGTTGGTAGATAATGTTTTTTTAGGAAATTTGGAACCGGGTATGAAGGCTTATATTGTATTGAGCAATGTTAGTGCGTTGGTTTTAACAATTACGGTAATTGTGCTTGTTATGCAGGGAAATAAAAGTGCTTATTATGAAAATATTGCGGCTTTGAATGAAAAATATCTTCATGCAGAGATTCAGCATTTTCAGGCATACCGGCAGACACAGACGGAAACAAGAAGAGTGCGGCACGATATGAAAAATCATATGCAGTCGATGTTATATTTGGCGAAGGAAGAGAAATTTGAAGATTTAAAGAAATATCTGGAAACAATAAATTTATCTGTAGAACAGCTTGATGCGGAATTGCAGTGTGGGAATAGTTTAGCGGATGCTATTTGTAATGAAAAAAATCAACTGGCATTGCATAAAGGCATTTCATTCGAGATTGAGGGAAGAATGCCTGAGAGTGTGAAGATAGAACAGGTAGATATTTGTACGATATTTGCAAATGCATTGGATAATGCCATTGAAGCACAGGATAATGAAAACATGAAAAAGAAGTGGATAAAGCTGGAGATATCCTGTCAGGGAGAAGTAGTATTCTTTCGTTTTACAAATCCGATGGACAGTACAAAGTTAAGATGTAAGCATATGGGTACTTCAAAGAAAGATAAAATAAATCATGGATTTGGTTTGCAGAATATCCGATTTTCTGTGGAAAAGTATAATGGAGAGATGAGTACGACAATTTATGAAGACGATGCCGATAGTATATTTTCACTTGAGATTATGTTAATGAACAGCTAAAAACCATTCACAACAAAACAGAGACCATTCACAACATAGTTGAATGGTTTTTCTTTTTTTATGATACTCTGTATTCAAGAACAAACTTGATGGAGGAAAAAATGGAAGAACAAATAAAACGGAACAGGAAAAGTATACGGAAAGAGGCAGGCAGGATTGGCAGAGGATTGATTGGATATTCAATCATTTTTTTTGCGGCAGTCATTGTACATCTTATTATTTTAGAAGCTTGCTGGGCGAATAAATATCCGGGGGCAACGGAGCAGGATCCCGGATACCTTCAAATGTTAGAAAATTTTGAAAACAGTGGTACGTCTTCAATTATAGGAGTATGTCTGGGAGTATTGTTTCTGTTATTCTTCTTTAGGAAGACAATTACAGTATCCTCAATTATGCAAGCAGAGAAAAAAATGAACGGAGCTGTATTTTTGCAATTATTGTGTGTATTTATGGGTGGACAGCTCTTATTTAGCATTGTGGGTGAACTATTGGAAAAAGGATTAAATTTACTCGGTTATTCGGCAATGGCATGTATGGAAAGTGCGACAAGTGTAAGTACTACAGTTTCCATGTTTTTGTATTCGGCCATTATCGGGCCGATTGTGGAAGAGCTGGTATATCGGGGATTTGTACTGCGAAGCTTTCAAAAATACGGAAAAATGGCGGCAATTGTGGTTTCCTCGGTGTTGTTTGGTGTGATGCATGCCAATATTCCGCAGAGTATGTTTGCATTTGGCGTGGGACTTGTATTAGGGTATGTTGCTGTGGAATATTCGATTGTGTGGTCGGTGGTATTGCATATTATTAATAACTGTATTTTCTGTGATGTATTCGGATGGGCTACGTCCGGGTTGAGTGAGCAGGTGCAGACAGTGTTGTCTACGGGCGTATTTGGGGTATTTGCTGTTGCAGCGGTAGTTATTTTGTGGAGAAAACGTAAGCTGGTTAAGATGTTTTGTGGCGAAAATCGAACAGAAAAAGGAATCTATGTGCATATTTTTTCTGCGGTTGGGATGGTGTTGTTTATTGCAGGTGAGTTGGGGATGGCAATTTTGATGTTGGAGAAGATGTAGAGCCTCGTTTAAAAAAGGTAGCGGTATATAAGGGTGTTGGTTTAAAAAAGAACGTTGATGATGTTGATGAATAAAATCTTCTTGACGTGAATTTTACCTTCAATTTACGAAAGCATGATAGCGAGTTTGAAGGTCAAATTCTATAATATGCGTGAAAGGTAAAATAAGGTGATAAAGATGAGACTTTTAAAAGAAGATTTTAACGACATATTACAAAAACAAAGAATCAAACCGGTATTTCAGCCGATAGTTTCCCTGACTGATGGGAAAATAATCGGGTATGAGGCACTAAGCAGAATAGTGGAACCACAGGAAATAAAGAATTCAGAAGAATTATTTCATTTGGCAGGACTATACGGAAAAATATGGGAATTGGAACAATTATGCCGAAGTAAGATATTAGAAAAGTATCATGTATTATGTGCGGAAAATGAGACCGGAAAATTATTTTTGAATGTAAATCCAATGGCAATTCATGATAAAGAGTTTCATGCAGGATTTACAAGTCAGTGTCTGAAACAGTATGGAGTGAATATGGATAATATTGTATTTGAGGTAACAGAGCGGAGTGCTGTAGAGGACATAAAAGGATTTAAGGATACAATCAGACATTACAAGTCGCAAGGATATGAAATTGCAGTGGATGATGCAGGTTCCTGTTATTCAGGATTGAATCTGATTTGTGATATTGTACCACATTATATTAAACTTGATATGGAATTAATTCACGATATCCATAAGGAGCCGATAAAGTATGCTATGGTAAAATCCATGGTGGAATTTGCCAATTTAACCAATATACAGTTAATTGCAGAAGGAATTGAATGTAAGGAGGAGTTAAAGACATTAATAAGGCTGGGAGTACATAACGGGCAGGGATATTTCTTAAGAAAGCCAAAGGAAGAGTTTGGGGAAATAGAGAAAACGGCAATGGAAGTAATTCAAAAATTTCAGAAGAAGGCTGTTTATGGAAAAAATAAAAATGCTGATGTGGGTGAATTTCGTCTGGTGGTATTTAAAATTGAAAATTATAAATCTTATTGTGCATATTGCGAAAAATACGGGGATGAAAAAGGTGACGAGATTATTGGTGTAATGAAAAAAGTGGTTGCTGAAAATTTAACAGATACAGAAACAATGGTAATGCTTGATAAAGAGACAATTGTTGCGGCAATAGAGAAGGGAAATTATAAGATAAAATCTGCTACCATTGTAAGTATGTTTGGATATAGGATGAAGGAATGTTATACAAAAGAAGACTGGGAAAACGGAGGTATAGAAGGGACAAATAAACATGGTGAAAAGAGAATGTATCCTATTATAAATATTTGTTCGGAGAAATTGATTTAGAGGAGAGTTTGCGTATATCGGAATTAGAGAAAAGATATCCGGCAAGAATGTATTCAATCGGATTATGAGTGCGGATAAATATTTTTATTTAAGATAAACTTATATAGTGGTGAAATTGCAGTACTGTGGGAAGAGGAGTTGCGGTGCTGTTTTTTTGTGCAATTGTAAAGTTTGGAGTTGCATATGAGAAAAGAATATGATATGATAAAACAAACAAATGTTCGAGTGGAGTGAGAGGAGGTGCTTTCAGAATGGAGCAAAAAGTATATTTATGCATAGACTTGAAATCATTTTATGCTTCCGTGGAATGTGTGGAGCGGAAGATGGATCCTATGACTACAAATCTGGCAGTGGCCGACCCTGAGAGAAGTGAGAAAACAATTTGTCTTGCTATTTCGCCGTCCATGAAAGCACTGGGAATAAAGAACAGATGCAGGGTGTTTCAAATACCTAAGGATGTAAAGTATACCATGGCACCACCGCGGATGAAGCTGTATATTGAATATTCCGCAGACATCTATGCGATTTATCTAAAATATGTTGCAAAAGAGGATATTCATGTATACTCCATTGACGAGGCTTTTTTGGATGTAACGAATTATCTTTCTTTATATCAGCTTACGGCAAAAGAGCTTGCAGTGCAGATTATGGAAGATATAATGAAAAGTAAAGGAATTACGGCAACAGCAGGGATAGGAACCAATTTGTATTTGGCGAAAGTAGCATTGGATATTACAGCAAAACATGTGAAAGATAATATTGGATATCTGGATGAAGAATTATATAGGAAAACTTTATGGAATCACAGACCACTGACAGATTTTTGGCGTGTGGGAGCAGGTACGGTAAAACGTTTGGCAGGTTTAGGAATTATGACGATGGGAGATATTGCCCATGCGGATGAAGACACGCTTTACCGTGTATTTGGTGTTGATGCAGAGTTATTGATTGACCATGCATGGGGCAGGGAATGCACTACAATGGAAGACATTAAGGCATATAAACCGAAAAACAGCTCCATGTCGAGCGGGCAGGTACTTTCCAGGGATTATAATTTTGAAGAATGTCGATTGATTGTAAAGGAAATGACGGATGCCCTTTGTCTGGATATGGCAGAACAGGGACTGGTAACACAATCCCTTTCATTGATGATTGGATATTCTAACGAACTGGCAATGAAGCCGGCAGGCGGAACAACTGCAATGACGGTTTGTACCAATTCTTACCGGATGATTATACCATATGTGATGGATTTATATGAGCGGATTGTACAGAGAGATAAACCGATACGCAGGCTCAGTTTGACTTGTAATAATATTATGGATGAAGCTTATGAGCAGTATGATCTTTTTACAGATTATGCGGAAGTTGAGCGAGACAGAAAGCTACAAAAGGCAGCGTTGGAGATTAAGAGACGTTTTGGAAAAAATGCCCTTGTACGTGGAATGGATTTACAGGAGGCGGGAACGACGATAGAACGTAATCAGCAGATAGGAGGGCATAAAAGCGGTGAGTAATTATAGGAATGTTCATCACAAAATGGACAGGGAAAATCGTGCAAAACAGTTTATGCCCTTCGACGCCTTAAAAGGATTTCGAGAGGCATTAGAGGAAAAGGAACGGATTGTAGTTCCGAAAAGAGAGCTATCGGAGGAGCAGAAAGAGGAACTGGATTTTAAGCTGCGGCAGATTCACAAGATGGATATCATTACGGTAGAATACTTTCAAGATGGTGAGTATGTGCAGGTGACGGGTGTGGTATCACGGATTGATGAGACAAGCAGGGTGATGAAAATTGTGAATACGAAAATTGCGTTTGAGGATATTGTGGATTTGCGAAAGGAAATAAGGATTTTCAGTGATTATACATGATAAAGAATTGCATTGAACAAAAATGTAAGTATGTTATAGTTTAGGCAGGGAAATCAAAAGCGAGGCGGCATACCTTCCACTTTCGGAGGGTCTACAGCCCTCCAGACGAAAGAAAGGAGGGTTGCCAATGATTACATATGCGGATTTAATCCAAATAGGTATCTTCATTGTTGCACTTGTTGGTCTGTGTTATCAGATTTTCAAGGATAGAAAATAGCCGCCACTACTGCGAATAGTGACGGCTGGTTTTGTAACTGGTCAATCATTAACGAGGTAAGCCGCTTCAGGTTTCCCTCTTTGTATTCTAAATATAACATTTCTGTTAAAAAAAAACAATTAGTTTTCTTTATTCTACCTTGTTTAATGATTTACGCTAATTGTAGGCTTTTTTAGATATGTCTTGCTAAATCAAAACTGGAAATCCTTAAAAAACAATAAAAAAAAAGAAATTTTCAGAAAACTTTAGCACTCGCTTATTGACACTGCTAACAACTGGTGCTATATTGTGCATAGAACATGAAACAACTGATAAAATACATTATATGAAGGATGCTTTATATAAAACATGAGAAAGCATTGGTTTAGTGCAGAGAGGAGTTGCTATGAATATTTCAAAATTTACCCAGAAATCCATGCAGGCGGTACAGCAGTGTGAAAAGCTTGCATACGAATATGGAAACCAGGAAATCGAGCAGGAGCATTTACTGTACAGTTTATTAACAATTGATGACAGTCTGATTTTGAAGCTGATTGAAAAAATGGAAATTAACACGGAGCATTTTGTAAATCGTGCCAAAACAGCTCTTGAGAAGAGAGTAAAGGTGCAGGGCGGTCAGGTTTACGTCGGACAGGATTTGAACAAAGTCCTGATTCATGCTGAGGATGAAGCAAAGGCAATGGGAGACGAGTATGTATCAGTAGAGCATTTATTCCTTGCCATGATAAAGAATCCAAACAGAGAAATGAAAGCAATATTTAATGAATATGGCATTACAAGAGAGAGGTTTTTGCAGGCACTTTCTACAGTAAGAGGTAACCAGAGAGTGACAAGTGACAATCCGGAGGCTACTTACGATACGTTGGAAAAATACGGACAGGATTTGGTAGAAAAGGCAAGAAATCAGAAGTTAGATCCGGTAATCGGCAGGGATAGTGAAATTCGTAACGTGATTCGAATTTTATCCCGTAAGACAAAAAATAATCCGGTATTGATTGGTGAACCGGGTGTTGGTAAAACGGCAGTTGTGGAAGGGCTGGCACAGCGTATCGTGCGTGGAGATGTGCCACAGGGGCTGAAAGACAAAAAAATATTTGCACTGGATATGGGAGCTTTGGTTGCAGGTGCAAAATATCGTGGAGAATTTGAAGAACGTTTAAAGGCAGTATTGGATGATGTCAAGAACAGTGACGGACAGATAATTTTATTTATTGATGAGCTTCATACGATTGTTGGTGCAGGTAAGACGGATGGAGCTTTGGATGCCGGAAACATGTTAAAGCCGATGCTGGCAAGAGGCGAACTACATTGTATCGGTGCTACCACGTTGGACGAATACAGACAGTATATTGAAAAGGATGCGGCACTGGAGCGAAGATTCCAGCCGGTATTGGTGGATGAGCCAACAGTTGAAGATACGATTTCCATTTTAAGAGGCTTGAAAGACCGTTATGAAGTATATCATGGTGTAAAAATCATGGATAATGCATTGGTTAGTGCGGCTACGCTTTCCAACCGTTATATTTCGGACAGATTTTTGCCGGACAAGGCAATTGATTTGGTGGATGAAGCATGTGCGCTGATTAAGACAGAGCTGGATTCCATGCCGACGGAACTGGACGAGTTACAGCGTAAGGTGATGCAGATGGAAATTGAAGAAGCTGCCCTCAAAAAGGAAGAGGACAGATTGAGTAAAGAACGTCTGGAAAACTTGCAGAAAGAGCTGGCGGAGTTAAAAGAAGATTTCAATAACCGAAAAGCACAGTGGGATAATGAAAAGGCTTCTGTTGACAAGCTTTCCAAGCTGCGCGAAGAAATAGAAGCAGTAAACAGTCAGATTCAGATAGCACAAAGAGAAGGTGATTTAGAAAAAGCAGCAGAATTAAGCTATGGAAAATTGCCGGCACTCAAAAAACAGCTGGAAGCAGAAGAGGCTACGGTAAATGCGAAAGATTTGACCTTAGTGCGTGAAAGCGTGACGGATGAAGAAATTGCCCGTATTATTTCCAGATGGACAGGTATTCCGGTAGCTAAGCTGACAGAAAGTGAGAGAAATAAAACCTTACATTTAGATGAGGAACTGCATCGTCGTGTCATCGGACAGGAAGAAGGCGTTACTAAGGTAACAGAGGCAATTATCCGTTCCAAAGCAGGAATTAAAGACCCGACGAAACCGATTGGATCATTTTTGTTTTTAGGTCCTACCGGTGTAGGGAAAACGGAGCTTGCAAAATCTTTGGCGGCAGCTTTATTTGATGATGAGAACAACTTAGTGCGAATAGACATGAGTGAGTATATGGAGAAGTATTCCGTATCCCGTCTGATTGGAGCACCTCCCGGATATGTAGGCTACGAAGAGGGGGGACAGTTGACAGAAGCGGTAAGAAGAAAGCCCTACTCGGTTGTTTTATTTGATGAAATTGAAAAGGCACATCCGGACGTATTTAATGTGCTTTTACAGGTGTTGGATGATGGGCGTATTACGGATTCACAGGGCAGAACCGTAGATTTCAAAAATACCATTCTGATTATGACATCCAATATCGGTGCACAGTATCTGCTGGAAGGTATTGATGAAAATGGAAATATCAGAGAGGATGCGGAAGAGTTCGTAATGAATGATTTGCGGAATCATTTCCGACCGGAATTTTTAAATCGTCTGGATGAGACAATTCTGTTTAAACCTTTAACTAAAGACAATATTGGTGGTATTATTGAGTTGATTATGAAGGATTTGAACAGAAGGCTTGCAGATAAGGAACTTTTTGTGGAACTGACACCGGAAGCAGAGAAATTTATTGTAGAAAATGCGTATGACCCTGTTTATGGTGCAAGACCATTAAAACGATATGTGCAGAAGTATGTGGAGACACTTGCTGCCAAGCTGATACTTGCGGATGTGTTGGAAACCGGGGATACGATTTTGGTTGAGGTTGCGGATGATGCGTTGAAAGCACGGAAAAAATAATGGAAAGTATAGAAATTTTTCTTTAATATTGATACAAACAATGAAAAAGCAGGAAGAAAGGTAAAAGGAAAAAGTGTGCGGATTTTTTGGAAAGTGAGTCTGTACTCTTTTTCCTTTATTATACGAAAAGTGAATGACAAGCGGAAATGTCGAGTATATAATGGAAAAGTAAAAGGTATTTACTAATGTAGGAGGGGAAAGGTGCTTAAAAGAGGAATTGTTAATGTACTGACATGTCTGGGCGTAGCAGGAGCATTTATTTGTTTGTCAATGAATGTCCGGAAAAATGAGAGTTATGCAAAAGAAGTAAGCGAATCCTTAAAGGAAGATAGAATATTTTCAGAATTTGAAATCATTGATGAAATAACAGACTTTGAAAAAAATACATATGAGGAAATAATGTCCGGACCAGGTCAGGTAAATATATTGACAGAAAACGACTATTTACCGATTGAAAATGATATTTATGAAAATGAGTTGCTTCATGAAACGAGGCTGAATAATATACGATTTGGGGATATTTCATGCTGTCAGCGAGGATTTGGATATCCGGTATATTATCAGACACATATGAGTGAACGGGAAAAGAAGATGATTCGACAGTGGGAGGAACGAACTGTAGATGGGGAAGAATGTCCGGAATGCAATGATGGAATCGAGACTGCCATAAAATGGATAAAAGAAGGTAATCTGCAAGAACCATTGGAGGAGTTTTTAAAGAACTATCCTGAAATAAATCCGAAGGAACGAGAATATGCGTTGCATATAACACGTGCAGAGGAAACTTATCGGGAGGAAGATGAAACAAGCTGGTGGGAGGTTGGCTTTTGTCTGAAAACTAAAACCGACAATGGTGAAAGAGTAAATCTGATTTTTGGAGAGGTACGGCGGACAACAATGTATCAGGGAGAAGAGGTATGGTATGAAGATGCAGATTACAGTTTTTCTATACAAAGTGGCGAATTATGGAGACTTTTAGAAAAACCGGAGGAAGATTTTGGAGAGAACTGGATAGATTTTTTTGAAGAGGATTTCGGAGAGAATGGTTTTTCAGAGTTTTATAGTATTTCGGATGAAGATAGGGAAGAATGGGTACTTAAATTATTAGAGAAGTGTGGAACAGAGCTTGTGCTTCCGAAAGGGGCAGACGAAAAAATTAGTTGGGAATGTCACAGAGAAGAAGACTTTTGGTATGATTACATAGTATGTAGTGGAGAAACGTGTGAGTATGAAGTAAAAATAGCAATTCCGTTAATGCCGGCAGACAGTGGAGACTGGTATATGGCATCTCGCATTAGAAAAGAGGCTCAGGATAAGTCCATGTGTAATGATACATTTTCTATTATGAGGCAGACTTTTCATGCTGTGCCATATGAGTATGTGGTAAAAGAAGGAGATACTCTTTTCAAAATTGCAGAAAACTATTTGAAAGATGGAGATGAGTATGTCAGACTTGGAAATGCAAATATGATTAGAAATCAGGATTTGATATATCCGGGAGAAATAATAACGATAACACCATAAAAAGATTATGACTGATTGATATTATATAGTTGGAGGATGAAAAATATGATACCGAATGATCCTGTAATGCTTCTTAGTTTTGTAAATTTAAAACTGAGAGATTTTTACAAAGATTTAGATAGTATGTGTGAGGATTTAGATGTAAATAAGGATGAAATTGTACAGAAACTTGGTAAAATAGATTATCACTATGATAAGGAGCAAAATAAATTTGTCTAAAACAGTTACAATTACCGTTGCAGACGGACAAAAAAGACTGAAAGTACCGCATGATATAAGCAGGAATCTGTTGGAAACATTTTTGCAGGAAAATTTTATAGAGGGAAGTTTTTGTAAAGGACTTTCCCGGTGTGGTCATTGTAAGGTGCGTTTTGTAAAAAACGCGCCTTATCCGTCTGCCCGGGAAAGAAGTTTTTTTTCAGCGGAAGAATTGCGGGATGGTTTCCGACTGGCATGCCAGGTTAGACCGAAGCAGGATTATGTCGTAGAGTTGCATTTTGGGAAAGACAGCAGTATGGAGATTGTATCAGATAGCATTGTGTGTACAGACAAAGAAACCGATGGTGCAGAGAAGAAGGAAGCAGGAAAACTGCTACAGACAGAAACGTATGCACCAGATGGGGAACGTGATAATGTCAGCAGGGGACAAAGGCGTAAGAATGAGCGTACTTTCGTAGCCGTGGATATAGGAACCACAACAGTTGTCATGCAGCTTGTGGATGCAGTAACAGAAGAAGTGATACATACAGTAAAGTTTATGAATCCTCAGCGCAGTTTTGGATTTGATGTATTATCAAGAATTCAGGCGGCAAAAGAGCAGGGAGAAGTTTTAAAAAAATTAATCCAAAATGCAATTGTGCAGGGAGTGGAAACTTTACGAAAACAAAGAGGATGTGGGGCTGTACCGGAGCTATTATGTGTTACCGGAAATACGGCTATGCTGCATATTTTTATGGGATATGATACGGAGGGATTGGGAAAAAGTCCGTTTCAGCCGGTAAGTGTAGCATGTGAGGAAACTGTGCTTGACGGAATAAGAACAGTTGTAATGCCGTCCGTCTCAGCTTTTGTAGGAGCGGATGTGACTGCAGGGATTCTGGCTGCTAAAATGCAGGAAAGGGAACAAATCAATCTGTTGATTGATTTAGGGACTAATGGAGAAATGGCACTGGGGAATCGGGAAAAAATACTGACTTGTGCCACAGCGGCAGGATCTGCATTTGAAGGTGGTGCTGAAAACGGAATTTACGGGTCTGACAGAATCGGTGCGGTTGCGATTCTTTTAGAACAGCGAAAAGTGGAAGAAAGTGGCTATATGGAAGAGGCAACTATCTGTAACTATCAGGGAAAAGCTGTAGAAATAACACTGGAGAAGATACGTGAGTTGCAGCTTGCAAAAGCGGCAGTAAGGGCAGGAATAGAGATACTTGTACGAAAATATGGGTTAAAGTCTTTGAAAGAAATTGATAACGTTTATTTTGCCGGAGGATTTGGATTTTTTCTGGATGCACACGCGGCAGTAAAAGTAGGATTGATTCCGGCAATCTTAGAGGAGAAAGTCAAAGCAATAGGAAACAGTGCACTGGCAGGAGCACGTAGATTTGGGAAAGATTATTTACGAGGAAAAGAGGTAGCCAAACAGTCTGTGTGTATGGAACGGATAAGCAGTTTTAATTTGGCAGAAGAGGATGAATTTCAAGAATTGTATATACAGTATATGAATTTCTGAAAAAATTCAAAATCCGTCAATGTAAAATAATTTTGTGAATATGCCGATATATTTCGTAAGGGAATTTTTATACAGGATTGAAGTGTCAAACGGTATTCTAATCCATACCGGAAGAAAGCGGGGATAAAAATGGTTATTAAGGTACAGAATGACTTAGTTTCTAATGAATATGCAGAGAGCAGGAAGCTTGCCAGAAACGGAGAAGATGGCAGTAACGTAAAGGTAAAGAATGGTTCTGTGTTTACAGGAAATTTAAATCAGAATGTAGATCCGGTGATGGCACGAAAAGAACATATGCAGAGAAGAGCCATGAGGATGTGGAGCGATGCAGTGAGTGCCGAACAGAGACTTGATAAGGAAATGGAAGAACGTAGGAAATATATAGAAAAACTGCAGGGAGATATGGATGACTTGCATGGACGAATTAAATTTTTATCAGGCGAGCAGGAAGCTTTAAAAGAAAAGTATGGTATTACGGGAGAAGAGTCACAGCAGAAGGATTTAGAGCTTTTAATCAAAAAGAAGTCTTCAAATCCGGCAATGCGGGAAGAATTTTCCGATGAAGAGTTAACTCGTTTAAAAGAGTTAGAAGGACATCCCCTGAACGAATATCTGGATCGTCATTATGAACTGGAAAGAGCTAAGGGAGAATTTAGAAAACAGCTGAATGAGTTAAGGAAAGAATGTCTTTCGGAAGATCATATCATAGCAGGAATGAAGAGGGAAAGATTAAAATCCCATGCACTGTTGGATGCACAGAAAGAAAAAGACGAAATGATGATTGCTGCCAGTGAGGAAGCCGCCAATATGTTGATGGAGGAAGTCAAAGATAAGATAGACGAAGAGCAGGAAGAACTGGAAGAAAAGGCAGAAGAAAAAGCCGAAAAAGAGGAAGCAGAGGAAGAACGTCTGGAAGCAATTCGTGAGGAGAAGAAAGAGCCGGAAGAAGACGATAATGACGAAGTGTTGGATGTAATGTTGTCAGAAGATGTTGCTCAGATGGACAGCGTGAAAGAAGAGATAAAACAGGAAGTTAAGAAAATGATGAACGAAATGAAGCTGGTGGTAGAGGATTTAAAGGGTGCAGCAGTAGACGAACAGTTATAATTTCGTGAAGGATAAAAGCCTTACTGATTTTCATAAATGAAGGTCGGTAAGGTTTTTTGCCAGATGAACTAAAAGACAGGAAATCTGCATATATTAAAATAAAAAAGAATGAGAAAAGTCTTGAAAGTAAAGAAAAAAACAGTTTATATAATATTAGCATCAATCATCTGTCTTTTGGCAGGTGGAATACAGTTAGAGAAAAAAGAAGCGGAGGTACAGGAAACCATGGGAACAGGGGATACAGTAAAAAATGAAAATTCAGGAACAAAGAAAATTGCATTGACCTTTGATGATGGACCGCATCCATATTATACAGAGCAGCTTTTGGATGGATTAAAGGAAAGAGATATCAAAGCAACATTTTTTGTGACGGGAGAGCATGCGGAACTTCATCCTGATATTATTAAGCGTATGCAGGAAGAAGGTCATCTGATAGGAAACCATACATATAACCATTTACAGCTCGCATCGAATAATCAGGAAGAATTTAAAAATCAGATCATTAAGACGAATGATATCATAGAAGAAATTACCGGTGAGGAAGTGCAATATGTTCGTCCGCCTTACGGAACGTGGGATAAGAAATTTGAGGCAGAATTGAACATGTTTCCTGTACTTTGGACGGTGGATCCGCAGGACTGGTGCTCAGATAACGCGGCAAGTGTAGCGGAAAAAGTGATAAGTAAGGCAGGAGAAAATGATATTATTTTGATGCATGATTATTTTGAGTCCAGCGTGACAGCGGCGTTGAAGGCGGTGGATGAACTGAAAGAGGCTGGGTTTACGTTTGTGACGGTGGAGGAGATACTGTTTGATTAGAAATTCACAGTTTCCATGGTAAAAGGCAGATAAACGTGATAATACTTAGAATGAAAGCGGAAGAAGCTGCAAGAAAAGCCGCCGAAGAGGAGGCAAATCATAGGAGTGAATCATAGGAGTTTGAAAAATATTGACAAAGATTTTATTATGGAGTAACATAACAGTGTTATCTTAAATAACACCGTTATGTCCTTTGGCGTACGGAGGGAAAGAAGTTGAAAAATGACAAAGAAACAAGAGAAAAGCTTTTAAAGAGTGCCAAACAGGAGTTTTTGGAGAAAGGTTATATGCAGGCTTCTTTACGGAATATTTGTAAAAATGCAGGAGTAACAACAGGAGCTTTGTATTTTTTCTTTCAGGATAAAGAGGACTTGTTTGCCAGTCTTGTGCAGGAACCGTTAAGTATGTTACATCAGATTATGGGCAGTCATTATCAGGAGGAAACTAATCTGAAGAATTCAAAGTTGGAAAATTTTGAGGATTTTGGAGAGGATTTGGCGGTTGCAAAGCAGGCACTTCGGTTTATGTATCATTATTATGATGAATTTCAACTTCTTTTAGTTAAGTCACAAGGCTCCCGGTTTGAGAATTGTGTGGATGAGTTTGTGAAGATAACGGAGAAACATTATCGACATATGGCAGACCGGTTTTCGGAAATGATGCAGACAAGTAAATTGGATGATTATTTGATACACTGGCTTGCACATACGCAGATTGAAACATTTGTGCACATATTGACGCATGAAAGAAATGAAGAAGAAGCGATAAAGCATATAGAACCGATTATCCGATATATTATTGCAGGATGGATGGGAATGTTTACAAGAAAATAAAGGTATTTTTGCCGTAATTCGCAAATGCGGATGCGGCATAAAAAATTCCGTCAACATAACAGTGTTATGTTGACGGAATATATATCTTAGGGACAGATGATGCAGGATAAAAGTAAAAAGCCGGTGTCAGATATTCCAAGGAAAAGGTAAGAAGATAGTGTAAGTGATTGCTGAAAATGTAGTGAATGAGGAGGAAAAAATATGTATCTTGAAGTAAAGAACATGAAAAAAAGCTATGGAAAGGATGGAAGCTACATACAAGTGCTAAAGGGAATTTCCACAGGAGTAGAGCAGGGACAGATGTGTGTGATTCAGGGAACGAGTGGTTCCGGTAAGTCTACTTTTTTAAACTGTATCGGTGGTTTGGATACTTTGGATTCAGGTTCAATTAAAGTGGATGGAAAAGAAATTGTTGGATTAAAGCAGGAGAAGCTTTCGGATTACCGCAGAGAGAATTTAGGCTTTATTTTTCAGTTTTATAATCTGGTGCCTAATCTTACGGTCAGGGAAAATATTCAGGTATGCGAGTATCTTTCAAAACAGCCGTTAGATATGGAGGAGTTATTGGAGAACTTGGGACTGACGGAGCATCAGAACAAATTTCCGTCCCAGCTTTCCGGTGGGCAGCAGCAGCGTTGCGCTATTGCAAGGGCATTAATTAAAAATCCAAAACTTCTTCTTTTGGATGAGCCGACGGGTGCACTGGACTCCAAGACTTCAAGAGACATTCTGATTCTTTTGGAGGAAATTAACCGGAAATACGGCACAACAATGCTGTTGGTTACACATAACAATTCTATTAAAAATATGGTACATAAAGTAATCATTATCAAGGATGGACAGATTAGTAAAGAATATGAGAATGAAAACAGAGTACCGGCAGAGGAATTGGAGGATTTATAATGCAAAAGATATTGAGAAAAAGAATATTTCGGGATTTGAAGGAAAATTTTTGGCGTTATCTGGCATTGGGATTTCTGATTATTCTGGGAATGTATATTATCGTTAGTCTGGTGGCGGCAGCGGAAACGATTATTTCAGGAACGCAGAAGGTTGCCAAGGAGCATGAATTAGAGGATGGACAATTTGGTGTGTTTGTGCCGTTGTCTGTTACAGAAGAAAAGGAGCTGACAAGTCAGGGAATTACATTGGAAAAAATGTTTTATCTGGATTTTTTACAGGAGGACGAGAGTACGCTTCGTGTGTATAAAAACAGAGAACAGATTAACTTGCTGGCATTGGATGAAGGAAAACAGGCGGAGAGCAGCAATGAAATTGTGATGGAAAAGCGGTATGCAAAAGAACATGGATTACATGTAGGAGACAGCATTGCCGTTGCGGAAAGTGATTTTGAAATTGTAGGAATCGGTTCTGTGCCGGATTATGATGCTCCGTATCGGGAATTTTCGGACAGTGCAGTAGACAGTGGTAGTTTTGGTCTGGCTTTTGTGACAAGTGAGACTTATGAAAATTTGAAAGCAGGTGAAAAAAGCAGCCGGACGGAAAGTTATTATTATGCCTATCAGTTAAATGATAAAATGACGGATGATGAACTGAAGAAGGAATTGAAAAGCTTTGAATTTTCGGCAGAGGAAATAGTGGATACCAATCTGACGATGTTTTTAAAGGCAGTTGACAATCCAAGGATTGGTGCGGCAGGAGATGATCAGATTATCAATAAGATGTGCGGACTTGTAGCCGGCGTTATTGTCATGATTTTGTTTACATATGTTATTTCGGTATTTGTGATTCATGGGATTGAAAAGGAATGTAGTGTTATCGGAGCTTTATATGCACTGGGAGTAAAAAGAAAGGATCTAATCAGTCATTATCTGATGCTTCCTGTAACGGTGACGTTTCTTGCGGGTATTATCGGTACGGTGTTAGGTTTTTCGGATATGGGTGTTCCGACACAGATGGCAGACTGCTATGGATATTTTTCCATACCGGTACTGGATATTATGTATCCTGCCTATTTGATTGTGTATAGTGTCATTATGCCGCCGGTAGTCGCAGCAGTAGTGAATTATTTTGTCATTCGGAAGCATTTATCAAGAACGGCACTTAGTCTGATTCGGAATGAGCAGAAGGAAAGCAGAAGACGTAACATTAATCTGGGAAATATGGGGTATGTAAGACGTTTTCAAATCCGTCAGATGTTACGGGAAGCAAGAACCGGATTTACAGTTATTTTTGGAATGTTTATTGCATTGTTGATTATGATGCTTGGAATTAACTGTTATGTGATGGTTACAAATTTGAGTAAGGAAACAGAAGAGGATACAAAATTTGAGTATATGTATACATACAAGTATCCGGAAGAAACTGTGCCGGAAGGAGGAACGGAAGCGTTTGCGTATTCTTTGAAACGGGAAATATTCGGCTATAATCTTGAGGTAACTCTTCTTGGAATTACGGAGGAAAATCCATATTTTGATGCAAAAGTGGAAGAAGGGGAAAATAAGGTGGTGCTTTCTTCGGCAGCGGCACAGAAATATCAATTGGAAATTGGTGACGAAATTGTGTTAAAGGATGAAGAGGAAGACAGAAATTATGCATTTACGGTTACGGATATTGTTCAGTATATGCCGAGTCTGTATGTATTTATGGATATTGACAGTATGAGAGCGTTGTTTGGAGAGGAGGAAGATTATTATAATGTAGTATTTTCGGATGATGAGCTGGAAATTCCTTCCGGCAGGTTGTATGCAACCACTACGAGAGAGGAGATTATTCATTCTTCGGCAGTATTTATAGAAATGATGGCACCAATGATTACGATGATGTGTACTGTGGCGGTATTGATTTTCTGTGTGGTTATGTATTTGATGATGAAGGTGATGATTGACCGTTCTGCATTTGGGATTTCATTGATAAAGATTTTCGGGTATCGGGCGAAGGAAATTCGGAAGTTATATTTGAATGGAAATCTTTTTATTGTGGTTATCGGAGCGTTCTTCAGTATTCCGCTGGCGAAAAAAGTGATGGATGTGTTGTATCCTTATATGGTTTCCAATGTGGCGTGTGGAATGAATCTGACTTTTAGTTTGAAATTGTATGGGATTATTTTTGGGGCGGTGATTTTGTTGTATTTTATTATTAATCCGTTACTGGTACGCAGAGTGAAGAAGATTGTGCCGGCGGAGGTGTTGAAGAATAGGGAGTAGGTGGGAAGGTAATATTTATAAGAAAATGAATGTGCAGATAGTTTAATCTTATTGAGAATTAGTGTGCAATAACAGGGTTGAATAATGAGTTAGTATATGCTAACCTATTAAAGAGTTAGAAATAACTAACCAAATACAAAACAATGGAGGCACATTATGGATAAAATTTATGTAGTATATTGGTCACAAACAGGAAACACTTTAGCGATGGCAGAAGCTGTTGGAAAAGGAATTACCGAAGCAGGAAAAGAAGCGGCTGTTCTGGAAGTAACAAGTGCATCAGCAGATGATTTAAAATCTGCAAAAGCATTTGCACTCGGCTGTCCTGCAATGGGAGCAGAGGTTTTGGAAGAAATGGAAATGGAGCCATTTGTTGAAGCGGTAGAAGCTTTTGCAAACGGAAAAACAATCGCTCTCTTCGGTTCTTACGGCTGGGGTGACGGACAGTGGATGCGTGACTGGGTTGACCGCATGAATGCGGCAGGTGCAACTGTATTAAACGGAGAAGGACTCATGTGCCATGAAGTGCCGGATGAGGACGGATTAAATGAATGCGTTGCTCTCGGTAAACAGTTGGCAGGCATCTAAGAAGGTGTACGCTATGCTGGAAAATGGGATTATTGAATATTGTGCACCTACACTTGCGGGAATAAAAAGTGCAAATCTTTTTAATCATCGTTTTGCATCAAGAAAAACGGTAGTAGCAGAACTGGAAACGGTAAATCAAAAGCTGAACGAACGTGGAGTGTATGTGGAAGCACTGCTATGGAAAGAAAATTCTGTATTGATTTATACATACCGGAAGTCACATTTGGCAAACGATTTAAAAAAGGCAGGAGTAGGGAAATTGCTTTTTGAGTACGGATATAAAAATACTGATGTAGGGGACTGTCTCAAATACTTAAAGCAAAGACTTTTTCAGTATGATTGTTTTCCGCATGAGATAGGGGTATTTCTTGGTTATCCTTTGGAAGATGTTCTGGGATTTATTTATGACAAAGGTGAGGAATGCAAATATCGTGGCTTGTGGAAGGTCTACTGCAACGTGGGTGAGACAAAAAAACTATTTGAAAAGATACAGAAATGTACGCAGATTTATTTACGAGTGTTTGCGGAGGGAAGAAGTATTTCGCAGATGACGGTAGTTGCATAAGAGAAAACGTGGATAGGGAATTTAGCTGTCCACGTTTTTTTTAAGGATATCCATCACAATCCGGCTCATTTCCGCAGGCGATTTGCGGGGAGTTTCTTCGCACCATACGATAGTAATATGCCAAAAACCTGCCAGTTTAAAGGTAAAGTCATATTTATACTGATTGTATACTTGCATCAGCGTTTCCTCATCGACAGGAGATGATGGCACATGTTTTACTTTGGCTGCTACACCGGAAATAAGAGGAATCATATTGTCTCCGATAAAATGTAATAAGTTTGCCTGTTTTAATAAAAGCAGTATATCTATCCGTGCTTCCCAAAATTCAAAATAAGATTCTGCAACAGTTTCTAAATTATGGGCATGATTTTTTAAAATTGTGTCGGCAAATTCATCCATAAGAGACCGGGCAATGCTTGTTACTACATCATCCTTCGTTTTAAAATAGCGGTAGAAGGTTCGTCTGCCAAGTCCGGCTTTATCTACAATCTGAGCAATCGTAATATCATGATAATTTCTTTTTGGAAGAAGTGTCAGCAATGCTGCCATTATCCATTTTTTCGTTTTGTTCTTTTCGTTTATTTCTATATTCATGGTTACCCCTCATGTAAATATTTGTGGCACAAAATCAAGTTTTTGTATCACTTTGTTCGGTGCTATTGCGTACTGTTTTGAGAAACATTATACTCTTAAAAAAAGAATGACACAAGTGTGCATGATGAGAAAGGTATGGCTGTTGTTATGGAAATATTAGAATTTGGAAATCGAGAAAATAAAACTCTTTTGCTTATACATGGATTTCAGTCACCATATCAAATTTGGAATGAATTTATTGAGTTTTTCAAAAAGGATTACCATGTGGTGGTTCCAATTTTGGAAGGACATAATCCTAAAGTAAACGAGGAGTTTTGTTCTTTTGAGGAGAGTGCTAAGAAAATAGAAGATTACTGCATTAATAGCTTTGGCAGGGAAATATATGCTATGTATGGTATGTCGCTTGGTGGCGTACTTGCTTCGCATATCTGGCAAAACAGGCGCCTAAAAGTAAAAAATGTAATTTTAGAAAGTTCACCATTAGTTTCGTTCAGTGGATTGATGACATTCATTCTTACAAAGCAGTATTTGTTGTTGACGCATAAGACACAGCAACGGGAAGAAAAAATTGTGAATCAGGCGGTTAATTCTATTATTTCAAAGGAAAATTTGCCGGAATTTTTGGAACTAATGGATAATATGACTGATGAGACAATTGTTAATTATATTAAAGCGCTTGGAAAGTATAAGCTACCTACAGATATTGAAATGGCAGATACACAGCTTTTCTATTTTCATGGAACAAAAATGAATGAGATGTTAGCACAAAAGACAGCTAAGTACATAAAAACAAATTATCCGAAGGCTGAAATTATTTGCTTTAAAGGAAAAGGACATTGCGAGGATTCTTTAATAAGTCCAAATGTGATGATAGAAGTGTTGAAGAAGATATTGGTAAATAATGGAGAGGGACGCCAAGATGAAACATGATAAAATGATAAGTTATATAAGAAAGAGCTATGCGAAAAGATTAAAGAAGGAGTTGCAAAGAAAACAGATTTCGGATGCGGAAAGTATATGTGAAGGATATCGAAACCGTTTTACAAAGTATATGAAAGAAGCAGATTTTGGAGTAAATGAATGCAAATTTTCTTCTTATTTGAATATATATTCCGGGCTTGCGGCTTATGAAATTTTAAGAGAGCAGGGTATGAGTGAACAAGAGTCGATTGCGGTTTATGATTATATGTGCAGTACCTTGCGTAAGATGGCAGGTTTTATGCATAAGTTTGTAGACTTTTTTCCGGGTAGTTTCAAATTGGTAAAGAAAAGTCTTTTGGATGATTTGACATCTGAAAAGGCAGTGTGCTGGGATACGGAACTTTTAAGAAATGATGATAGCAGGCTGGAGTATAGAATCAGCAAATGCTTATATTACGATACCTGTGCGGTGCATGGGTATCCTGAATTTACGAAGGTATTCTGTACTCATGATATTTATGCTTATGGGGTGCTTAAGAAGCATACGAAATTCGAACGGTATTCCACACTTGGAGAAGGCGGGGAGTGTTGTCATGACGCGTTTATAAGAATAAAGTGAATAGGCTACAATAAACCGGACATATTTTTTTAGGTCATATACTATAAAAACAATAAGAAAAGGAGCAACTAATATGACCGAACAAAAACAAAGAAGAAAACCTCGTAAATATACGGATGAATTCAAAAAACAACTGGTTGACTTATATCATTCCGGTAAACGAAGATGCGATATCTGCCGTGAATATGATATTGCAACATCTCTTTTTGATAAATGGGTAAAGCAAGAAGAAAACAGTGGTTCTTTTCATGAGAAGGATAACCGTACACCAGAACAGGAAGAACTCATCCGACTCCGTAAGGAAAACCAGCAACTAAAAATGGAAAATGACATTTTAAAACAAGCTGCGCTGATCTTAGGTCGAAAGTAAATGTGATAAAGGCAAATGCCCACAAATACTTTGTATCAGCAATGTGTCGCGTCCTACAGGTAAACAGAAGTACATATTATTATGAAGCAAAATCTGCCCTTGATGAATCTGAACTAATCTCTGATATCACGGAATTACCTTCCTTGCTCCGCA
Organism: Lachnospiraceae bacterium; assembly: GCA_017437065.1. GTDB lineage: Bacteria > Bacillota > Clostridia > Lachnospirales > Lachnospiraceae > RGIG3002. Next base: position 129,490 of record JAFSBX010000141.1, read on the forward strand.
AACCCTTATAAATACTGACATTTTCGCATGGTGGATTTGCATTACGACAGGTTTACGACACCAATTTCGGATGATTTTTTGAGTGAAAATGGTGTATAACATATACTTTTACGACAGTGTAAGAAATGCAGTTGTCGTAACGGACATGGATGGAAAGCAACTGGTGATAGATTGTAAAAAAGCAGAGGCACAGGTGGTATTTGATGAGCCCGAGGATGCAGGAATCCTTGCCAGATTTGCGAGAGAGGAGCCTGCGGGTTATGTAAGCATGGCGATGCGTCCGGGCGGATTGCAGGATTACGTGGATGTGTGGAATGAGTTGAATTAGAAATAGTGAATGTGAAGTGTCGGTTGGAGCAATCTGACCGGCATTTTTTGTGGGAGGATTATTGGACAGATGGATTTTGTATAATGAAAATGTGGAAGTGTAGTTGATGTGTTTTTGCAAATTGCAAACTTCAATTTTTGATTGAGAAACACGACAAAAAGTGCTATAATATTATGCAGTATAAATGTCAGATTGTTCATTGAAATTGGAGGATTAAAATGGCGGTTAATTATGATAAATTATGGGGTATCTTAAATGAGCGTGGGATGATGAAAACAGAGCTTATTAGAGAGGCTAAAATCAGTACAAATGCGATGGCTAAGCTTGGTAGAAATGAAGATGTTCGTGTAGGGGTATTAGAGAAGATTTGTTTGACGCTGGATTGTAAGATGGATGATATTTTGGATATTGTTCCAGATAAGGAATAGTGTTGGAATGGAAGGTTACATATGACAGGTGAAAAGTTTACATTAATGCAATACTCAGTTAGTGCAATCCTTGGTTTGATTGATGCAGAGGATTTTGTTATTCCGGAAATTCAGAGACCGTTTGTGTGGAAGAGAAGTCAGGTGAGAGATTTAATTGACTCATTGTACAATGGTTATCCAACCGGATATATTATTACTTGGAAAAATCCTGATGTTAAGACAAAGGATGGCGGTAAAGCAAACGGAAAGAAAGTGCTGATTGATGGTCAGCAAAGAGTTACAGCATTAATGGCGGCCATTGCCGGAAAAGAAGTTTTAGATGATGATTTTAACAAGGACAGAATAAAGATAGCGTTTAATCCGTTGGCGGAGGATGAGACAAAGCGTTTTGCTGTACAGGATGCTTCTCATTTAAAGGATAAGCGTTGGATACCGGATATTTCAGTTGTGTTTGATACGGAATTTGATTCTTTTGATTTTGCAATGAAATATTGCGAAGTGAATGAAGGTATAAAACCCAATGAGGTGAATAAGGCTGTAACTGCATTGAAGGGAATTGCCAATCGTCAGATAGGTGTTATTGAATTGGATGCGGCTTTGGATATTGACGAAGTTACAGAAATCTTTATTCGTATTAATTCTAAAGGTACGGCTCTTAGCCAGTCAGATTTCGTAATGTCCAAAATGGCAGCAGATACAATTCATGCAGGTAGTCTTATGAGAAAGACGGTGGATTATTTCTGTCATTTGGCTGTAAAACCGGATTTCTATTCACAACTAACACATGATGCAGAGTTCCAAGAATCGAAATATGCGGATAAAATAAAATGGTTAGCAAAAGATTATGATGATATCTACGATCCGGATTATGGTGATATGCTTAGAGTATCATTTATGCATCAGTTTCGAAGAGGTAAATTGGCAGATTTGGTTAGTTTGCTTTCAGGACGAGATTTTGTTACAAAGGAATTTAGAGAGGATATTGTAGAAGAGTCTTATGGAAAATTGGACGCTGGTATGATGAATTTTATCAACCAGTATAATTTTTCGCAGTTTGTTATGGCAATTAAGGGTGCAGGATATGTATCGAGTAAGCTCCTTAATTCAAGGATGACATTGGACTTTGCGTATACATTGTATTTGATGTTGTTAGATGACCCAGCAATTCCGAATGCACAGATAAAGAGATATGTGCAGAAATGGTTTGTTCTTTCAACCTTGACTTCAAGATATATTGGTTCACCGGAAACACAGATGGACCGTGATATGAGAACTATTGGTGAGAAAGGATTCCTAACATTTTTAGCAGATGTTGAAGCATCAGCACTTTCAGAAACTTTCTGGACAGTTACATTGCCTCAGAATTTGGAAACATCATCTGTTAACAGTCCGGCGTTTAATACATTTTTAGCAGCACAGATTAATATGAACTGTAATTCTATGTTGATGAGTGGTACGAAAGTTGCGGATTTGATTACTATTTCAGGAGATGTGCATCATATATTCCCTCGTAGCTATCTGAAAAATAATGGTGTGGATAATAAGACAAAATATAATCAAGTTGCGAACTACATATACCTTGATACACAGGTGAATAAAGCAATTAGCGATGATGCACCGAATATATATTTTGGAAAGGTATTGAAGCAGTGTGAAGGTGGAAATATCGTGCTTGGAAATATTGCAGATAAAGACTTGCTTGCGACAAATCTTGAAGAAAACTGTATTCCACAAAATATCATGAATATGACAGTTGAGAACTATGATGAATTTTTAACTGAGAGACGTAAAATGATGGCAGCGTTGATACAGAAGTATTACGAGAGGCTGTAAATTTTTTCAGTATTAACTTCCGATAACTTTTTATTATCGGAAGAATGGAGGTGCAGGATGATTTTATCAAAAAAACAAATGACGGAAGAAGATATTAAATTACAGTTTATTACTCCTGCGATAGTATCTAAGTGGGACCAAAGTAAAATAACAATGGAAACTTCCATAACAGACGGACGTATTAATTTAAAAGGTAATTTAGTGTCACGTCAAAAACCGAAAAAAGCAGATTATATATTGTACATTAATAAATATAAACCGATTGCGGTTGTGGAGGCAAAAGATAATACTCATTCTGTTTCTCATGGTTTACAACAAGCTATGACATATGCGCAAATGTTGGATGTTCCTTTTGCTTATAGCTCAAACGGTGATGGCTTTATGGAGCATGATTTTATTACTGGACAGGAGCGGGAAATTGAATTAGATAAGTTTCCGACATCTGACGAATTGGTAAAGCGTTGGGAATGTGGAGCAAATGCCGGGGCCGGATTGTCAGAAAATGAAAAGAAAATCATAGCACAGCCATATTATTCAAGTCAAAATACATATGACCCCAGATATTATCAGCGAAATGCAATTAATCGTACTGTGGAAGCTATTGCAAAAGGGCAGGAGAGATTATTGCTTGTTATGGCAACTGGAACTGGTAAGACATATACTGCTTTTCAAATTGTGTATCGTTTGTTGAAAGCTGGCTTGAAGAAGAAAGTTTTATATTTGGCAGATAGAAATATTCTTGTAGATCAGTCGATACAGCAGGATTTTGCACCGCTCGAGAAAACAATTCACAAGGTGAATTTTGCCAAAGATGACCCGACGACAATTACATCGCATGAAGTTTATTTTTCTTTATATCAACAGTTAGCAGGCAATGAAGAAGATGATGAAGGAAGCGGTGATGAAACAGTTAGTAAGTTTGAAAAGCTTTTCAATAAAGAGTTTTTTGATTTAATAATTGTAGATGAGTGTCATAGAGGAAGTGCTAAAAAGGACAGTAACTGGCGAAGAATACTTGATTATTTTTCATCAGCTACACAGATTGGTATGACAGCAACACCGAAAGAGACTAAGTATATTTCTAATATGGATTATTTTGGAGAGCCAATATATACCTACAGCTTGCGAGAGGGTATTGATGATGGTTTTCTTGCTCCGTTTAAGGTGATAAATATTAAGACTAATATTGGAGAGGGATGGAGGCCTTTCAAAGGACAACTGGATAAGTTTGGTAATGTAATTGAGGACAGAATTTATACAAATAGTGACTTTGATTACAACATCGTTTTGGAAGACCGTATTGAAGAAGTAGCTTTGGAAGTTACAAATTATCTTAAAGCAACAGATAGAATGCAGAAAACGATTGTATTTTGCGCTACAGAAGAACATGCAGAGCGTATGCGTGTGGCGTTAAACAATCTGAATAAAGATATGGTTCAGAAAAATCCAGATTATGTTGTCAGAATTACCGGTTCGGATACCTACGGCAAGAGTAAATTGGATTATTTTATCTCTGTGTCTTCTGAATATCCTGTAATTGCAACAACATCAAAACTATTATCGACAGGAGCAGACTGTAAGATGACAAAGCTTATTGTATTAGATGAAATGATAGCATCTATGACAGAATTTAAGCAGATAATTGGTAGAGGAACCAGATTAAGAGAAAAGGATGGCAAAACACATTTTACGGTAATGGATTTTAGAAATGTAACACGATTATTCGCTGACCCGGAGTGGGATGGGCCTATTGAAATTGACCCGAATTATCCGCCACAGGTAACACCTATCGGACCGAAGCCACCTATACCACCTGCTCCTCCGGTTACGCCACCACCGCGCAATGAGAAACCGATTGTAACAGTAGATGGATGTCGTGTTGAAATTCTTGGTAAAATTGTATCTGTTTATGATGTGGATGGAAAGTTACTTAGACAGGAAAGTGTTGTAGACTATACAAAAGCAAATATACTTGGTCAATATGCCTCATTGGATTATTTTATTCGCAAGTGGAATGAAAATGATAAAAAGGAAGTTATAAGAGACCTTTTGAAAGAACAAGGTATTGACCTTGCTTTGTTAAAGGCAGACCAAAATATGTCAGAAGTGGATGACTTTGATTTCATATGTCATGTGGCATATGATCAAAAGCCACTTACAAGAATAGAGAGAGCCAATAATGTACGGAAGCGAGACTTTCTTAACAGATATGGAGAATATGCAAGGCGGGTACTTGAAATTCTATTGGATAAGTATATGAATGATGGTATTTATGAAATTGAGAAGACAGAAATACTTAAATTGGACCCGTTTAATAAATTTGGAAAGCCGGCTAAGATTGCTAGTTACTTCGGAGGTAAAGAAGGTTATCTGAATGCAGTAAAGGAACTGGAAGAAGAAATATATAAGGTAGGATAAAAATATGAGTTTAACAAATTTTGTAAAAAGAGTAAGAGATATTATGCGTAATGATGCAGGAATAAATGGCGACGCACAGCGCATTGAACAGATGGCATGGATGTTATTTCTTAAAGTTTATGATGAAAAAGAAAATGACTGGGATATGGATGAAGATAATTATTTGTCAATAATTCCCGAACCATGTAGATGGAGAAATTGGGCTGTAGATGACCGTTCTGGCAAAGCAATCACAGGTGACACTTTATTGAACTTTGTAAACAATACATTATTCCCTGTATTAAAAGGACAGAATGCTATTGATGTCAGAGATGGGGCAGAAATAGAAGGAATTGTGGTTTCAAAGGAAACACCTATTAAAAAAGCCATTGTGCAAACCACTTTCGAAGATGCCAATAACTATATGAAAGATGGTGTTTTACTTAGGCAGATTGTTAATATTATTGATGAACTGGAACTTGGTGATTACGAAGAAAGTCATGCTTTTGGAGAAATATATGAAACTATTTTGAAAGAACTTCAAAGTGCCGGTTCATCAGGCGAATACTATACACCTCGTGCAGTCACTGACTTTATGGCAAAAATGATTAGCCCACAGATTGGGGAGCGAGTAGCGGATTTTGCTTGTGGTACAGGTGGATTTTTAACCAGTTGGTTAAAGGAGCTTGCTCCTAAGGTTAAAAATACAGATGACCAGGAGAAGTTCGGAGAATCAATCTATGGTATAGAAAAGAAGCAGTTTCCATATATGTTATGTATTACGAATATGCTTCTGCATGGTATTGATATACCTCGAATTTATCATGATAATTTTTTGCTTAGGGATGTTTTGGATTATACGGTTGATGACCAGTTTGAGGTGGTACTTATGAATCCGCCATATGGAGGAAATGAAAAAACAGAAGTAAAGAATCACTTCCCGTCGGACCTTGCAAGTAGTGAGACTGCGGACTTGTTTATGTCTGTTATTATGTACCGCTTAAAGAAGAATGGACGTGCAGCAGTTATTTTGCCGGATGGATTTTTATTTGGTACTGATAATGCAAAAGTGGCAATTAAGAAAAAATTATTCTCTGAATATAATTTGCATACGGTTATTCGTATGCCACACAGTGTATTTTCACCATATACATCAATTACAACTAATATTTTGTTCTTTGATAAGACGGAACCTACAAAAGAAACATGGTTTTATCGTTTGGATATGCCAGAGGGATACAAGAACTTTTCAAAGACAAAGCCAATGGAATTGAAACATTTTGATTCGGTTATTGAGTGGTGGAATAATAGAGAAGAAATCAATGTAGATGGATTTGATAAGGCTAAAAAATATTCGGCAGAAGAACTTGCTATAAGAAACTATAATATTGATTTGTGCGGTTATCCACATGAAGAAGAGGATATATTACCACCTAAAGAACTGATTCAACAGTATCAAGAAAAGCGCGCAAGTTTGAACGCAGATATAGACAGAATCCTTGCTCAGATTACAGCGATATTGGGTATCAATTTGACGGAGGAAGAGTAATGACAGGACAGCAGTTAAAAAATTCAATATTACAAATGGCTGTTCAGGGGAAACTGGTACCTCAGGACCCAAATGATGAACCGGCATCTGTATTATTAGAACGAATAAGAAAAGAAAAAGAACAGTTTATAAAAGAGGGTAAAATTAAGAAGGATAAGAATCCTTCTTATATCTTCCGAGGTGACAATAATTTGCCTTATGAGAAGGTTGGCAAAAACGAGCCTGTTTGTATAGCCGATGAGGTTCCTTTTGAGATTCCTGAGAGTTGGGAATGGGCAAGGCTGAGTGGTATTGTTTTTAATCGCGGTCAAATGACACCAAGTGCAGATTTTTGCTATATAGATATTGGTTCTATAGATAATAAGAAACAGCAGCTTAGTGAAGAAGAAAATATTATTTCCGCTGAAAAGGCACCTTCAAGAGCACGAAAGGTTGTGGCGCAAGGCGATATACTTTACTCAACAGTGCGACCGTATTTACATAATATGTGCATTATAAATAAGGAATTTAGTCATCAGCCAATTGCAAGCACGGGATTTGCAGCATTGGTTTGTCATTCAGACTATTTTAACGAATTTCTTTTTTATTACCTTATGTCGCCAGATTTTGATGCATATGCTAATGATACTGATAATGCTAAAGGTGTAGCATATCCCGCAATTAATGATGCAAAGTTATATCAAGCACTCATTCCAGTACCGCCATATTCTGAGCAAATTCGAATAGTAACTAAAATAAAGGAATTGTTGCCCTATATCGAAAAATATGCTAATGCATATGTTGAAATAAAGCATTTGAACGACATATTTCCGGAACAACTAAAAAAATCAATTTTACAGGAAGCTGTGCAGGGAAAACTTGTACCGCAAGACCCTAATGATGAACCAGCAAGTGTTCTGTTGGAACGTATCAGAGCAGAAAAAGAGGCTCTGATTAAGGCTGGGAAAATAAAAAAAGATAAAAATGAATCAGTAATTTTTAGAAGGGATAATTCTCATTATGAGAAGTTGGATGGAATCGAGCGTTGTATTGATGATGAGATACCGTTTGACATCCCGGAAAGCTGGGTATGGACACGATTTGGACAAGTTATTTCTTTGCTTTCGGGAACCGATTTTAAGACTGAAGAATACAACGATACCCAAAAAGGAACACCATATATTACTGGTGCCAGCAGCTTATCAGAGAACGGCGTTTTACTAAACCGTTGGACAGAAACGCCAAGGGTAATTGCTAATCGTGGCGATGTGCTGCTAGTTTGCAAGGGTTCTGGCTACGGAAAAACAGTGATTTGTGATGTAGAAGAAGCTCATATCGCAAGGCAAATCATGGCAATAAAAAAGTTTATATCATTGGACATGCACTATGTCCGTTTGTTCTTACAAGCAAACTTCGATAAAATCAAATCTAGGGGGCAGGGTGTTATTCCTGGAATAGATCGTAATAGTGTTATGGACCTCTTATTTCCTATTCCGCCGTTATCTGAGCAACGCCGTATCGTTGAAAAACAGCAAGAATTGTTCGATAAGCTCACTCTGATTTAGCGCGGAATTGTATAATATCTGGCGAAAGGAGGTCTTTCGCCATGTTAGAAAAAGAAAAATTTGAAAGACACTTGAGAGGTACAAATCTCTCAGAAAACACCATTTCATCGTATATGTTTGCCATCAAGCAGTACGGAGAACAGTACGATGATGTCACCCAGAAAAAGTTGCGTGAGTATAAGGTATGGCTGATTGAGAATTACAAGCCCAAGACGGTTAATCTCAGACTTCGTGCCATCAACTGTTACTTGGAGTGCATCGGCAAGGAAAAATGGAAGTTGCCATTTGTCCGTGTGCAGCAGAAAACCTTTCTGGAAAACGTAATCAGTGAAGCAGACTACGAATACTTCAAATCCTGTCTGAAAAAGGATGATGAAATGTTCTGGTATTTTGTGATCCGCTTCCTTGCTGCTACCGGAGCCAGAGTGAGCGAACTGATTCAGATTAAGGCTGAACACGTCAAGCTGGGGCATCTCGACCTATACTCCAAGGGTGGCAAATTACGCAGAATTTATATTCCCAAAGACTTACAAAATGAAGCCCTTTCTTGGTTGGCTGAAAAACAACAGGAAAGTGGCTTCATTTTTTTGAACAAATATGGGGAACGTATTACCACCCGTGGTATCTCCGGGCAACTGAAAAAGTTGGCGGTGAAATATGGCATCAATCCTGCGGTTGTGTATCCGCACTCATTCCGTCACAGGTTTGCTAAGAGTTTCCTTGATCGTTGTAATGATATAGCGTTCCTGGCTGATCTCATGGGGCATGAAAGCATTGAAACCACCCGCATCTATCTCAGAAAAACAGCCACAGAGCAGAGAGAAATCGTTGATACAATCGTAGATTGGTAAAAGAAAAGGCATACACTTCGAGATGTTGAAGTGTATGCCTGATTTTATAGGATGTCGCATGATTCAATTACGAAATTTGCTCGTTGGACAATTCTCTTTTGTTCCTTTACTGGAGGAAGTGGAACAAGATAGTTGGAAATGAACTCTTTTCCAACACGCTGTTGTCCTGCCGTTCCAGTAAAGTTTTTCATACCATCTTGAATAAAGGCATGGGTTTTGCAGAGCAACAAAAAGTATGGCATATACAACATTTTTGTATAATCACGAAGTATATGAAGCTCCGTTGTGCCAGCACCATATCCATTAGGAAGATTACAAATCACAGCAGATTTTCTGTTCTGAAAACATGGAGTTATTTTTGCAATGACAACATCATTGTCAGCAAAATGGGTAAATCCGGATTTTATATCTTTCCATTGTCTTTCTTCAAAGGTATGGCTATTGCTAAAACCATCTTGCAAAAGCGGCATCGGCATAAAACCAACAACGGTATCATCAGAAATAGCGTTTCTTGGATTGATCGTAAACAAGGACCCCATCCTAATCCATTCCCATGTATCTGGGATATCAAACGGTATCTCATCATCAATACAACGCTCGATTCCATCCAACTTCTCATAATGAGAATAATGTCATTAAAAACAATCACATACGTTTTCTAATTCACGTACTCGCTCGACAATACGCATTTGTTCTGGTAAAGGAGGTAATGGTAACAAAAGCTTTTTGAAAATTTCAAAGGGTGGTATATTTTTAATTGCTGACCCCTTGCTATTTGCTTTAGCTGACTCCTTTAGCACATAGTCAAAATATAGCAAGAAATAGTCAATGTTTATCGGAGCAAATATTTCCATTCTCATTAAAGCTTGATTGATAATTCCATCCTCAATATTTTCTGGAAGAATATAGGTTTCTCCAATTGTGCCAGCACAACTAACAATTATATCTCCTGGCTTAACTGAAAAACTTTTCATTTTTTCGTCATAGTATTTTCGGGTTATATAATAATCACCAAGTGCATGGTCTTTCTTTATAGCATTTTTCTGCTCGTAAACTTTAACTGTATCCGCTCCTTTTTTTACGAACATTCCTTTTGTCAAGGCACTTCCAAAAGGTCCTTTGCGATAAACACCTATATCATTCAATCTTACTAATTCCCACGAAATAGGAATATCAAAGCCTAATTCATCATCAATGCAAACTTCTTCTGAACCACGCTTTTCATAATGAGAATTATCCCTTCTGAAAATGACGGATTCGTTCTTATCTTTTTTGATTTTGCCTACTTTAATTAGTGCCTGTTTTTCGGCTCGGATACGTTCCAATAAAGTGCTTGCGGGTTCATCATTTTCATCTTGGGGTACAAGTCTGCCCTGAACAGCTTTTTGAAGGATAGACTTTTTTAGTTGGTCTGGGAAAATATTATGCAATTGTTTTGATTTTGTATGTGCAACACTATATTCAATAACATAAGGCATAACCACATTAAGCTTTTCAATAATGCGAATTTGCTCTTGTATAGGGGGAATTGGAACAAGCATATTTCCTAGCGTTTTTCCATTGCAGTTTGGCTGCGCAGTAGCAATAGTACCGTCGCGTAATTGCGACCAATACAACTCACTTTCCATAAAGAATTTCAAATATTGTGGGCATAAGTGATTGCTATATCTGGTTCTAATTAAGTAGCCCGCATAGATTGCATCTTCTGGAACTTCTTTTACAAGACAAGATTTTCCAACAGTTCCTCCTGTTCTAGCAAAAAGAATATCATTAGGTTTCAAACGATATACATCAATTTCACTTTCTTTTATATCGCAATAAGGAACTGTTTCCCATATTATAGAATTGTCCTGAATATCACTAATGCGAACCATCTTTATTCGCCCGTTTCCCTGTGCAGGTGCATTATAACCATATTGAATAGATTCTGACAAGGTTCCCCAACGAGCCCATTCCCAAGTATCCGGAATCTCAAAAGGAACCTCATCGGCTATACAAACAGGCTCGTTTTTGCCAACCTTCTCATAAGGCAAATTATGAATTCTATTTTCTCTCAATTTCCACTCAATTTACATTCAATGTAGGTTGGGCGGATTTTTTATATTCTAGACCTACAAAATAAAACGCCCGCAGGGCAGAAAGGTAGGTACAGAGTATGTACGAAGAAAATAATTCACAGGACAAGCCGGTTGTAATCGGCATTGACCACGGGTATTCACTTATGAAAACCAGGCATCACATTTTTAGTAACGGTATAGTGAGGTGCAATGGCAGACCACCGGTGGCAGAGAACAGTTTTTATTATGATGGCAGTTATTACTGCATTGGTGGGGAGCGTAAGACAGTTCACGAAGATAAGACAGTGGATGAGGATTTTTTCCTTTTGACATTAGTAGCTGTTGCCAAGGAAATTAAAACAAGAGAATTGCCACGCACCTTGCGTGTGGTGCTGGGTGTGGGAGTACCTTTTAAGAAATTCGGGAAGGAGCAGGCGAAGCTGGTAGCGTATTTGAAGCGAAGCGGTACACATTTTATTGAGTTCGAAGAGGAGGATTATGTAAAGGATGTAAAAGCACCGGCAAGTTTATGCACGCGGCAAAGCGTTGGGTGATGCGGAAGTGTATGCTAAAAGGCTACAATCAGGTAGATTTGCTGGCTCGTTCCGATGGTAACAATTATTGGGTAGAAAAGCGGGGGAAGTCTTTGGGTGAGAAGTATGATAAGGCGGCTTTGGAAAAGCGAATTGCAGAAGTTATTGCTCTTAAGGAAGAAGAACTTAGGGCAGAGTAGGAAGCAATGCGAGAGGAAACGTTTGAGCTTGCAGAACTACAATCACGATTCATTTACTTACAATACGAATTTCAATACAAATTTCAATACAATCTGGATAAGATTTCGGATCTTGATTATGAGCATTGTTACAGGAATCCGGAGTATATTACTTATCAATCCAATGTATCACGGATTTTGGATAAGGCAACAGGCATATGACAAGAACTGGAGCCTGTGTAATATTCTTGCGGAACGTAATCGTAGTATCAAAGAAGAATGTGAAGGAATCATTTAAGGTTATGCACAGTTGCTTAGAGGTGCAGAAGGTGTCTTAAACAGTAAAGGATTAGGCAATAATAAACTGGTAGATGATATGGCAGAAAAAACGGCGAAAGTTATTTTGCAAGAGATGCATGGAAAAGATTTTTCTGAGTATGGATTTCGGGATGCTTGTATTAAGTCAGAGATGCAATTACAGAATGAGGACAAAGACAGAAGTTATGAAAGAGGTATTCGGATTCGATAAGAGTGAGCGAGGTTTGCTCCATGTTGTGGTTCAAACCTCGCAGATTTCTTAACTGGAATCATTATATCATGGTTGTGTGAATTCGCCAATAATATGAAAAAATCATAATTTTAACTTTTTAACTTTGCAAACAAAGTTAAAAAAGTTAAAATATACGTGTAAGGAGGGTTGCTTATGACTAACGAAGAATATAGCAAGATTATTGCCGAGATTGAAACACTGCCAACAGGCGGTATTACTTATAAAAAGATAAATGGAAAAGAGTATGCTTATTATCAATGGCGCGAGGATGGAAAGCAACGTAGCAGAAGGATAAAGAATGAAGAGTTAGAACAGCTTTCCAGACAAATTGAGCGAAGGAAAGAACTTCAAAATTTAATAAAAGACATGGATAATCAGGAAGTAAAAGAAGAAAAGACTGCTTTTCAGTTTCGATGCACAGTGAGAATTGGTGAGAACCTGGAGCGTTTTGTAAAACCGGTGACAAAGTGGGGAAAACGTGAATGTTACCAGCAACTTCGTGATTATGTATATGGAAAAATACATGATAGAGTATATATCCTGTATGGTCTTAGGAGAACAGGTAAAACAACACTGATTCGTCAGTTGATATCCGAGATGGATGCATCAATGAGAAGTAAAGCAGTGTTCATTCAGATACAGGATAGTAAGACCTTGGATGATGTGAATCAGGATTTAAAGGTTTTGGAAGAAAAAGGCTATCGGTATGTGTTTATCGATGAGGTTACACTGCTGAACGATTTTATCGAAGGTGCAGCATTGTTTTCTGATGTGTTTGCGGCAAGTGGCATGAAGATAGTATTTTCCGGTACAGATTCCTTAGGCTTTATGTTTACAGAGGATGAGGAGTTATATGACAGATGCATTATGTGTCATACAACATTTATTCCATATCGAGAATTCGAAAGCGTGCTGGGAATTGTAGGTATTGATGATTTCATCCGATATGGTGGAACAATGAGTCTTGGCGGCAAACAGTATAATGATAATGCGATGATTTTTGCCACTAAGAAAAGTACGGACGAATATGTTGATAGTGCCATTGCACGAAATATTCAGCATTCTTTAAAGAACTATAAGTATGAAGGTCATTTTCGTTCCTTACGGGATTTGTATGAGAAAAATGAATTAACAAACGCAATTAACAGAATTGTCGAGGATATGAATCATCGATTCACTATGGAGGTATTGACTAGAGATTTTAAATCAAATGATTTGAGGATTTCGGCAAGCAATTTGAGAAAGGACAGGGATGAACCTACAGACATTCTTGATCGTATTGATATTATTAAAGTAAATGAAACACTGAAATCATTGTTGGAAATCAAAGATAAAGAAGAACAAAAGGTTGAAATTCAAGATGCACATCGTTATGAAATAAAAGAATACTTAGACTTGCTTGACTTAACTGTGGAAATAGAAAGCAGATGGATGTCTGATTATAATCGCAGAGAATCCAGAACGGCATTTTCGCAGCCGGGTATGCGTTATTCCCAAGCAGAGGCGCTAATCAAATCGCTTATGCAGGATGATATGTTCAGAGGTTTATCTTTTGAAGAGCGAAAAAGGGTAACTGAAAGAATAATAGATGAAATCAAAGGCAGAATGATGGAGGATATTGTTCTTTTAGAGACAAAGCTATCCAAAAAGAATTGTGAAGTTTTCCGATTACAGTTTGCGATTGGCGAATTCGATATGGTGGTGTTTAATCCGGATGAAGGAACTTGTGAAATTTATGAAATTAAACACAGTAAAGAAATTGTTCCACAGCAGTGTAAGCATTTGTTAGATGAGCAAAAATGCAAGGATACGGAATTTAGATACGGTACAATTACCGGAAAGTATGTGATTTATCGTGGTGCTACAACATCGCTTGTTCAGGCAGGAGTGGAGATACAAGAAGATGTGACGTATCTGAATGTGGAAGAGTATTTGAAAAATTTATAGAGTGTAGTTTGGATAGATGGAAAGCATTTTTCTTGCATTAATAATCTTGCGCATGTAAGGATGCAATAACAGTCGCTGACGATCCTTAACGAGCAGACCGCATTCTTCTAAAATCTGAAGCTCATTGATATATGCACCATGCCAGTCATAAAAGAGCTTTGCCGGGAATTCGCTATCCGAAGCAAGTGCAATTACAGATAAGACGGTAAGTGTATTAGGCTCTAAAGTTTTTAAAAAACGAAAATGTCTGCGAATTAGTGTGGGAGTTGTTTTATGTACAACTCCCCGATAATTATTAGTTTAAAATAGACGACAGTAAACGTTTAGTTCCAATTTTTCAGCATTAACAATATCTGTCAGATACCGTGCTGAATTGTCTAAGCGCATTTCTAAAAGCTGTTTTTCTCTTCTGGTTCAAAAAATCCAAGAAAAATGATGCAATAGAAAATATATTATCAACATAATCTGAAAGTGCTTGGATTACATAGGAATTGTTAATTTTCTGTAAAGGATTAGAGATAAACATTACAATGATAAATTCTCTCAATAATAATAATTGAAAAACAAGTTAGACTATGCTAACATAACGATGGTTAGAGGAAACTAACCATGAATAAATCATGTAGACTCCTTGCAGATAGTAGCTGCTGAATACTATTTTAAACGGAAGGGTGCGCTCCCTTCCAGCAGGGAGAAAATCGAAACGGGAGGAAGTAATAATGAACTATTTACAGATTGAAAAAGTAATCGGTAGAGAAATTTTGGATTCAAGAGGTAATCCAACGGTAGAGGCTGAGGTAACACTTGCAGATGGAACAGTAGGAAGAGGAACTGCACCAAGTGGAGCATCAACAGGTGAATTTGAAGCGTTGGAACTTCGTGATGGAGATAAAGCAAGATATTTAGGAAAAGGTGTTACAAAAGCAGTAGAAAATATTAACACCATTATCGCAGAAGCAATCAAAGGTCTTGATGCATCTGATATTTATGCAGTAGATAAAGCTATGATTGATGCAGACGGAACAAAAGATAAATCAAAACTTGGAGCAAACGCAATTTTAGCAGTATCCATTGCAACTGTAAGAGCAGCAGCAACTGCATTAGATGTTCCGATGTATCGTTTACTTGGCGGTGTATCCGGAAATCGTTTACCGGTTCCGATGATGAACATTTTAAATGGTGGTGCACATGCAGCTAACACAGTAGATGTACAGGAATTTATGATTATGCCTGTAGGAGCACCAAGCTTTAAAGAAGCATTACGTTGGTGTGCGGAAGTTTTCCATGCACTTGCAACATTATTAAAATCCAAAGGACTTGCAACATCTGTAGGTGATGAAGGTGGTTTCGCACCGGATCTTGCAAGTGATGAAGAAGCTATTGAATACATTTTGGAAGCTGTAAAAAATGCAGGTTATGAGCTGGGCAAAGATTTCATGATTGCTATGGATGCAGCATCCAGTGAATGGAAAGGCGAAAAGAAAGGCGAATATGTATTACCGAAAGCCGGTACAAAATTTACTTCTGAAGGCTTGATTGAACACTGGAAACAGCTTGTTGAAAAATATCCGATTATCTCTATCGAAGATGCATTGGATGAAGAAGACTGGGAAGGCTGGAAGAAACTTACAGAAGAACTTGGAGATAAAGTTCAGTTAGTCGGAGATGACTTATTTGTAACAAATACAGAAAGACTTGCAAAAGGAATTGAACTTGGTTGCGGTAACTCTATTCTGATTAAATTAAATCAGATTGGTTCAGTATCCGAAACTTTGGAAGCAATTAAACTGGCACATAAAGCAGGTTATACAGCAATTTCTTCTCACCGTTCCGGTGAAACAGAAGATACTACAATTGCAGACTTGGCAGTAGCTTTAAATACTTGCCAGATTAAGACAGGTGCGCCAAGCAGATCTGAACGTGTTGCGAAATACAACCAGCTTCTTAGAATTGAAGAAGAACTCGGCAACGGAAGTGTATATCCGAAAATGGCAGCATTTAATGTAAAGAGATAGTACTCCATTTTATATTAATGAAAGAGCAGATGATACAGAAAGGTATGGTCTGCTCTTTTAGTATAAGAATCTTTCATACGAATCTTTTCAGCTTCTTTTGGTTTGCTATTTTCCTAAGAGTTTCGTATACTATAAGTAATTATAAAAAATATAGCTACGGGAGGTGAAATTGATGGCAAAAACCATTGGAATCGGCATACAGGATTTTGAAAAATTAATTGAAGGAAATTATTATTATGTTGATAAAACAGATTTTATCAAGGAATGGTGGGAAAGGGGAGACGATGCAACGTTAATTAACCGTCCGCGCCGTTTTGGTAAAACTCTGAATATGAGTATGTTGAATCGCTTTTTCTCTAATGAATATGCAGGACAGGGAGAAATTTTTGAGGGACTTTCTATCTGGAAGGAAGAAAAATACAGAAAGCTTCAGGGGACATATCCGGTGATTAGTCTTTCTTTTGCGAGTATCAAAGAAAAGGATTATATTACAACCCGTAAGAAAATTTGTCAGTTACTTACGAAGTTGTATGCAAAGTACTCTTTTTTGCTGAAAGGTGATATGTTATATAAAACAGAGAAAGCATATTTTAAACGCATAGCAGAAGATATGGATGATGCTGATGCAACAATGGCAATTCATAACTTGTCTGATTATCTGAGTCGCTATTATGGTAAACGAGTCATTGTCCTGCTCGATGAATATGATACCCCCATGCAGGAGGCGTATGTACATGGTTTTTGGGATGAATTGGTCAGCTTTACAAGAAGTTTATTTAATGCCACATTTAAGACCAATCCATGGTTAGAGCGTGGGATTATGACCGGAATTACGAGAGTGAGTAAGGAGTCTATTTTTTCGGATTTGAACAATCTGGAAGTAGTAACGACGACATCAAACAAATATGTGACAGCTTTTGGATTTGCTGAGTCGGAGGTTTTTAATGCATTAGATGAATATGATCTTGGTAAAGAAAAAGAAAACGTGAAGTATTGGTACGATGGATTTACATTTGGAACACATAAGGATATCTATAATCCATGGTCGATTTTAAACTTTTTGGATAAGAAAAACTTTACGACTTACTGGGCAAATACCAGCTCTAACAGTCTGGTGGGAAAGCTTATTCGGGAAGGCGGACGGTTGGTAAAGCAGTCCTTTGAGCAGCTTATGAGAGGAGAACATTTGCGTTGTCCGATTGATGAGCAGATTGTATATAACCAGTTGGACAACAAAGAATCTGCCATATGGAGTCTGCTGTTAGCCAGCGGTTATCTAAAGGTAATAGATTACGACCGTTTGGAGAAACTGGAGCCGGGCAGGAAAGCATGCTATGAAGTAGCTTTGACGAATTATGAAGTGCGACAGATGTTTGAAAGTATGGTAAATGACTGGTTCACGACAGTGGAAGCGGAGTATAATGATTTTATCAAGGCTATGCTTCTACAGGATATAGATGCAATGAATGAATATATGAACCGGATGACGCGTGAAATATTCAGTAGCTTTGATACCGGAAAAAGAGTTTCTGAAAAAGCACAGCCGGAGCGGTTTTATCATGGATTTATACTGGGATTAATGGTAGATTTGCAGGAAAACTACATGATTACATCCAATCGGGAAAGTGGTTTTGGCAGATATGATGTAATGCTTGAGCCGAAAAATGTGACAGAATATCCGGCAGTAATTATAGAATTTAAAGTATTTAATGAAAGAAAAGAGAAAACACTGGAAGATACCGTAATGGCAGCACTGAATCAGATAGAAGAAAAATGCTATGATACAGCGTTGCTTGCAAAGGGAGTTCCGGCAGACAAAATATACAAATACGGTTTTGCATTTGAAGGGAAAAACGTATTGATTGATACAAATTACAAGAAGGTATAATTTAGATGGCACTTGGGAGAAATCTTAAGTGCTTTTTTTCGTAAAGCAGCTCAGAATAATTAAGCAGGAAAAAAGTATAATTAGACACTTTTTCCAGTTTTTTGTGTAATGGAAATATGTTAATATAAAAAACGCCAACAGCATCAAGAGGAAGGATTTTGTGAGAATGAATATAAGAAAAAGAGTGTTTGCAGTTGCATTAGCGGCAGCTTTGATAGGAAATTCATTACATTTTCCGGGATATACTGTGCAGGCAGCAGCACAGGAAATAAACTTTGAGGAGAGCGAAGGTACTGTATCCGGTAATAACATTATACCGGAGGACAGTGTGGTATCTGAGGTAATGCATATTGGTCAGACGACAGACATGGATGAGCTATCCTGTTCTGATGATATATATGATACCCCGATATGTCTGAATTTATCTTCTAAAGTCCGCTTATTTTCTAACTGGGATGCCGCTATTAATGAGGAGGATTTATATAAAGGTACGCTTACCTGGGAAATTCTTCGTGGAGAGATAGGAACGCAGCCGGGTACCACAAACATAGTGAATGTTGAAGACGATTGGGTGGACTTTGAAACAGTATCGAATTCACCATATTTTACAATTCAGGAAGATGAGGATGAGAGTAGTTGCTTTTACAGAACATTGATGGTTACGGCCAATGAAGTGGATGGAGAAGAGAAGTACGATAGCTACGATTATTACATTCGGGCAACATTCCAATATAGGAAAGATGAAACCGAATATATTGCAATTACTACTGTGCCGATTGAAGTGGCAGCGAATGAGGAAGAAACGGAAAATGAAACATCCGGAACAGAAGAAGACAATGTAATAACTGAATCAGAAAATGAGTCTGAAGCATGGGAAGCAGATGACGAGAATATGACAATTGAGACAGAAGAGGAGTCAGAAACATGGGAAGCAGATGAAGAGAATATAGCAACTGAGACAGAAAATGAGTCAGAAACATGGGAAGAAGATGAAGAGAAGATAATAACTGAGACAGAAGAGGAGTCTGAAGCATGGGAAGCAGATGACGAGAATATGACAATTGAGACAGAAGAAGAGTCTGAAACAGAAGAAAAAAATGTGGAAAAACCGGAAGGGATTACGACTTCGGAAGATGAAAATACAGAGGTGAATTCAGAGGAAGATTCTACGGAGTCGGAGACGGTTGCAACAGATATCAGCAAACTGATGTTGAATAAAACAAGCATAATAATGAATCCGGGTGATACGTTTAAGCCATCTGTCACAATCGTGCCGGAGGGACTTCATCTGAATATTAGTTGGTCCAGCAGCAATAGTGACGTAGCAGCCGTTGACGAGGTTGGAAACATAATGGCACTTGCGGAAGGTCGTGCCCAAATTACAGCAGAATGTGGCGGAAAAACAGCCACTATCGTGATTGATGTTGTGAAAACAGATGCGGAGAAGAATCATGACCAGCCGAAGGATGAAGAAGGGAATGTTATTGCAATTTCTGATGAGGTATGGATTGCGGGATTCGAGAGAGAAAGTGAAGTGTTGACGTATACCGGTACTAAGATAACTCAGAACCTTCGTATTTATCATAAAGGTACCTTGCTTAAGGAAAAGACCGACTATGTGTTGACTTATAAAAATAATATCAATGCAGCCGCCTATAATTCAAGCAAGGCACCATCTGTTACGATTACAATGAAAGGGCAATATACCGGTAGCCGGACATTGTATTTTACCATTGCACCACGAGATATTGATGAAAATCATACACTTGGTTATGAGCAGGTAATTCAGTATAGTAAGAAAATGAAAATTCCTGCACCGACGATTTACTTTGGAAGTAAAAAACTTATTGCCAATAAGGACTTTTCCTGTGATTACAGTAGTTTACCTGAGAATTATACAAAGGGAGACTCTTATGAAGCAGGTAAATCTTATGAATATACTGTTCATGGAAGGGGCAATTTTACAGGCATTTTTACAATGAAATTGACGGTAATTAAAGATAAAAATCAAGATTTTGGAAAAGCAGTCATTACTCTCGATAAAAAGCAGTATGAATATCATGGTGAGGCATTATCTGCATCAGATGTACGAATTGTTTCTGTGAAATTTGGGAAAAAGATTTTAGATGAAAGTCTTTATGAATATAAAGTTTATGCAGAAGGTGTAGGAAACGGTTATGTTGAAGTTTATCCGTCGGAGAAAGGCAGAAGCGAAGGCTACCGGGGAATAAAAAAACTGAAAATAAAGGTGGTTGGTGATCGGAATATAAAAGATACTCAATTTGGAAAAAGCTGGCAGGATGCAATTACATATTCAAAGAAGAAAACGGATAATAATGGTGGGATTTGTCAGGAGAAGGCAGGTGTACTTATTTTTAGTAAGGGGGATAGCAGCGAATCTCTTACAGAAGGTGTAGACTATACTGTTAAATACAGTAATCATAAGAAAGTCGGAAAAGCGACGATTATTTTTACCGGTATGGGTAGGTATAAAGGAACTTTAAAAAAGACATATCGTATTGTGCCAAATACAGAATTATATGTTAAATGGCATAATACGGATGATAGCGGAGTACCGGTGGTAGCCTTTACGAAAGGGGGAGCGATACCGGGATTTAGTCTGATGGAAGCTTCTGAGAGTGAGGAGTCCATCGTGTTGAACAGTAAAACGGATTATTCGGTGAAAGTAAAGAATAATAAAAAACCCGGTATCATGACTTGTGAGATTACCGGAAAAGGAAATTATAAAGGCTATAAAAGTATCACTCAGATCAAGGTCATTTCGGGAGATATCGGGCAGGGAACAATAACGGCAGGTGATAGGCAGTATAGCAATAAGCCCAATGCATGGAAATCAGTGGTAACAATAACAGATGTCAATGGAAAGAAATTGACAGCAGGAACGGATTATGACAAGAAACTGATTTACAGTTATGACGGAATGAAGGATGGACTGCTTCCACAGGCAGGTACAGTAGTGTATGTAACTGCAATGGGAATTAATAATTATGAGGGTTCTTCAATTACCGGAAGTTATCGCATATACAGCAAAAATATAAGTAAGCTGACTGTGTTAATAGACGCACAGGAATATACAGGAAAGGAGATAGAATTGTCAGCAGATGATATCCATGTGTATGCAGACAAGCGTGATGTTAAAAAAGGAAAAGAGCTGGAAGAACTTTGCTATGAGATTGTAAAGTACAGTAACAATATAAAAGCCGGTACGGCTAAAGTAACATTAAGAGGGATTGGAGCTTACGGAGGAACCAAGACCTACTCTTTTAAAATCAGCAGGAAAAAGTACCTGACCACTCGGGTTACGGGGATATCACTTAATGAAACATCGATTACCATTGGGGCAGGAAACAGCAGACAGCTGACCGCCACAGTATTACCGCAAGATGCATGCAATAAAACTGTGATATGGTCTACTTCTAATAGTAAGATAGCGACAGTCAGTGAAGAGGGTATTATTACCGCAAAAAAGCCGGGAACAATAACTATCAAGGCAACTTCCCAGGATACAGGGAAAAAGGCATCATGTAAGGTAAAGGTATCAATTATACCTGTAACGTCATTTTCCTTGAATGCAGAGGAGATTAATCAGTTTGAAGGAACGCAGTATCAGTTAACTGCAACAGAGGTTAGGCCGGCAGATGCCACTTACAGTACCATTCAATGGGAGAGTACAAATCCGGAAATAGCATCTGTGGATGCCAATGGTAAAATTTCGCTGAATAAAGCGGGAATGGCTGTCATAAAGGCTTATGCTGATGAACAACGGTTTGTCAGAAAATGTCTGGTAATTGTCCGCAGTAAAGAGGAAACAGAGCCGGAGGGCAATTATCTTACCCCTCAGATGTTCAGAAACTGTAATGAAGATGATGATACAGAGTCATTTAATGATGCCATACAAAATATCAGTGCAGAGTGTAATACAGTGTATGTTCCTGCCGGAACATATAAAATTGATGCGGAAACAAGCATTTTACTTAGAAGTAATATGAATTTTGTCATGTCACCTAATGCAGTATTACAGGCAATCGATAATTCCAGCATGGGGTACAAAGTGATTTATGCAAATAATATTAGAAATGTAACAATTTCCGGCGGGCAAATTAAAGGAGAACGATATGGACATGGCAGTACAGCCGGAGAATGGGGCATGGGAATTGGTATTTATGACAGTACCAATATTAATGTAACTGACATGAATATCTCTGATTGTTGGGGAGACGGTATTTATATTGGATCCAATCATGAAAAAGATTCCGATGCGGGATGTAGCAATGTAACTATTACAAATTGTAAGGTATTTAACAACAGAAGAAATAACCTGTCGATTGTAAGTGCAGACTATGTAGATGTAGATCGTTGTACGTTCAATGATGCTAACGGAACTGCACCGGAATATGGTATTGATATTGAAACCAATAATTTAAAAAATCCGTGTGAACATATTACAATTTCTAATTCAACGTTTCATGGGAATGCAAAGGCAAGTATAGGAATTGTTACAACAGCAAATGATGTCAAAATTTCCGGCTGTACACTAAATGGAAACTTTATTAATTATGACGGAACCAATGTGACAATTTCCAATTCTATAATTCGTGGAAAAATGTATGCCAGAATTGGTGTCTCACTAACGGATGGAACTAAGATTAATGATGGGGGAAGCGAAGAAGATTTATTGATTGCCACTTTTAGTGCTGATAAAGGTCCATATACACTCGGAGAGTTTGGGGTTGATGCTTCTAATGTGATGTCGTATAGTGTGATTGACGACAGTGACAGTCCTTCAGGAAAAGCACTATGCATAAAGCGCCAATCGAAAGGGACAAAAGAGGCCGGATATTATTTAGAGCTTAATGAGTTGACAGATGGAGCAGCTTCCGTTTTAGAAAAGGGAGCCACCTACAGATTTGAATATGTTGTCAAAGGGAGTGGACAATGGGGGATTAAGACCAATCAGACAGGCTGGTATCCCAGTGTTCCGAGGTCGGACAGATTTAGTACAGGCTTTACAACATATACAGCAGGTTCAGCAAAATCATGCAGACTGATGTTGTATGCAGTAGATATGACGGAAGATATGTATCTGGAGATTGAATCTATAAAAATATATAAGGTGAGATAGCACATGGCTATAGTTTGACATAGGATGAAGAAAGAAAATGCAGTGGAATGTTTAGTAAGACATTCCACTGCATTTTTTTAAGACTGAAAACAAGTGAATTATTGACATATTGTGTATACAACTGATAAAATAATAGTAATAATATACTGAAAATACGTGGCGATATAAGTGAAAAGTGTATAGGAAAGAGGGATGGCGGATGAAATATAAAACATTATTAATGGGGGAAAGTAACACAATTATTGATGATTTTTTTGCAAGAATGTATGGATATTATGAAATTATGACTACATCAACCAGAAATGATGATATAGTCATGCATTTGAAAATATTTAAGCCGGATATATTTTTATATTGTATTAATCTAAACTCCTATAAAAATTACAATAGTATTTATTTTTTGAAAGAGCAGTTGAGACAAAACAAAATACCCTTAGCCATTATAGGTTCAGCCGAGGAGTGTAAAGAATTTAATAAAATAACAGCCTACATGGCGGATCTTACGTTGGTAAAACCACTAACAACGGATACGATCAAAGCAAAAATTGATGCTTTTATCACTAACTGGAAGAAAGAGCATGAAAAAAAGGAAGAGGAATCAAAAGGAATTGAAGCGGAGATAACAAGAAATTCTTCGGATTATATGAAATTAGAGGGAATTAGGACAGCATTGGGTGAAAAGGATACAGAATCCGTTAATCTTGATATGGACATTTCTCAGTTGTTGTTATTGGCGGAAAATACAATAAAACAAGAAAGAAAGCATATCTTAGTAATTGACGATGATCCAATGATGCTGAAACTGGTAAATGAACAGCTGCATGAATATTATGACGTAGCCACAGCAATATCAGGAAAACTTGCGATGAAATTTCTTGAATCGAAAAAAACGGATCTTATTTTGTTAGATTATGAAATGCCTGATGATAATGGAGCGGTAGTATTGGAAAAATTAAGAAAAAATCCTGCTACAAAACATATTCCGGTAGTATTTCTGACGGGTGTTTCTGAGCGTGAACGGATTCAAGAGGTTATTCTGATGAAACCGCAGGGTTATTTGTTGAAACCTATTGATATTGAAAAATTATTAAGCGTGATTAGAGGAATATTATATAAATAATGAGGTAGCGCTATGGATAAAAACAAACAATATTATTTTAAAGAATGTATTAATATGGTTACCAAATCTGAAAAATATAACCATAATGTTTTGTTGATAAAGCATTGCAATATACTTAACATAAATGTCGGGGACATAGGTAGTGAAGGTATATTTCACTCATATAAAAAATCAGAGGTACTAAAACCGTATGAGCCTTTCCTGGATATTATCAAAGGCTTTTTGGAAAAAAAATCTGCCGGTTTTATAGATAATTTTATAAAACAGGCAGATGTGTATCCGTTACATAAAAACATTTTTATGCAGTATTTTTGTGGAGAATTATGCGAGCGACGGGAGGAACTGCTGTTAGGTGAATATTTATATGAGAAAAGGAAATTTCAATATGCAGTGCTTAACATGTTATCCATTGTAGCTCGGGAAAACTCATTTTATATTGTACTGGATGAAATTAATATGGCGGGAAGTTCGGCAAACTGGATGCTAACAGAAATTGCAAGACAACCACAATATCAGCATATAAAAATTATTGCAATTTTAAATGAAGAAGGGGAGAGTTTAAGCTTTGCAGAAAAAGAATTAGAAACCTTTATAGAACTATGTGAAGAAAACAGCATGGTTGATCATTGGTTTTACGAAGAGGAAATATTACCTGATGAAAACTTTCGGAAAAGCAGTATGGAAATTAGTGAGTGCATAACTGTATTTAATAATTTATTATACACTTTGGAATGTGAACAGGCAGAATATTTTCTAAAAGACTTCTTTGAAAAAAAAGCGAGAAAAAAGATAACTCTGGAAGTTGCCCAGCAAATACAAATTTTAAAGATTGATTATTGGCTAAATTTGATTAAAGAAGAGTATGCGTATGCGTTACATTTATGCACAGAAATGATGAAATTGTCAGAGACAAATGATGAAAAAAATTCAGAAGTACAATTTCAGATAATAAGTTTAAAGGTATTAGTACATATATATAACGAAGATATTGAACAGGCTAATAGAGAGTTATTGCTTTGTGAAAAGATTGCTCTCGAAAATGAAGATGAAAAGATGTTGTTTAAGCTTGAATTAATGAAAAATATGTTGGAGTATTCGGGTTGGAAAAATCTTTGGATATGTGATAAAGAAGTTCCGGTTTCTGATGACTTCATAAATGATTGTTTCAAATACGGATATTTGAATCATTTAGCCCATATTTATGCATATAGTTTTAACAGCAATTTTGATTTGTTCAGGTCAATGGAAAATATGGAAGAAAAGCTTTCTGATTTTAATAAGGGAATCGCAATTGGCAAAAAAATTAAAAATGGAAAGTTTTTAGTAGATGCGTATAGAAAAAATGTTATGTTAGCATCAAGTAACGGATATTTTGATATATGTATCTATTTTTATAAAAAGATGCTAAAAGTGGCCAAAAGGAATAATGACGAGATAGAAGAAGCTGCAATTTATAACGGCTTAGGCTATAGCAATTGTGGTATTGAACGTTACAAAGAAGCGAATAAATATTATAGTAAGGCATTGAGTCTTTATTATAAATATCAGATGCCGGATGACATAGTAGAGACATTGTATAATCTTGGCATTAATGCCATGCAGGCCGGAAATTATAATAATGCATGTAGTTATTTGTTGGAAGGAGATTTTATTCTTCGAACATTGAAGAAAAGCACGCTGAGAGTATGTGATATATCTAAGTTATATGGTTTAATAGCACTGGCAAGTATCAGAGTAGGAAACGTGCATCAGGCACGTTTATATTTAAATAAAGCCAGGGAGTTTCTTTCAGATGTTTTTTCAGTCAATGATAGTATGTTTTTGGTGCATTTTTTGTTGGGAAAATTAAAATATAGGGATAAAAAATATGAAGCAGCAAAAGAATGCTTTGATAAAGCAGAAGTTTATATGAAGCGTGTTGTGGGGAGTCTCTTTTTTAACTATTTTGAGTTTATTTATGATTACTATCAATTGCTGATGGATATGGGTATGCAAACTGAGGCGCAAAGGGAGTTGGAGGATTTTTGCGCATATTGTAAAAAGAATCAGTATAATTATAAGCTGAATAAAATTTATGCACTTATCAACAAGGAGGCCGGTAAAAATAATTCAGATAAACTTGATATGATGTTAGATAAGATAGATTTGGAAGATATATCTGATTTTATATACAAAAAGCGTGATGAAAAGGAACGGTTAGCACTTGTAAAAACCATACGTTTTTTTGATGTTTTACAGAAGTTTACAAATCATATGTCAGATAACATTAAAAAAGAAATCGCTACAATTATTCCGGTTTTTAAAAATTGTTTTTCTATTGATAAGGTGTTTTTAATTCGTATCACTGAGCAGAAAAGTGAGGTGCTGTACGGTGATTTAGGATATAAGATTTCACCGGAAAATATAGCTGTGATAATGCAATATTTTCAAGATAGAACAGTTGGTTTCATGGCATCAAAAGGTGACATAAAGCATGAAGAGTACAAAAAGGTTATGGCATGCTTTGATATTACACACATATTATCTTTTGCAGCGGTTCCTATATATGAAAATGAAAAATTGATGTGTGTAGCTATTGTGTTTAATGAACTTAAAACAAGTACGATTGTTTCAAGAGAGAAAAGTTTTATTGAAGAAAGTGATTTAGAGATTTTTACTTATATTTTTCATCAGATTTCAAATGCTGTCGACAAGATAGAAATGGAAAATGAATTAGTCGAAACAAATAAAAAAATCAATGAACAAATAGAACAAGTATTGACGTTAAAAAATGAGGCAGAAGTAGCTAATGTTGCAAAATCCAATTTTCTTGCCAATATGAGCCATGAAATCAGAACACCCATGAATGCAATTATAGGCATGGCGGAGGTGGTATTGCGAGGAAACTTGTCCGATGAGCAGCGTGAAAATGTTCAACAAATAAAAGATTCAGGAAAAGCATTACTTGCTATTATCAATGATATTTTAGATATTTCGAAAGTAGAATCCGGAAAGATGGATATTATAGTAGAAAAATATTACCTACATAGTATTATTCGTGATGTTGCTACTATTATTGTTACCAGAATTGGAGATAAAAAGATTAATTTTATTGTTGATATAGCCCCTGATATTCCACAGGAATTATTAGGAGATTGTGTACGCATCAGGCAGATTATTATTAATCTTGCTAATAATGCGATAAAGTTCACGAAACAAGGTATGGTAAAGTTACTCCTTGATTATGAGTACACATCAGAAGAGGAAATTATGATGCGTATTGTTGTGGAAGACACAGGAATTGGAATTAAAAAATCGGATATGGCGAAGCTATTTACTTCCTTCCAGCAGGTCGACAGCAAACGAAATCGAAATATTGAAGGAACAGGTTTGGGTCTGTCTATTACAAAGCAGCTTTTGACGCTTATGGGCGGAGAGATTACGGTAGAAAGCGAATATGGAAAAGGTACTACTTTTACTTGTCGGTTACCGCAAAAAATAGCGGCAAACACAGATAACAATGTGGATAATTCTAAGGAAGAAATTAAAGTAGCAATCTATATTGAAGATGTACAGGTAAAGGCACAGTTGGAAAAAGATTTAAAAAGAATGGGAGTGTACTATGAAGTCATACTATCTGAAAAAGAGTTACTGGAATTAACCGGGGACAGGGTAAACTATATTTTTGTGGAGACTTCATTGTTAACAGAAGATATTATAGGAAAAATGGAAAATGAGTCTGACATTAAAGGCGTATTACTGAAAGATTTTAAGACTTCATATGGTTACACGTTAAAAAATTTGCTTGTTTTGAATAAACCGATATATTCGTTGGAAATAAAGGGTCTTTTTTACGGCACGGCTGATTACATTAATGATATAGGCGGAGGTGCTTATTTAGAATTTACCGCTCCGGATGCAGAAATTCTTATTGTGGATGATAATACAATTAATTTAAAGGTAGCAGTGGGCATGCTGGAACCATTAAACATGAAAATTGATACAGCAATAAGTGGAAAAGAAGCCGTTGAAAAAATCAGTACAAAGAAATATGATATCATTTTTATGGATCACATGATGCCGGAGATAGATGGTGTGGAAACCACACATATTATTCGACGATTCTATGTAGATTATAATGATGTGCCTATTATAGCGTTAACTGCTAATGCAGTCTCAGGAATCAAGGAATACTTCATAAGTGAGGGTATGAATGATTTTGTTGCAAAACCAATTGATATGGTGACCATTGTATCTAAAATAAGGACATGGCTTCCGAAAGAAAAAATTAGGGAAGGTCAGCCTGAAAATGCAACGGAAAAAAGTATAACCAATACAGCAATTCATATCGAAGGACTGGATACAGATTATGCTTTAAAGCTTGTAGGAAAAGAAAAAGTGTATTGGAATGTTTTAGGTGACTATTATCAGAACATAGATACAAAAATTGCTCTGATTGATGGTTATGAAAAAAAGGAAGATATTAAAGCGTATACGATAGAAGTACATGCTTTGAAAAGTGCATCAAGACAGATTGGAGCGTTGGAACTTGCAACGGATGCAGAAGCATTGGAGAAGGCCGGAAAAAGCGAAAATATCGAAATGATACATGAAAAAACACCGGATTTGTTGAAGAAATATGGTGAATATAAAAAGATTCTTATGCCATATTTTGATAAAACAGATGCTCCGGAAAATGAAGCGGATAAGCAGTTAATGGATTCTGAGACACTGCAGGGTATATTTAAGGAATTAAAAGAAGCTTTGGATGAACTGGATCTCAATAAGATGGATGTTGTTATGGAAAAAATGGCTCAGTATAAATATTCGGAAAAGGAGGAAGCATTATACGAACAGTTGAAAAGCTCCATGGAGAGGATTGATTCAGAGGCATGTGAGGAAATCATTACACAGTGGGAAAGAGTTTTATTTTGAGACCGGTGATGCTGTCCAAAGATAGGAACAATGTCGAAAGCACATGATTCTTCGTGGTGCATGCGTTAAAATAGGACTAAATCAAGAGAAACCTAATAAATAAAGGGTTCTGAATGATTTAAGTCCTATTTTTAATTTCAATCTATTATTTCCCAGATAGTATAACCGGAATGGGAAGTATCATTACATGAAGAGTTACAGCCTCCACAGCCCCCACAATTCCCGGAGCATCCGCCGCTGTTTTTAGGATTTATAATTTGTGACTTTATAATTCCTGCCATTTTAAGATACTCCATACAAGCTTTTACTTCATCAACGGAAATATTTAATTTATCAGCAATCTGCCATTCGGTAAGACTGCCGTTTTCTAAAAGCTTTAATATTTTCTCGGGCATTAGAACACCACCAGACCGATATGGTATACTACGCATGAGAGCAGAAGTGCCATAACTGTATAATATACTGCAATGATAACAGTCCATTTAACGGAGTGGCTTTCTCTGTGTGTAGCAGCAAGTGCAACAAGGCATGGCATATTAAAGGTACATGCAAAGATAAATGCCAGTGCTTCTGCTTTGGAAATTACCTGTGGAAGGATTTCAGCAAGGTTTGCGGTTCCCAGATGGCAATAATTTCAACGGATTTTTGGGCAAACAAGTCGGATGCAATATGAATAAAGGTCTCAGTGGTGTTTCCATATTGTTCGATTAGTTTGAGAAGGTCGATTCCAAATAAGCTGGATACCCCAGAGAAATTATTGGATACCGTTTTTTTATCTATATGAACTTCAATGCCCTTATAAAAGCCCAATGGATAATAGAAGTTATATGTTGGAGTATGGGATTCAATACACAGCACATTATTGTCAACATAGACGTAGCGGCCATCCTTTAACTTTATTTCACAACGCCCTTCAAAACAGTAGTTGATACGAAATATGTCCGGATTAGAAACCATGGGTATGTCCGGAAGGGGATCGGAAATAGTGCCGGTAATGTGATGTATATTGATATTGTTAATGCTAAGATAGATTCCGGAAAATAAATAGAAAATAATTACTTCGGCATGTTCTTTTCCATTTGTTTCCGTGAGTTTATATATTGTGTCAGTTATTTTACTTAAATTCATATTAGTGTTCCTTTGTATATACTGGCATTAAAGTTAGCACGTTCTAACTGATAGTTTATAATAATATAATGGAAAATTTCAACTCCGAATTATAAAAACGGCTCCAAATGACATTAAAAGTTTGGTGTCATTTGGATTAGACTTGTTTAGGTGGAGTAGCCAGCGAAACCGCTTGGTATGGTGTTAGGAGTATCTTTTGTGATGTTCGTGGTTTACGGTGTGATGCCTGGTAAGGTGAGAAAGTAATACTTAAAAAATGGTTTTGGATATTAATAATTTCGATTATTGTCAGCTACCCGATGCCGGTGCTATAAGTTCTGCCATCTGTGTAAAGCTGTTCAGAATATGTTCGGTCAGTTGTTCAGGTGATTGTTTCATTCCGGTGCGAACCCACAAAACCAAAGAGTACCATAAGCCACCCAGTGTAAAGAAGAACGCATATTGTGAAAACTCGGAAGTATCAGACAGGCTGTCGGGCAAATCATTATGTACCAGTTTTCCCACATATTGATATAAAAGATACTCCTGTCTGTCAGCGAGAAAATTCAAAAGATTGTGTTCATGAAGCAAAGAAAGGAAATCCTTGTGTTTGCTCCAAAATTCAAAGTAAGATAAGAAACCGGAATAGGGAGTAAGTTGTCCTTTCAGGTTCATTAAGGAAGCCATCTCATTCAATAAAGTGGCACAGTGCAGACAGAGAACCTCGTCTTTGGATTTGAATTGCCGATAAAAAGTACGTCGGTCGTATTGTGCGTACTCGGACAGTTCTGTTATTGTAATTTCCGCATAAGGTTTCTGCTGCATCAATGTAAGTAGAGCATCAATGAAAAATTTCTGGGAACGGTTTAATTCTATCTTTTGAGTTGTATTCATGGTATATCCTCCAATGTCACAAAAATGCGTTATTGTAGCACTTTTGCCTGCGTTATTGACAAAATAATAAATGCATTCTATCATAAAAAACGAAATGTCACAAGTGTGACATTCCTTGAATTTTGGCAATAGGTTAGACGAAACTAACTAAAAAGGAGGAAATATGCACAGCAATGAAAAAAAGAAAAAAACCGGTTTTGCGAGATTGTTGGAATTGTCAGGAAGGAAAAAAAGAAAGTTAATAGCAGCATGTATGCTTGCCGTTCTGTCTTCCGCAGCAAGGATGGTTCCTTTTTTTACAATCTATGGGATTGTAGCAATGTTGATATCTGCTCATCTTGATGTAAGAAGTGTGCCACAAGACCGTATAATGTTCTTGGCGGCAGTGACTTTAGTGGCGGTCCTTATTTATGGAGTTTGTGCCTACTTGTCGTCTGCACTGGTACACACCGCTGCCTATGATATTATTTTTGAATTACGCATAAAGCTGATGGAGAAGCTTGCGAAAATTCCGTCCGGCTTTTTTTCAGGTACAACACAGGGAGCGATTAAGAAGATTGTTTCCGACGATACAGAGCAGATAGAGGTTTTTGTTGCACATCACATTTGTGATATAGCGGCAGCAGTTGCTATGCCGGTGTTTACATTATTGTATCTGTTTATTATGGACTGGAGATTGGCATTGGTTACTCTGGTGCCGATTGTCATTTCACTATGCCTGTTAGGTGTTTGCCTTGCAAAACCGGATAAGGCGGCATTGCAGGTGGAAATGCATGATGCGCAGGAAGCGATGCATGGAACGATTGTTGAGTATATTCATGGGATGTCGGTGATTAAAGTATTTAACCGTACCTTGCAGGCGTTTGAAAGATATGAAAGGGACTTAAACGGATTTGTAAATGCAGTGACGAAGACGGCTAAGGCGAATAAAAAGCCCATGGGAGCTTACTATGCGTTTTTCGGAGCACAGCTGATGTTTCTGGTTCCTGCAAGTCTGTTAATAATCCCGACTGCGAAAAGCTACATAGATTTTCTTCCGGTTGTCTTTTTGTTCTTTCTTGTGGGAGGCGGATTGAAGGAGCCGTTAGAAGACATGATGACTATGGTAATCAGCACAGGCAGCATTACAGAAGGTATTAAGCGCATTGATCATATTTTATATCAGGAAGAAATTGGAGAAGAAGGGCAGGGAAATCCTAGGGAATATGATGTGACCTTTGAGAATGTGACATTTTCTTATACGGAAGGGACAAATGCAGTGGAAAATGTAAGCTTTCATTTGCCGCAAGGCACCATTACCGGACTTGTAGGACCTTCCGGTGGAGGGAAATCTACAATAGCCCAGTTACTATTACGGTTTTATGAAACAAAGGCGGGAAGCATACGGATTGGAGGAGTGGACATAAAAGAAATTCCGCCTTCCAGACTGACGGGGATTGTATCCTATGTATTTCAGGACAGCTTTTTGTTTCACGATACGGTAGAAAATAACATTCGAATGGGAGATAAGAAAAGCAGCAAAGAAAAGGTAATTCAGGCTGCGAAAAATGCCGGTATACATGATGTCATTATGGCACTTCCCAAAGGGTACGATACCGTGATCGGAGAAAAAAATGCCTATCTGTCAGGTGGAGAGAAACAGAGAATTGCCATAGCCCGTGTGTTTTTGAAGGATACACCGATTGTAATTTTAGATGAAGCAACAGCTTATGCAGATGCAGAAAATGAAGCTAAGATTCAGGCGGCATTTGCGGGACTGGCTAAAAATAAAACCGTGTTGATTATTGCCCATCGTTTAAAAACTGTGGAAAAAGCGAACCGGATATTGGTTATGAATAAAGGTGAGTTGGTTGGGGCAGATACACACGAAAAACTTCTTACAGAGTGTGCTATGTATAAGGATATGGTGTCTGCTAATGAAAGACGTGATAAGTGGACAATCAAAACAGGAGGTGTGGCATGAAAAAGTGGTTTCATACGATGACATTAGGGCAACCGGGTAAATATGTAAAATTATTACTGTGGGTTTTGTTTGACAGCTTTGTAGCATCGATACCTTCTGCCGTAATGCTTATGGCAATGTATCTGTTCTTAATGCCTGTAGTGATGCCGGGCACGCCGTTACAGACAAAGCAATTGTGGATTTTATGCGGAGTGCTTTTGGTACAGTTTATCGGTTATAATTTTGTTCGCCAAAAGAGCTATATGGATTTTTGTACAGGCTTTGTGGAAACAACCAAAACTTCAAGAATTGAAATGGGAGAGCATTTAAGAAAGCTTTCTATGGGATTCTTTGGAAATAGAGATGCTGGAGAATTATCTACGGTAATTCTAAGAGATTATTCGGATATTGAGATACTGGCACAGCAGTTTCTGCCGCAGGTAGCAACCGTGTTGATTCGGTTTTTACTTGCACTTATCGTTTTAACGGCTTTTGACTGGAGAATGATGATTGCAGTGTTTATCGTGATTCCGCTTGCAATTCCGTTTGCATTTCTTAGCTATCACAGGATGAAAAAGGAAAGCAAAGATTTGCAGCAGGCACAGCAGGATGTGTCCGCAGGTATTTTAGAATACGTTGGCGGCATACAGACCTTGAAGGCGTTTCATATGGCAGGCAATCATTTTGCAACCTTAAAGGATTCTCTAAATCGTCAGCGTAAGGCGGCCATTGGAATGGAAACAGGAGCAGCAGCACCGGTTAGTATGCTTGGACGATGTCTGTTGAATTGCGGTATTGCACTGGTTATGTATATGGGAGCCCGGTTTTTAATGGAAGGCAGTTTAGAGCCATTTTACTACATTGCTTTTCTGGTGCTTACACTGACAATTTATAATCCGGTTTTGATGTTGTTTACATTTATTGCAGATTTTGCACGAACCAATCGTAGTAGAAAACGAATTGAGGGATTATTTGAAGAAACACCACTTCCGGAACCGGAGAAGAGCCTTGTGCCGGAAAATATGAATATTTCGTTTGAACATGTAAGTTTTTCTTATGGAGAGAAGGAAGTTCTGCATGATATATCTTTACAGTTTCCTGAAAAGAGTGTAACAGCATTAGTAGGTCATTCTGGTTCAGGAAAATCAACAATTACACGTCTGATTGCAAGATTTTGGGATGCACAAAGCGGCAACGTTTGTCTGGGCGGTGTATCGCTTAAAAATATGAAAACTGATGATTTGCTGAGATATGTCAGTATGGTTTTCCAGGATGTATATTTGTTTAATGATACCATAGAAGGAAATATAAGGATGGGAAAGCCGGATGCAACCTGTGAGGAAATTGTGGAAGCAGCTAAAAAGGCAGCCTGTCATGATTTTATTATGGCATTGCCGGATGGGTATAATACCGTAGTAGGCGAGGGCGGATCCACATTATCCAGTGGTGAAAAGCAGCGCATATCCATCGCAAGAGCACTTTTAAAGGATGCACCGATTGTACTGTTGGATGAAGCAACGGCTTCGTTAGATCCTGAAAATGAAGTGCTGATTCAGCAGGCTGTTTCGGCATTGGTAAATGAAAAAACGGTTATCGTGATTGCACACAGGCTTCAGTCCATTTGCAATGCTGACCAGATTATTGTACTGGAGGACGGACGAGTCAGAGAGTGTGGGAATCATGAATCGCTCATAGAATTAAACGGTGTATATAAGAAATTGTGGGAGGAGCAGAATAAGGCAGGTAGCTGGCAGATTTAGGTCTGCTGCTCATTGCTACAAAGGGCAGCAGGGGATTCTCAGGCGGGTGTTTCGGATAATAAGAAAAGTTATCCATTTTTCTCTTTTTCTATGTACAAGATATTGCGAAATAGATTATACTAAAAATGAATTCTGAGATTGGGTACAAGAAAAAAAGGCAGGGTGACTTATGGCAAGAAATGTAGCAATAGGAATACAAAGTTTTGAAGATTTAATAAAAAATAATTATTTCTATATTGATAAAACAGATTTTATAAAAGAATGGTGGGATAGCGGAGACAGTGTTACCCTGATTACCCGTCCCAGACGTTTTGGAAAAACCTTAAACATGAGTATGATAGAGCAGTTTTTCTCTGTAAATTATGCAGACAGGGGAGAGTTATTTGAAGGACTTTCTATATGGCAGGATGAAAAGTATCGTCAGATACAAGGCACATATCCGGTAATCAGTTTGTCTTTTGCAGGTATCAAAGAGATAAATTTTACAGCTGCCAGAGAAAAAATCTGTCAGTTATTAACGAATTTATACTTGGAATATTCTTTTTTAAGAGAAAGTGATGCTTTAGCGGATGCAGACAAGAAGTTTTTTGATAGAATATTAGCCACAGAAATACGAGATAGTGATGCGACATTTGCTATTCATCAGCTTTCAAAGTTTTTATATCAATATTATGGAAAACGAGCAATCATTCTTCTTGATGAATATGACACACCAATGCAGGAAGCATATATAAATGAATTTTGGGATGAGCTTGTGGCATTTACGCGAAGTATGTTCAATTCTGCATTCAAGACGAATCCTTATCTGGAACGTGGTTTAATGACCGGTATTACCAGAGTAAGCAAGGAATCCATTTTTTCGGACTTAAATAATTTAGAGGTGGTGACGACTACTTCGGATAAGTATGCGACAGCTTTTGGATTTACAGAGGATGAGGTATTTGCAGCACTTGATGAGTGTGGTCTGAGTAAAGAAAAAGATGGTGTAAAGGCATGGTACGATGGATTTGTATTTGGAAAATATAGAGATATTTATAATCCGTGGTCAGTGTTGAATTTTATTGATAAAAAAGAATATGGAACCTATTGGGCAAATACAAGTGGTAATCGGTTGGTAGGAAAACTGATCCGGGAAGGTGGCGCAGGTACAAAAGAGATATTTGAACAACTGCTGAAAGGTGAAGTGATACAATGTCCGATTGATGAGCAGATTGTTTATAATCAGTTAGATTATAATGAAGATGCTATATGGAGTCTTTTGCTTGCAAGCGGATATTTGAAGGTGTTAAGACGTGATAGGTTGGAGTTGCTTGGTGAAGAAGAGGCAATGTATGATTTGGTACTTACCAATCATGAAGTGAAGCGAATGTTTTATACTATGGTGCGTGGATGGTTTTCAACCGTGAAAAAAGTGTATAACGATTTTGTCACAGCAATGCTTCGTGAGAATATCAAAGAAATGAACATCTACATGAATCGTGTAACCCTTGAAACCTTCAGCTATTTTGATACAGGAAAAAGAGCCTCAGGAATAGAGCCGGAGCGCTTTTATCACGGCTTTGTCCTTGGACTTGTGGCAGATTTATCAAAAGATTATGTAATTACTTCAAATCGGGAAAGCGGATACGGCAGATATGATGTCATGCTCGAGCCAAAGGATAAAGCGAATAAAGCCTTTATATTAGAGTTTAAAATACATGAGCCGGAGGAAGAGGATTCCTTAAGAGCTACCGTAGATGCAGCATTAAAGCAGATAGAGGAAAAGCAATATGAGGCATCGCTTATTGCAAGAGGCTTTGATGAGGATAGGATTTGCAAATATGGATTTGCTTTTGAAGGGAAAAAGGTACTGATAGGAATGTAGGAGAATATAAATTCAAAAATTGGAGAAATAAGTTAAGCGGAGGACAATTCCCCTCCGCTTTCGTTTACTTTTTTGTATTCTTTCTAAATTCCATAGGCAATACCCCGGCACCGTTTCTAAAATCACCTGCAAATCGCCCCGCATTGCTATATCCAACTGTTTTTGCAATTTGCTCAATACTAAAATCACTGGAAGCCAAAAGGCTTTTTGCGTGTTCTATTCGCCGTTGCTTAATGTACTCCGTAATAGTACATCCGTAAATTTGCTTGAAACAGGACTTCAATTTTGTAGCTCCCATACATGCAATGTAGGAAAGCTGTTCCAAGGATATTTCTGAGCTGAAATGGTCGTTGATATAGAAAGCAGCCTTTGCTATAAGCTCTTTATCCTGACTTGAGATTACTTTTGCTTTCTGTAGCGTATATTGTTGATTATATGTAACAATTAGTGAAATTTATTCTTTGACAGCAGAAAATGCAAAGGATTTCTGCGAATTTTTTGGATTTGCGGAAGCATTGAAACATTTGAACAGATTGCATAATTGTCAATAAATATGTATACTGTAGGTAGTAAAAACAATAGTAGCATGATAAGTGGCAGCGGATATTATGGAGGAAACGTAATGGCAAAAACAGTAGGAATCGGCATACAGGATTTTGAAGAGTTGATAAAAGGAGAGCTTTTTTATATTGATAAGACTTCTTTTATTAAAGAATGGTGGGAGAGTGGAGACAGTGTAACATTAATTGCCCGTCCGCGCCGTTTTGGTAAAACTCTAAATATGAGTATGTTGAACCGTTTCTTTTCCAATGAATATGAAGGACAAGGGGATATATTTGAAGGGTTGTCGATTTGGGAAGAAGAAAAATACAGAGAATTACAGGGAACCTATCCGGTAATTAATCTGTCATTTGCTGCCGTAAAAGAGAAGACCTATACTGCTACGAAGGAAAGAATTTATCAGTTACTGGTAAATCTTTACAGTAAATATGATTTCCTGCGAGACAGTGATTTGCTGACAGATAGAGACCGGACATACTTTGATCGGATAACGGTGGATATGAAGGAAGTAGATGCAACGCTTGCAATCTATCAGTTGTCTGACTATCTTAGCCGTTATTATGGGAAAAAAGTGATTATTCTTCTTGATGAATATGATACCCCGATGCAGGAAGCTTATGTGAATGGCTTTTGGGATGAGCTTGTTGCATTTATGCGAAGCATGTTCAATTCGACATTCAAAACGAATCCTTGGCTGGCTCGCGGAATCATGACGGGAATTACAAGGGTTAGTAAAGAATCCATTTTTTCAGATTTAAACAATTTAGAAGTGGTAACAACGACTTCTGATAAATATGTAACGGCATTTGGATTCACAGAGATAGAGGTTTTTGATGCTTTAGAACAATGTGGTCTGAGTGAGGAAAAGGAGAAGGTAAAATATTGGTATGACGGATTCATTTTTGGAAAATATAAGGATATTTATAATCCGTGGTCAATTCTGAATTTTTTGGTAAAGAAAGATTATACTGCTTACTGGGCAAATACCAGCTCTAACAGTCTGGTGGGCAAGCTGTTAAGAGAAGGCAACCGTGATATAAAAAAATCCTTCGAGCTGTTGATAAAAGGCGAGCATTTGCGATGTCCGATTGACGAACAGATTGTATATAATCAGTTGGACAATAATGAGGCGGCTATATGGAGTTTATTGCTGGCAAGCGGATATTTGAAGGTAATTGATTATGATCAGCTGGAGAAGTTAGAGCCGGGGGTAAAAGCGTGTTATGAGGTGACATTAACCAATAATGAAGTCAGGCTGATGTTTGAAAACATGGTGAGCAGCTGGTTTAAATTGGTGGCACCGGAATATAATGATTTTATAACTGCAATGCTTACGCAGGACGTTGATGCAATGAATGAGTATATGAATCTGATAAGCTGTGAGATATTCAGCAGCTTTGACACCGGCAGGAGAATATCACAAAAAGCACAGCCGGAGCGGTTCTATCATGGATTCGTATTAGGGTTAATGGTAGATTTGCAGGCGGATTATATGATTACATCGAATCGGGAAAGCGGTTTTGGCAGATATGATGTGATGCTCGAGCCGAAGAATCCGTCAGAGCATCCGGCAGTGATTATCGAATTTAAGGTATTGAATGAAAGAAAAGAAAAAACGTTGGAAGATACTGTTGCGGCAGCACTGAATCAGATAGAAGAAAAACGCTATGATACAGCGTTGCTTGCGAAAGGAATTCCGGCAGACAAAATATACAAATACGGGTTTGCATTTGAAGGGAAAAATGTATTAATTGATGACATGAAGCATTGATAATTTAAACTATTTGGAACAATAATGTCCAAATGGAGTAGAATTTCAAAAAAATATATGCTATTTTAAATTTGCGTCAAGGGGCGCAAATTTTTTTGTACACAAGTTAGTTCAAACTAACAGACAAAACTTGACCGGAAAAAGGGAGACTATATGAGTGAAATTGTGAAAGGCGTAGATTGCGGTGACAACGTTAAAGAAATCGTCAGTGACGGCAACTGCAAGGTTTTTAAAATGGAAAATGAAACCGGCGAAGGAATTATGACCGCATATGAGGTATTTCCGGGAGCGATTCTGATGTACAACGATTTTCATATGGCATACTGCGAATCAAAGTTTCAGGCAAATAATGTAGACATCTTATGCATTGACCATTGCAGGGAAGGAAGCATGGAATATCCATCGGTTTTTATCTGCCACAGGCAGAGGAACAGTTGAAAAAAGAGTTTAGGGATTTTTCCGTTTCACTTTATTCGTTACAGGAGAAATTTTGTGAGCAGTCTCCATATGTTATACGGGCAAGAACTGAGATAGAGCATATTTTTTCAGAGTTGTACAGAGTGCCGGCAAAGATAAAAAAGGATTATTTTCGAATTAAAATATTTGAACTGCTGTTATATCTGGATGCC
The DNA here is from genome assembly GCA_017437065.1 of Lachnospiraceae bacterium. Lineage (GTDB taxonomy): Bacteria > Bacillota > Clostridia > Lachnospirales > Lachnospiraceae > RGIG3002. Next base: position 169,294 of record JAFSBX010000141.1, read on the forward strand.
TTGGAATTCAATGAGCAAAAAGTAGAGAAGCCATATTTTTATAAAACACAGATTGAGAAAATGAAAGCGATGCAAAGTCTGATGACAGCAGATTTGACAAAGCATTATACCATTGAAGAATTGGCAACTCGCTTTGAAATTTCACAGACTGCATTGAAAAAATGTTTTAAAACAGTTTTCGGAAGCCCGATAAACAGCTATATGCAAAGCTATCGTATGAACAGAGCTGCTACGATGCTGCTTACGGAAAGAGAAAAAAGCGTGGCAGAAATTGCAGGAGTAGTCGGCTATGACAGTCCAAGTAAATTTTCAGCAGTATTTAAAAAAATTATGGGAGTAACACCCCTTGATTATAGAAAAAAACAAAAAAATGAGGAGCAAGGTTGAAAAAATTTTAATCTTCTTGCATTGCGTGCCTGTAAAAGCAGGCGGAAGGGAGCGAAAATGAAAAAGAAATCAACAATAAAGTGGATTGCGGAATTTGCAAGCATACATAAGAAAACGTATGTGTTTTCGGTGATATTTGCAGTGCTTGGGGTATTCTGTGCATTAACACCATACTTTTTAATCGGTAATATGGTGAAGGAGTTATTAAATGGAAGGACAGAATTTTCCTATTATTTAAATCAGTGTCTGTGGTTAGCGTTGTTCTGGACGGCAAGAGTATTGTTTCATGCAGCATCTACCACACTTTCACATAAGGCAACATTTCATGTACTTTCAACAATAAGACAGCGGGTATGTGATAAATTGTATAAGCTGCCACTGGGATATGTGTGTGACACACCTTCCGGCAGCATTAAAAATGTCATAGTAGAGCGTATTGACAGCATTGAAACAACGTTAGCACATATACTTCCTGAGTTTACGGGCAATTTGTTGGGACCGGTCCTTGTCATTATTTATCTGTTTACAATTGACCGGCGTATGGCATTATTGTCTCTCGTCACTATCCCGATAGGTCTTGCCTGCTATATGGGAATGTGTATCGGCTATGAGGAAAGCTATAAAAATACAATAGTGAAGACGAAAGCGTTGAACGATACAGCGGTGGAATATATCAATGGTATCGAAGTAATCAAAGCCTTCGGAAAGGCAGAAAGCTCCTATGAAAAATTTGTGGTTGCTCTGCATGGTATTACCATGAATATGAAAGAAGGAACCGTCAATGCACTGGTAGGTCCTTCGGGAAGCGGAAAGTCTACGATTGCAAAGCTTATCGCAGGTTTGTGGGATGTGAAAGAAGGAGCCGTTTCTATCGGCGGTGTTGACATCCGTGAAATGCCGTTAGAGGAGCAGAACCGGATGATTGCTTATGTATCCCAGGAGAATTATCTGTTTGACATGACAGTACGCGAAAATATTCGTATGGGTAACCCGAAAGCAACAGATAAAGAGGTAGAACAGGTTGCGAAAGCCAGTGGATGCTATGACTTTATTATGCAGCTGGAAAATGGCTTTGATACAGTTGTTGGTGGAGCCGGAGGGCATCTTTCCGGTGGTGAGCGTCAGCGTATATCCATTGCAAGGGCAATGCTCAAAAATGCAGAAATTATTATTTTGGATGAGGCAACCGCATATACAGATCCGGAAAATGAAGCAATTGTACAGAGTGCTGTTGCAAAACTTGTACAGGGCAAGACTTTGTTGGTAATTGCACACAGATTATCTACCATTACCAATTCAGATTGTATTTTTGTTATTAATGGCGGAGAAGTTTCCGCAAGCGGTACGCATGATGAACTGCTGAAAAACAGTAAATTATATAAAAATATGTGGGAATCCCATATTTCCGTAAAAGACCGCATAGAGAAAGGGGATGAGGTTTGTGCTTAAAGCATTAAATAAGTTTTTTGAGTTTAGTGGAACAAAAAATAAAAGAAAATTTTACCTTTCCATTTTATTGGGAGTTGCACTTGCTTTTCTGGAAGCGTTAAGAATACCGGCGGCATTCATTATGATTAAAGCCGTGTTAGAGAAAAATGTAACAGGCAATCATATTCTGGCTTCTGCGGGAATTATGTTGTTTAGTATTGTCGTAAGTGTGCTTGTGAAAAATAAGAGTACGATGCTACAGACAGAGGGGGGTTATGAGACATGTGCCAACAAACGAATTGAGATTGCGGAGCACATGAGATATCTTCCGATGGGCTACTTTAACAGTAACAGCCTTGGCTATATCACTTCTGTAACAACGAATACCATGGAAAATCTGGCAGATGTGGCAACAAGAGTAGTCATGATGACAACACAAGGGTTCTTAGCAACTTTATTAATTGCGATTACGATGTTGTTTTTTGATTATAGAATCGGGCTGATTGTATTAATAGGTTTTGTTGTTTACCTTGGTGTAAATTCTATGTTGCAAAAGTATTCGGGAACAATTGCACATAAAAAGGATGAAGCAGACAGCACAATGGTAGATGTTGTTCTTGAATATATTCAGGGAATGGCAGAAATCAAGGCGTATTCAATTGCGGGTGAGTCGAATAAGAAGCTGACAAAAGCAATTGAAGAGTGTGAAAAGGTGAATATGGGATTAGAGTGGAAATGTATTCCGCTTATGACATTACAGAACTTTATTACGAAGATGTTAGGAGTGCTTACCTGTATTGTGTCACTGTATCTATATACGAATGGTAATATGGAGCTTCCTATTTGTGTTATGATGCTCGTATGTTCTTTCATGCTTTATGCAAGTCTGGATACCGCGGGAAGCTTTTCCGCACTTTTACGTCATGTAGAAACCGCAGTTGATAAAGCAAACAAGGTACTTGGTCTGGAGACGATGGATGTTGAAGGAAAGGATATTCAGCCGGAAAATTACGAAATTGAGTTTAAAAATGTGGAATTTTCCTATGAGCAGCGAAAGATTATCGATGGTGTATCACTTCGTATAAAAGAAGGAACGACAACAGCAATTGTAGGTCCTTCCGGTGGAGGAAAGACAACGCTGTGTAATCTGATGGCAAGGTTCTGGGATGTGCAGAAAGGCTGTGTGAAATTAGGTGGCATTGATGTGAAAAAATATAGCATTGACAGTCTGATGAAAAACTTCAGCTTTGTGTTCCAAAGAGTGTATTTATTTGAAGATACAATCGCGAATAATATTCGTTTCGGTCAGCCGGATGCGTCGATGGAACAGATAGTGGAAGCTGCGAAAAAAGCATGCTGTCATGAATTTATAATGAAGCTTCCTAACGGCTATGACACGATAATCGGTGAAGGCGGAGCATCGCTTTCCGGTGGTGAGAAGCAAAGAATTTCCATAGCCAGAGCCATTATGAAAAATGCGCCTATCATTATCTTAGATGAGGCAACTGCAAACGTAGACCCGGAAAATGAAAAAGATCTCGTAAGTGCAATTGATGCATTAACAAAGGAAAAGACAATTATTATGATTGCACACAGATTAAAGACCGTTCGCAATGCAGATAATATCCTGGTGGTAGACCGGGGAAAAATCGTAGAGCAGGGCAAACATGAAGAACTTATGGCACGAGGTGGAATTTATAGGAGATTTGTAAATTCAAGGGAGATTGCAGGTAGCTGGAAGTTGATGGCGTAAGGAGATTACCGGTTAATATTGTATGAATACGACTTTGAAAGAATCTATTTATTTTAATTTAAGAGTAATTTTAGAAATATAAGAATAATCCTGTGTTATAATTCATTTATCACTAACAAAGGAAAGCATGATTATGGATGTCAGATACTTGATACAGATTCTGCTTTTAATTCTATTTTTTATTGGAATTCATTGTGTAGTTTATCAACGGCAAAAAGCGCAATGCAGATTTGTAAAAATAATATTAAAAGTAGAGTGTCAGATGATATACCGAAGGTTTTCGAAGCATATAGAAAAGAAAAAAATATGTGCTTTTGAGAAATATCAAATATGGCGGTATATAGAGAAAAGGAGAGAAGCTTCATTTATTGGATAAAGACTTTGAAAAGATAAGGAGAACAATAAATGGAGATATTAGCACAACTTTTTGGAATTTTAATTAACGGGATTTATGGATTAACAAAGGATTACGGAGTGGCAATCGTGATGATTACAATTGCGATTCGTGCATGTCTGGTACCACTGAATATCAGACAGCGACAGCAGATGAAAAAACAGCAACAGACAAGTAAAGAAGTAGAGGCACTGAAAGCTAAATATGGAAAAAATCAGGAAAAATTAAATCAGGAACTGCAAAAAGTATATCGGAAAAACGGAACCGGAATGGGAAGCTGCTTATTGTCATTCATACAGCTGCCTATTATGTACGGGCTTTACAAAGCAATACAATTGGTTACTTTAGCCGGTACAACCACGGTGCTTTTGCCATGGGTAACGTCAATCCTTGTAAAAGATCAGATGTTGATTTTACCGATTGCAACTATACTTGTTCAAATATTACCGCAAACATATCCGTATTTGAGATTTTTTAAAGATTTGAAGTTGCAGAAAGCACCGGCAGCGACTATTTTCATCCTTTTGTTAACAAACAGCTTTTTCGTATTTGTTATTCCGTCCGGAATTGGATTGTATTATTTTGTATCAGGTTTATTTGTTGCATTAGAGCAGTTTATTGTGAATATTATAGAGGCTCGTAAGATGAAAATTGCAAGCGCGGCATAAGGAATAATGGCAATAATATTGAGAAAAATATAGAAAAAGAACTCGCAACTCAAATGTCAGACATTTGGTTTCCGAGTTCTTTTTGTGTCGGTATATCGTTTTTGAAATATCTAATGTACTAGATGATATTTTTAATCCCTTCACATATTCTTTTTGCCACAGTCGGATTATTCATTGTATACAAATGAATTCCGTCAATATCATTAGCCAATAAATCAATAATCTGGCTTAATGCGTAAGACATTCCCGCATCAAAAAGAGCTTCCTTATTATTTTCATACTTATTGATGATTTTTTGAAAGCGTACCGGAAAGGATGCTCCGCACATCGTTACCATTCGTTTAATTTGTGCCGCATTTATTACCGGCATAATTCCCGGAATGACAGGTACTTCAATGCCTGAAATTCTGCAATCTTCAACAAAACGGAAGAAGTAGTCATTATCAAAAAATAACTGGGAAAGCAGCACTTCAGCACCGGCGTTTACTTTCGTTCTTAAATGTTTCATTTCAAGTATTCTGTTTTCCGACTCGGGATGACATTCAGGGTAACAGGCACCTGCAATACAAAAGTCTTCATTTTGTTTCAGGTATGTAATTAAATCAGAAGCATGTTTAAAATCATCCTTTTCAGGAATATCAGGATTTCTGTCGCCGCGAAGGGCAAGGACATTTTGAATGCCTTCACTTTTCAAAACTCTGGAAAATTCATCTATTTCCGCTTTGTTATAGCTTAAACAGGTCAAATGAACTACGGGTTCTACGTGATAGTTGAATTTTATTTTCTTGGCAAGTTCTATTGTGCGGTTACAGTTAGAGCTTCCACCTGCACCAAAGGTTACACTGATGAAATCAGGTTTTAATTCACACAAAACTTCAAGTGTTGCATCAATATTTTTTAATTCGCTATCTTTCTTTGGAGGAAAAATCTCGAAAGACAGACTTTTTTTGTGTTCGTATATTTCAGAAATTTTCATTTATTGTACCAACTTTCTTATTTTTTATAAATTTATATGGCGAGAAGCCATACATGAGCAAAAGGAAAGCCTCGTAGAGGCGATTTTTCGAATTGGCTCTGAATAGTTATTATTATTTTAAAACAGTATGTATAATATTTCTATATTTTTTAGAAAAGATTTCGGGGAGGATTTCAAAAAAAGTTTTAAAATGTCTGAGAAGTACATGGGAAACGTTTAAAAAGTCTGAAATATGCTTGTAAATATAATGTAAATATGCTATATTATTCATATCAAAGGAATAACACAAGCCAAGAGATGAGAGCACGGCAAACGCAACAGAAATGTTGCAGTTTGTTGTGCTTTTTTTCTTTATGGCTACGCAAAAAACAGAAGGAGGAATTTGCAAATGGGAAAATATGTAATGGCATTGGATGCGGGGACAACAAGTAACAGATGTATTCTTTTTAACGAAAAGGGGGAAATGTGTAGTGTGGCTCAGAAAGAATTTACACAATTTTTCCCAAAGCCCGGCTGGGTAGAGCATGATGCAGAGGAAATCTGGTCTACACAGTTAGAAGTAGCCAAAGAAGCAATGGCAAATATCGGAGCAACGCCGGCAGACATTGCAGCAATTGGTATTACCAATCAGCGTGAAACAGTAATTGTATGGGATAAGGAAACAGGAGAACCGGTATTCCACGCAATTGTATGGCAGTGTCGAAGAACATCCGAATATGCAGATTCGTTAAAAGAAAAAGGATTAACGGAAAAGTTCCGTCAAAAAACCGGTCTTGTAATTGATGCATATTTCTCTGCTACAAAAGTAAGATGGATTCTTGAGAACGTAGAAGGTGTAAGAGAAAGAGCAGAGAATGGCGAACTTCTTTTTGGAACGGTGGAAACATGGTTAATTTGGAAATTGACGAAGGGTGCTGTTCATGTAACAGATTATTCCAATGCATCAAGAACGATGATGTTTAATATTAATACTTTAGAGTGGGATGATGAGATTCTTAAAGAACTGGATATTCCAAAGAGTATGTTGCCGGAGGTAAAACCGTCCAGCTGTATCTATGGAAATGCACATCCGGAATTCTTTGGTGCACCGATTCCTATTGCTGGTGCAGCAGGAGATCAGCAGGCAGCGTTATTCGGACAGACATGCTTTAAGGCCGGAGAAGCGAAGAATACTTACGGTACAGGCTGTTTCCTTCTTATGAATACAGGAGAAAAGCCGATTTTCTCAAAGAATGGCCTTGTAACTACAATTGCCTGGGGACTGGATGGCAAAGTGGAGTACGCATTGGAAGGTTCCGTATTCGTTGCAGGTGCATCCATTCAATGGCTTCGTGATGAAATGAAATTTATTGACAGTGCAGCGGATTCAGAATATATGGCGAAGAAGGTGAAAAACACCAATGGCTGTTATGTAGTACCGGCATTTACCGGTTTAGGTGCTCCTCACTGGGATCAGTACGCAAGAGGAACGATTGTTGGTATTACCAGAGGTGTGAATAAATACCACATTATCCGTGCGACTCTGGAATCATTGGCGTATCAGGTAAACGACGTATTGCAGGCAATGAGAGCAGATTCAGGAATTGAGCTTGGAACATTAAAGGTAGATGGTGGAGCATGTGCAAACAATCTGTTAATGCAAATGCAGGCAGATATCAGTAATGCACCGGTAAACCGACCAATCTGTGTGGAAACTACAGCGATGGGAGCTGCTTATCTTGCAGGTCTTGCAGTGGGATATTGGGAAAGTAAGGAAGACGTTATTAAGAATTCAGGAATTGACCGGGTATTTGAACCGGAAATTTCAGAAGAAGAAAGAACAAAGAAGGTAAATGGCTGGAACAAGGCTGTAAAATATTCTTATGGATGGGCAAAAGAAGATTAACAAAAATAAAATGTTACTACCGGTTATGGAGTGAACAGCAACGACAAATGAAGAAGGGGGTCATACATATGTTACCTTATATTGCGGAATTTATCGGAACAATGTTATTAATTTTATTAGGAGACGGTGTGGTAGCAAACGTGAATTTGAATAAATCCGGTATGAAAGGAGCAGGTTCTATCCAGATTACTTTTGCATGGGGACTTGCAGTCATGCTTCCGGCATTTATTTTTGGAACTGCATCGGGAGCTCACTTCAATCCTGCATTAACACTTGCACTGGCAGCAGAAGGAAGTCTCGCATGGTCTTTAGTGCCGGGATATATTATTGCACAGTTTGCAGGAGCATTTTTGGGAGCTGTACTTGTATACATTTTATTTAAAGATCAGTTCGATGCAACACCGGATGCGGGAACAAAGCTTGGCGTATTTGCCACAGGGCCGTCTGTACCGAATCTGCCCCGTAACTTACTCAGTGAAATTATTGGAACTTTCGTATTAGTATTTGCTATTAAAGGCGTTCCGGCAGAGGTAGCACCGGGAGTCAGCAATATATTAGTATTTGGTATTATTGTTTCTATCGGTATGTCGCTTGGCGGATTGACAGGATATGCAATTAACCCTGCCAGAGACTTAGGTCCCCGTCTTGCACATGCAGTTCTTCCGATTAAAGGAAAAGGTGATTCTAACTGGAAATATGGTATTGTTACCTTATGCGGACCTATCATCGGAGCATTGCTTGCAGTTGGATTATATGCGATAATTCCTTGGTAAGAACAATCATATAATCATTGTGAGAAGAATAAGAAGTTGCAGAGATAAAGAGAAGCAATGGTTGTATTCCAGGGAAAGCTTGGGATACAATTGTTGCTTTTTTGTAAAGCCAAATAATAAAAAGGAATGGTGAAGAAAATGTATGATGTGGTAATTATTGGTGCGGGAGTATCAGGATGTGCGTCAGCAAGAGAGCTTTCACGTTATAATTTAAATATATGTGTAGTTGAAATGGAAGAGGATGTTTGTTGTGGAACATCAAAGGCAAACAGTGCTATCGTACATGCCGGATATGATGCGGAACATGGAACTCTCAAGGCAAAATTGAATGTGGAAGGCAGTCAGATGATGGAAGCATTGTCAAAAGAGCTTGATTTTCATTATAAGAAAAATGGTTCTCTGGTTGTCTGCCTTCATGAAGAGGAACGGGATAATCTTCAGAAGCTTTATGAGCGTGGCGTGAAAAATGGTGTAAAGGATTTGCGTATTATAGATCGTGATGAGTTAGTAAAACTGGAACCGAATATTTCCGATGATGCAGTGGCTGCTTTATATGCACCGACAGGTGCCATTGTCTGTCCTTTTGGCATGAATATAGCCTTTGCTGAAAATGCAGCAGCAAATGGTGTGGAATTTCGTTTTGACACAAAGGTAACAGGTTTTGAGAAAAAAGAAAATAACTGGGTGGTACAGACCAGCAAGGGAGACATCGAAACAAAGTATGTGGTAAATGCGGCAGGTGTATATGCAGATGTATTCCATAACATGGTAAGTGAAAAGAAGATTCATATTACACCGAGAAGAGGTGATTATTGTCTTCTTGACCGTTCTGCAGAGGGATTTGTAACACATACCATTTTCCAGCTTCCGGGGAAATTTGGAAAGGGTGTATTGGTAACGCCGACAGTACATGGAAACACGCTGGTAGGACCGACTGCCATTGATATTGAAGATAAAGAGGGAACAAATACAACACAGCAGGGAATTGATGAATTGACAAAGAAAGCAGGAAATACAGTGAAAAATCTGCCAATGCGTCAGGTAATTACTTCTTTTGCGGGGCTACGGGCTCATGAGGATGGTCATGAATTTATCATTGAAGAGTTGGAGGATGCAAAAGGCTTTATTGATTGTGCAGGTATTGAATCACCGGGACTTTCCAGTGCACCGGCAATTGGAAAGATGGTTGCAGAAATCATCAGGGATTTGACAGGTGCAAAGGAAAAGGAAAACTTCATTGCTACCAGAAAAGGAATTTTAGATCCAAAGACATTAAGCAAAGAAGAATATGCGGCTTTAATAAAAGAAAAACCGGAATACGGTAATATTATCTGTCGTTGTGAAATGATTACGGAAGGCGAGATTATGGATGCCATAAACCGTCCACTGGGTGCAAAATCACTGGATGGTGTAAAACGCAGAACAAGAGCGGGAATGGGACGTTGCCAATCCGGTTTCTGCTCACCAAGAACGATTGAGATTCTGGCGCGTGAAAGAGGCGTAGATCCGGCAGAAATAACGAAGTCAGGCGGAGAATCTAAAATCATTGTTGGAATAAACAAAGACAGATTGTAAAAATGCCAATTGAAATAAACAAATAGAAGATTCAAATGAAAAAGAATTAAATAAGGAAAAGTTTTTTTAGAAGCCGATTCAAAGATTTCGTAGAAAGGGGCAAGGTTGATTATATGATAAATTATGATATTGTAATCATTGGTGGTGGTCCTGCAGGCTTGGCAGCAGCAGTGTCGGCGAAGCAAAATGGTGCAGAGAGCATATTGGTACTAGAGAGAGACAAAGAGCTGGGAGGTATTTTAAATCAGTGCATTCATAATGGATTTGGACTTCATACTTTTAAAGAGGAATTAACAGGTCCTGAATATGCACAAAGATTTGTAGATCAGCTTTTGGAAGAAAAAATTGAGTATAAATTAAATACGATGGTATTGGATATTTCCAAGGATAAAGTAGTAACGGCAATGAACCGCACAGAAGGAATTTTGGAGATTCAGACAAAGTCAGTTATTCTTGCCATGGGTTGTAGAGAACGTTCCAGAGGTGCGCTGAATATTCCGGGATATCGTCCGGCAGGGGTGTATTCCGCAGGAACGGCGCAGCGACTTGTAAATATGGAAGGATATCTCCCCGGTAGAGAAGTGGTTATTTTAGGCTCCGGTGATATCGGTCTGATTATGGCAAGGAGAATGACTTTAGAAGGGGCAAAGGTAAAAGTGGTTGCAGAACTGCTGCCATATTCCGGTGGATTAAAACGTAATATCGTACAGTGTCTGGATGACTTTGGAATTCCTTTGAAACTGAGTCATACCGTAGTGGATATCAAGGGAAAAGAGAGGGTAGAAGGAATTACTCTTGCGCAGGTAGATGAAAACAGAAGACCAATTCCGGGAACAGAAGAATTTTACTCCTGTGATACACTGCTTTTATCCTGTGGTCTGATTCCTGAAAATGAATTATCCAGAGAGTTAGGTGTGGAAATGAGTCCTGTTACTTCCGGCCCATGTGTAAATGAGTCCTTGGAAACAAACATAGAGGGTGTATTTGCATGTGGAAATGTATTGCATGTGCATGATTTGGTAGATTTTGTATCACAGGAAGCACAGGCAGCAGGTAAACATGCGGCAGAATATGTATTAAATGGCAAAAAAGAGGGTGGAAATGATATTCCGATTGTGGCAACACAAGGTGCAAGGTATACCGTTCCGAAGACTATTAATCCACAGAGAATGGACGAGAAGCATGTAGTTCGTTTCCGTGTAGGAGATGTGTATAAAAACTGTTATGTATCCGTATATTTGAATGATGAACGAATCATACACAAAAAACGTCCGGTGGTTGCTCCGGGAGAAATGGAACAGGTGGAGTTGAAGAAAGAACAACTGGAGGCATATCCTGATCTCAAGGAGATAACAGTGAAAATTGAGGAGGCGTAAGGGATGGAAAAAAGAGAATTGATTTGTATCGGCTGTCCGATGGGCTGTGCACTTACCGTAGATATAGAAGGAACAGAGGTAGTAAATGTTACCGGAAATACCTGTAAACGTGGCGATGTTTATGCCAGAAAAGAGGTAACCAATCCGACGAGAATTGTTACCAGTTCCGTGAAAGTAGAGGGAGGCACTCTGGCGGCAGTATCAGTGAAGACAAAAGAGGATATTCCGAAGGGTAAAATCTTTGACTGTGTAACAGCATTGAAAGATGTTTCCATAAAGGCACCGGTGCATATAGGTGATGTGATTGTTGCTGATGTGGCAGGAACCGGAGTAGATGTTATTGCAACTAAAAATGTAGAAGTAATATAAATGATGATATCCACGCATTTCCGAAAATGGATTTGTGTGGATATTTTTTGTAATAAGATTCGGGTGTCAAAAGGTATTGATTTAGGTTGTGTTCGTCATGTTGCACAAAATTATTTCGTCCTTTGTTCCGAGTTCCGGAAATAAGAACTTCTAAATGTTCTGATGTAAGATTGTGGAAGGGAACGCAACTGGATGAAATTCGGCATCCATGCCTCAGATAGATTGTAAATACATATGTTAAATGATAGAATAAATGAGAGAAAAACATAAAATGACAAATAGATAAAATAACGTGCGAGAGGAATTGTTATATTATGAGACAGGAGTTCTATGATGCGGTAGTAAGTAATCCGATTATTGTGGCAGTGAAGGACGAGGCAGGTTTGGAGAAGTGTTTAAAATTATCGGAAATTAGTGTTGTATTTATTCTTTTTGGAGAGATAAGTAATATTTCGAAGATTGTACAGAAGGTTAAGAATTCGGGAAAAACAGCAGTAGTACATATGGATTTAATTGCAGGATTGAGCAGTAAAGTGGAGGCGGTTGATTTTATTGCGGAATATACGGAGGCAGACGGTATTATTTCAACGCATATTGAACAGATAAAACGGGCAAAAGATTTATCGTTAAGTACGGTGTATCGGATTTTTCTGATTGATTCAAAGGTTTTGGATAAGCTGAATGGTCGTATCAGAGAGGTGGCAGACATTGTAGAGATTTTGCCGGGACTTATGCCAAAGATGATAAAGATGATATCTAAGAAGTTAAACATGCCGATTATTGCAGGGGGACTGATTTCGGATAAAGAAGATGTTCTGGCTGCACTGGATGCAGGTGCAATAGCCATTTCTTCGACAAATGAAAAGGTATGGAACATGTGATTGCTGGGAAAGATTAGTATGATAATCAAGAAAAATATTGAAATTTTTCCCATGTAATGGTACAGTTTCTTTTGGATGGTATTCGAAAGAAGCTGTACCAAGAAAATATAGCCTTCGGAAGAAGAAAGGGAGTATCACCTGATGCGGTGTATGTGTGCAGACACAGCGATAGTAGAGGCAGGTGATTTGATTGAAAATAGGATTTATAGGAGCCGGTAAAGTAGGATTTTCCTTAGGAAGATACTTTACAGAGCGTAACAAATGCGTATCCGGCTATTATAGTCGTAATTTGAACTCTTCAAAAGAGGCAGCAGCATTTACAAAAACAAAGTATTACGAAAAAATAGATGAGTTAATTAAGGAAAGTGATACTCTGTTTCTTACGGTCCCTGACGGGAGTATCCGTGAGGTTTATTCTGAAATAATTCAATCAGACATAGAAGGAAAATGTCTTGTGCATTGCAGTGGGGCAATGTCTTCTATGATTTTTTCAGGTATCAGTGAAAAAGGAGCAAGAGGTTGCTCTGTCCATCCAATTTGTGCCGTGAGCGATAAGTTTACGGGCTATCAGGATTTATCCAAAGCATATTTTACAATTGAAGGAAAAGATGTAGCAGATGTGGAAGAACTGGTTCGTAGCTGCGGAAACTCTGTGGAAGTAATTTCGGCAGAAGACAAGGTAAAATACCATGCGGCAGCCGTTTATGCAAGTAATCTGGTGGCAGGTCTTTATGATGTGGCAACCGGACTGCTTAAGGAATGCGGACTAAGTGAAAATTTTGCCGCCCATGCATTGCAGCCACTATTTATGGGAAATGCAGAAAATATTACAGCGAGGGGTGCAGTGGATGCATTGACAGGACCTGTGGAACGGGCGGATGTTATTACTGTGGAAAAGCATCTTGCAGCACTGGAAGGAAAAGAACGGGAAGTTTACCGGCTGTTGTCAAGCTGTTTAGTGGATGTGGCACAACAGAAAAATCCGGATAGAGATTATCAGAAACTAAGTATGATTTTGGAGTAAGAAAGGGATTGGAAATGAAAAATACTGTAGTAACATTTCGTGAAGCAAAACAAAAAGGTGAGAAGCTGACTATGTTAACTGCCTATGACTATTCTACGGCGAAGCTGATTGATGAAGCAGGCGTGAATTCTATTTTGGTCGGAGATTCTCTTGGAAATGTAATTCTTGGGTATGAGGATACGATATCCGTTACGATGGAGGATATGATACACCATGGAGCAGCTGTCAGCAGAGGGGCAAAAAATGCACTGGTAGTTATAGATATGCCATTTATGTCTTATCAGACAAGTGTTTATGATGCAGTAGTTAATGCCGGACGTCTGATGAAAGAAGGAAGGGCAGGAGCAGTAAAATTAGAAGGCGGTGCGGAAGTATGTCCGCAGATTCAGGCAATCACTGCTGCCGGAATACCGGTAGTAGCACATTTGGGGCTTACTCCGCAGTCCATCAATGCGTTTGGCGGATTTAAGGTACAGGGAAAGAGTGAGGAAGCGGCCAGAAAGTTAATCGAAGATGCCAAAGCCGTAGAGGAAGCAGGTGCTTTTGCAGTGGTATTGGAATGTGTACCTGCAAAGCTTGCAGAGCTTGTGACAAAAGAAGTGCAGATACCGACTATCGGAATCGGAGCAGGCAATGTCTGTGATGGGCAGGTGCTTGTATATCAGGATATGCTGGGGATGTTTTCGGATTTTACTCCGAAATTTGTAAAGCGTTTTGCAAATGTGGGAGAAGTGATGAAAGCTGCCTTTGAAAATTATTGTAAAGAAGTACAAACGGGAGAATTTCCGGCAAAAGAACATGAGTATGCAATTGCAGATGATGTGATAGAGAAGTTGTATTAGAAAGGAAAAGTAAAAATGCAGATAGTATCAACAGTAAAGGAAGTAAGAACACAGGTAAAAGAATGGAGAAAGCAGGGATTAAGCATCGGCTTTGTGCCGACGATGGGGTATCTCCATGAAGGACATGCAAGTCTTATGAAGCGTGCGAAGGAAGAATGTGACAAAGTAGTAGCCAGTATTTTTGTAAATCCAATGCAGTTTGGTGTGAATGAAGATTTAGACAGTTACCCGAGAGATTTAGATGCAGATGCAAAGCTTTGTGATTCGATTGGTGTAGATTTAATTTTCCACCCGGAAGTGGAAGAAATGTATGCAGAAGGCTTTTGTTCTTTTGTGGATATGAATGGGCTGACCAAAGAACTTTGTGGAAAATCCAGACCGATTCATTTTCGTGGGGTATGTACCGTGGTGAATAAGCTGTTCAATATTGTTACACCGGATAAGGCATTTTTTGGTCAGAAGGATGCACAGCAGCTTGCAGTTATTAAAAGAATGGTCAAAGATTTGAACATGGATATCGAAGTCATCGGTTGTCCGATTATCAGAGAAGAAGACGGACTTGCCAAAAGCTCCAGAAATACCTATCTGAATGAAGAAGAACGCAAGGCAGCATTGATTTTAAGTCAGACAATCCGTCTTGGTGAGCAGTTGGTGAAGGATGGCGTAACAAATGTAGCAGAACTTGTAGCTGCAATGAAAGAAAACATTTCTAAAGAGCCATTGGCAAAAATTGATTATGTGGAGGCTGTCAGCATGGATACAATTGAGAAAATTGAAAAAATGCAAGGAACTGTGCTTGTTGCAATGGCAGTTTATATCGGAAAGACACGTCTGATTGACAATTTTATTGTGGAAGTGTAGTCAAGTATGCAATGTATCGACATGCAAAAATAGAAGTAGCGGTACAGAAAAGACAGATAAAAAAGGAGAACAATACAATGCAAATACAGGCATTAAAAAGTAAAATACATCGTGCAACCGTGGTGCAGGCAGAATTAAATTACATAGGAAGTATTACTGTTGATGAAACATTGATGGAAAAAGCAGGAATCATGGAATATGAGAAAGTTCAGATTGTGGATATTGATAATGGCTCCAGATTTGAAACGTATGTCATCAGTGGGGAAAAAGACAGTGGAATGATTTGTTTAAACGGAGCTGCGGCAAGAATGGTATCCGTTGGTGATAAAATTATCATTATGTCATATGCATCCATGACACAGGAAGAGTTGAAAGAAAATCCGCCACGGGTTGTGTTTGTGGATGAAGACAATCGGGTGGCTAGAGTTACTCGGTATGAGAAACATGGTAGGTTGGAAGATTTGGAATAGGAGTTGGAGAAATTACTACAGATATTAATTCTGAAATGGCACTTGGAGCCGATGGTCCCGGCTATTATAAAGCAAGAGAAGCAATTGAAGTGCTTAAGAAAAGTGAACCAAAAAGTAAAACGCAAGCGTCAGATATAAGAATTGAAATAGAGGATGACAGAAATTCTGTAGCAGTAATGTTGAATACGATATTTGCTTTGATGGCAGTAATACAGAATAACTGGTCTGAACGGCAAAGAGAAATCATTTTGGAATTTGATAAAAATAAGTGTAGCCAGTCGGAATGTGCAGAAAGATTGGATATTTCACAGTCTTCAGTGCAAAGAGGTTTGGTAAATGGGAATTATTATGCTTATAAAGAGGCAAAGGATACGGTAAATAACGTTTTAAAAGAGATTGGAGAGGTACGTGTTTAGGGGATATTTATTGTTGTTATTTTAAACTACTATATATTTAAGAGCTTAGAAATGCTTTAAAACTGGCATTTCTAAGCTCTTAAATTTTTCCTTCAAATAAATAATAAAAAACGAGGAATGGGAAACTTTGCCTGCCAAAGCAATTTTTTTTACTTGCTATAATCAAAGCAAGAATAAGAAATGAGGGATGTTATGGAAAGAACGGAATGGATTGATATTGCAATCGAAATGGCACGCAGGTGGGGAGTGATGGAGACGTTGGAAGATATTCCGTCCATGCATGAAATTCCGACAATAGGTGCGGAGGGAAGCAGGGAAACTCTCCTCGCCTGGGCAAAAGAATATATGGATTCTAAGCAGACGGATATGACGTTGTTTCTGAAGAAAAAATTGGATCAACTTTTGAGTTAAATGAATTAATGAACCAAGTGATAATTGTTGACCCGACTTAAAATATTAAGTATAATAAGCAAAGAAATATTAGGAAAAATAACGGAAAAATATGCTTACGGGAGATAATTTTCAATGGATATTTACAAAACGAACGTTCTAAGAGATGAGCTTTTGCACTGTGACAATCTGGAAGACTTGAAAAAAGAGATATTGCCGAAACTACAGCAACAGCGTGTTGCATGGCAGTGGAAAATGAAACAGATTATGCGGGAAAATCAGTATTCCGGAAGAGAAATGGCACAGTTGTGTGAAGTGAGTGTGACATCTGTCCGAAAATGGTGTAAAGGTTCCCTGCCACAGAGCCGTGAGATGTTCATCCGCATCGGCTTTGCCGCACATTATGACATAGAGCAGATGAATCGGTTTTTGCAACGGTACGGGCGTTATCCTCAGTTGTATGCAAAGTCGTTGGAGGACAGTGTATGTATATTTATTCTTTCTTCCAAGACTTTACCACACACCTATTACTATTACCGTAAATTGTTAGAAAGTATGCAGACAGATATCAGCGGAGTGGAGCCGGATGTGCAAGTGAATTACTCTACTGTGGAGATGGAAGAACATATTATAAATATTCGGGATGAAGAAACTATGCAACGGTTTGTGCAGGAACATGCCGGTGAATATCGGAGGGCATACGATAAATTATATGATTATATTCAGGAATTTTTACAACTGAATCGGGTAAGCAGGGTGGATGAGAAACAGATGAGTATACAGGAACTGGCAGATCAACAGAACTGGTCTTCTTCAATGCGTCATTGTATTTCTGAGATCCGAAGCAGACGATGGTTTCCGATGCGGCGCAAACTCATTTCACTGGGAGTTCATCTGAATATGGACTTGGAGAAAATTAATCATATGCTGAATTTGGCACAGATGGAAACGCTTTGTACCAAAAATCCGGAGGAGGCAGTGCTTATTTTTGCATTGGAAGATGCCAGATTGAATGATTCGATTTGTTGCGACGGAATGGATGTTTTATGTGACTATGTGAAAAGCATTTTTATACAGTTAGACATGGAGGGTGTAGAATACATACTGGATGATTTATAGGAAATAGAAAATGACAGGGGGAAGGAAGATGTCAGGAAAAATCAGGCGACACACAAAGGTATTTGATAACTGGAACGTAGAAGAGGTGATAGGAGAGGGTGCTTATAGCGTTGTATTCCGACTGGAAAAAAGTGCTTATGGAATCAAGGATACTTCCGTTCTGAAAGTCATAGATTTATATGATAACTTTGGAAAAAGAACAGAGTTGTCAGAGGAACATTATAATGAGATGAAGGAGCGTGTAGAACAAGAAGTTAGAAAAGCAGGAAGGGAAATCGCTTTGATGCAACAGCTTCGGGGCAGTACAAACATTGTGGATTATCTTGATTTTGAGGTATATGACTGGGAGGAAGAAGAGGACGAAAGTTACGGTACTTCCTTGCTGATTCGTATGGAGAAACTGGAGAATCTGAGGATGGAACAACGATGGGGAAGAAAGTTCACTGACTTGGAGATTATACGTCTGGGAAAAGATATCTGCAATGCCCTGATGCTTTGTCATAGTCAAAAGATTTTGCACCGGGACATTAAGCCGGATAATATCTACCGGAATGAGAACGGTTGCTATAAGCTTGGAGATTTTGGTGTTTCGCGTATTTTAGATACTGTGCAGAATAAAAGTATGAGAAAAAGTGTGGGAACAAGAGCTTACATGGCACCGGAGCAGTATAAAGGGGAAAATTACGATTTTCGTGCGGATATTTACAGTTTAGGTCTGGTTATGTATGAATTGGCAAACGGAAACCGCCTGCCATTTGCAGAAGGAATCATGGCAACGGGGGAAGAAGTAAGACGACGGATGACGGAAGAGGAGTTTCCACCGCTAAGCGGAGTACATGAGCAGCTGACAGAGGCAATCAGGATAGCCTGTTGTTATCATCCGGAAGAACGCTATAAAAGTGCAGAGCAGTTTTATGAAGAGCTTTGTTTTACTGAGGGAATTGTGGGAATGCACGTGGCGCTTATGGAGGCGTCACCTGAGGAGTTTACAGAGTTTTGTAAATGCTTTTCGATAAAGAAACAGAGTGAGATTCAAAAGGAGCAGAAGGAGTTTGAGGCAATTTTGCAGGCAGCGAATCAGGGAGATGCGAAAGCCCAGTATCAAGTGGGAGAATGCTTTTTAACCGGTAAAAAATCAGTGTCCTGCGACCGGCAAGAAGCAGTAAAATGGATTAGTCTGGCGGCAGAGAATGGAAATGATGTTGCACAGTGTACGCTTGGCGAAATGTATATGAATGGACTGGAAGTAGAAAAAAATCAGGAAGAAGCACTAAAGTGGCTGGGAATGTCGGCAAAGCAGAAAAATGCAAGAGCGATGTTTCATATAGGAAGTTATCACGAAAGCATGGCGGAAAATGCAGGTGCGAATATAGTAGAAACAAATGCGCTTATGTCGGAAGCAACAGCCTGGTATAAGCTGGCGGCAGAGTATGGGGATTCATTAGGAAAGATAGCCCTTAGGAGGCTGCAGATATAGAAAACATAAATAATTAATCGGGCTTTTCATATTCGATAATGTCTGAAACAGAGCAGTCTAAAATAAAGCAGAGCGTGTCTAAGGTTTTTGTAGTAATTGCCTCACCCTTTTTCATACGATAGAGGGTGTTGGCTGACAGCCCGTGTTTAAATATCAATTCATATTCAGTGATATTTTTCAGAAAAAGAGTTTCGTAAAAGGGTTTATATGAAATCATAAAGATACCTCGTTTTGTTTATTACACATATAGGAAACATTAGCACATGAAAACCGACAGACTATACTCAATAGATTGAGTATAAAGAACGAATTTTATACAATATATGGAAAAATAAAGGAGAAGAAGCTCATGGGAAAATCAATTATTGATTTAATTTTGAAATATGCGGAAAGTATTAAGAAAGAAGAGATGACTTCTTTTCATTTACTATATGGTTATGCCTGTATCAGTCTGATGCCCGTGAAGGATATATGTGAAGAATTGGAATTGGAGGAAGAAGCATACGGTCGGATTTCATATCTTCAGGGAAAAATTAATCAGTTGTTTGCAAGTGAAAAGGCGATGACAGATCCGGCGAAGCTGAAGTTTATGATCAAACAGCAGGTTGAGTGTTTAGAAAAGGACTTATGTGCGATAGAAGACTATAAAACAGCAGAAAGATTTTTGAATAAATTGCAAAGTCGGACGGAGTATCCGGAGGAAGCGGTAGTGTATAAGTTGTTATACAGTCTGATAGGTGATGAGGAAAAATATAATGTGAATGGGCTGAATAATGCCTATCTTATTTGGAATAAGAAATTTATGCTGGAAAAGAAAAAGGAGACGAAGGTAAAGGAAAGTCTTGAGGACATTGCAGGCACATCGGGGCGGCTGTATGATGTTCTGACGAAGAAAATAGTCGGTCAGGATTCGGCAATTCAGAAGTTTGTGCAGGGCTATGTTAATTCCAGGTTTGCAGGACAGAGCAGAAAGGACAAGACTGCGGCATCTTATTTGTTTGCCGGACCACCGGGGGTAGGAAAAACGTATCTTGCACGTCTTTCTGCAAAGATATTAGGTATGCCGATTAAGATTCTGGATATGAGTGCGTATGTGGATCAGCAGTCTTCTAATGGTTTGGTTGGATTTGAAAAAACATATACGCATGCCAAGCCGGGGGTATTGACGACCTTTGTCATGGAAAATCCAACGTCTATTATCTTGGTGGATGAAATTGAAAAAGCATACATCAAGGTAAAGATGTTGTTTCTTCAGATTTTAGAAGGAGCCCGTCTGTATGATAAGTATTATGAAAAGTATGTAAGCTTTGAAAATGTGATTGTTATTTTCACAACGAATTGTGGGAAAAATCTGTATCTGGACAATGAATATGCAGATTTGTCAACACTGCCTGAAAACGAGGTGTTAGACGCCTTGCGGGATGACGAAGCTTTTCCGAATGAATTGTGTTCACGATTTGCTTCGGGAAACATTATTATGTTTAATCACTTGCAGCAGCACTATTTGTGCAACATCGTCAAGGATAAGATGGATGAGGTTGCAAAGGATATTATGGAAAATTATGAAGTGCAGATAAAATACGATAAGAGGCTGCCGGAGCTGTTTCTGTTCCAGATAGGAAACGGTGTGGATGCACGTATTGCATCGAGCCGTGGGGCAGAGATTTTGAAGGATTGCATGGTTTCATTTGTAAGAGATGCGGTGGAAAAACAGGGGCAGCTTGCTGTGGATGAGTTATCTGTTGAAATAGAACTCAAAAAGGAAAACAGTGATGTCTATGCATTGTTTGTGAATGAACAGAGCAGCAATATCTTAGTAGTTTCAGACAGCCCAAAGATGCATTTTAAACATTCGGATATTCATGTGCTGTTTGCTACAGATGAGAATGAGGCGGTACAGCTTATTCGGGAAAATAAGATTATGCTTATGATCATTGATTTGACTTATAAAGTGTCACCGAGGTCTGCAGGAATATCTAATGCAATGGGAGTAGAATCTGTTGGAAGAAACTGTCTTGATATGATGAGAAAGAAAGCACCACAGATTCCACTTTATATTGTAAATAAAGAATCCTACCATGCGGAGGATAAAAAAGAGATACTGAATGCCGGAGTGCGGGGAATTTACGAAGAGGGGCAAGATGAGAAGGCTTGTGCAGCGAATTTAGAAGGGCTTGTGCAGCAACTACATATTCAAAATAATCTGAAACGCCTGTCGGAAAAGGGACAGAGTGTTGAGTATAAGACACGCTATTTTATAAGAGAAAATATAGGAGTGGTAGAATTTTACAACTTAAATCTGCGTGATGTGGGAAGGGATGATGCAGCACTCCGTAGAAAAGCTAAAAGCTCCAAGGTGTTTGAATTTGAGAGACCAAAGATGCGATTTTCAGATATTATCGGAGCAGAACAGGCGAAACGTGATTTTCAACATTTTATTAATTACATGTACAATATTGATAAATATATACTTGAAGGAGCAGAAATACCGCGTGGAGTACTTCTTTACGGACCGCCGGGAACAGGAAAGACAAGTCTTGCGAAGGCTCTTGCGGGAGAGTGTGAAGCTCTGTTTTTGAATACCACAGGTGCGAGTATACGAAATGCCAAAGACCCGGTACAGGAAATCAAGGATTTATTTAAGATAGCATATGCCAATGCTCCTGCGATTCTTTTTATTGATGAGATTGACGTGATTGCTAAAGAAAGAACAGGACATGATACGATGCTTGAGATGATGGTAAACACGCTTTTGACGGAGATGGAAGGATTTAACGACAAAGACCCGTTTAAACCGGTGTTTGTGGTGGGTGCCACCAATTATAATGTGACGCGACGAAGTGGAAACCCATATGAGGTTGTGATCGATCCTGCATTAGTCAGACGATTTGACAATCCGGTCTATGTGGGTCTTCCAAGCCGTGGGGAACGCAAAAAATACATACAGCTTTTACTGGAAAAAAAGAACTACGTGGATAAGATTTCAGAGGTGGCAGTCGATTATGTAGCAGAGCATACCGGTGGAAAGAGTTTAGCTTTTTTAAAACGGGCGATATCCAATATGACGAATGTGTCGATTGACATGCAAAAGGAAATCAGTGACGATTTGCTTACAGATACCCTTGAGACGCAGCTCTATGGAGAGAAACGCGAAAATGACGAAGAGTACCGATTGAGTGTGGCACGTCATGAAGTGGGACATGCTTATGTAGGATTTAAGACAGGCAGGGAGCCGAAGTTTATCACTATTGTTTCGAGAGGAACGTTTGGTGGATATGTGTCCTATGGTGATGGAGAGGATGTGCATAATCTGACAAAGGAAGACTTTCTAAATTGTATCTGCCGTCTTTTGGCGGGACGTGCGGCAGAAGTGGTGTACTATGGAGAGCGTGGAATTAATACCGGTGCCAGCAGCGATTTGGAGAAGGCGACAAACTATGCGATAAAGATGATTTGTCATTTTGGAATGGGAACTATGGGATTGCTGTCTTTAAATCCTGAAAAAGTTATAGATTCTCCGAAGGGTGCGGAAGTATTAGAGGAAGCAGACCGGATTTTAGATGAACAGTTAAAGCGTGCCATGAAACTTATCAAAGAAGGCAGGGAAGTGATAGACAGCGTTGTTTCTGTGCTTATGGATAGATCCTATATACAGGGCGAGAATCTTATGGCAATTTTGGAGGAAGGAGAACAGATGGCCACATTAAAGGTGGCGACTGATGCAAAGCCGCATAAATGGTATGTGGTAATCAATGGAAGAAAACCGGGTATTTATGCGAGCTGGGACGAGTGTTCTGTGCAGGTAAAAGGCTATCGAAATGCCATTTATCGTTCCTTTGAGAATGAGGAAGCTGCAAAGAAAGCATTCCAGTCATCCAGAATTGGAACCAGAAATATCAGCGATAAAAAATTGCTGTATCACCTGGTAAAATTACAGGATGTAGAGCTGATATTAAAAGATGGATTATGTCCGGATATGCAAATCGGAGATAAGAAGTATGTGGGATTTGATTTCCATGCGTATGCACCGGCGGCGGTAAAAGAGCAGAGGGAGAATTCTGACACGGCTTATGCGTATCTGTGTGTTACAAGAGAGTATGCATCCTCCCGGGGATATCAGATTGTAATGAGAGAGGCAAAGGATGAGAAGTTGCAGACTTACAGCTATGAAGAGGGCATTGCTAAGATTGACTGGGCTGCCATGGAAAAGCAGGGGGAAGAGGATAGTATGGACATTGTCTGCTGTGTGACAGAGAAGAACGTGTCTTATACAGAGATTTCCTATATCTATCTGCCGGATGAGGAAAGTGCGGTCCGAATGAAACAGTTTTGTAAAAAATCCGGTGGTAAGGCAGAAAAAGGAGTTGCTATTATGGTCAATAAAAGAATGTTTATTTGATATTTATGAATATAAAATTTTATAAATATAAAATGGGAAAAGCATTGAAGAATATGTACTGAAACAAAGGAGAAAAAAATGAACACAAATGAACCTATAGATTCGATGTCAAAGCAGGAAATTGTGGATGTACTTTATAGAGCTGCTAATATCATACAGAGATTTGATGCTATTGACAGGGAACTGGAGCGGGCAGAGGCCAGGTATGAGAAGAAAGAAGCGGGCGGCTACAAGAAACCCTGGCATGGTATGAAACCTTTTTGGAAAAAAATACTCATATTGTTTGTGTCTGTAGCGTTAGTGTTGGAATTGGATGATTCTTTCAACAAACTGGCAGTTGTATTATTTGATGTTTGGGGATTATCGGCTAATATGTCTGTTTTTCTGGTAAAAGCATTACAATTCATGATTATCATTCTTATACTTGTATTGGCGCAGACACTGGCTAATAAATGGATTATAAAAAGAAATAAAGAAATTGCCGGTGGAGTGGAGTATAAGCGTGTTCAAAAAGTGCAGACAGAACTGGATGCAGTAGTGGATGAATATGCACAAATTTACCGCATACACATTGACCGGATGAAACGGCTTCCGGATGCTTACAGATTTGAAAAAAAAGCTTTCCTTTTTATGGCAAAAGCAATAGAGCAAGGGAGAGCAGAAACTTTTGAAGAGGCGGTTAAACTATATGAAAGAAAATATAAATATAGAAAATTGTAAAAGATGCGGTGCAAAAATTGATCCGAGAACAGAATGTTGTGTCAATTGTGGTCTTCATGTGAGCGTTCAATCAGAGAAGAGGAAAAAGACGATACTTAAAATTATACTGGCAGTGGCAGCGGTTATAGTAGTTCTATTAGGGGCAAAAGTCATTCTGAATCTAATTGCAGCAAAGTTCGACGTAGCACCGAATAATGGATATTTAGAAGTGGTAGAGGAACTGATGGATGCGGTATATGTAGATACTGACATGACAAAATTCATATCATTGATGCCGGAGGCAATCGTGCAACAAAAGATTAATGAAAATTTTGATGGAGACGAGAATGCTTTCAAGGAAAGAATGCAGGAGATATATGCAGAAATTGAGGGTATGACGGCAGATACAGATTCTGTTACATGGGAGATTAATGAGGAACTTGACATGGTGGGAGTGCAGTTAGACCGCTATGAGGAGCTTTTGGAGGAGGAGACCGGAGTTGCCATAAAGCTTCGTTCGGTGAAGGCGCTTGATCTTATTGTTTCCTATACGGCAAATGGCGAGCAAAAGGAAGAGAGTATGTATGTGCTGTTGGGGCTGATTGACGGTGAGTGGTATTTAGTCAGTTTTACACAGGATTAGAGCAGCAGAGAATTGTTTAAAAGAAAGTGGGTAGATAAAACAATGGACAGTATTAAAATGAAACAGATACAAAAACAGTTTGAACAACTTTATCATACCGTGGAAGAGCTTGGTGGTACGATTTATGAGGTGGCACGGGATTCGGGATTTCGGTCTGCATATGAATATATGTTAAAATGGACGGATTCTGAGGATGAGACGGAAAATATTACGTCGGATGATGTGACGCTGCTGACGGAGTGCTATGTATATGAAGAGGACTTTGACAAGGCAGAGCGAATTTTTTTGTTTTCGAAAGATGAAGAGGAGACATTTCTCCGAAGTCTTGGAACACAAAAAGATGGTAGGTTTCTGGTGCCGGTACATGCATTAAAAGAACTTGAGAGAGCCGGTTATTTATGTCTGAATGACAGAACACCTCTTACTGCATGGACAAGTGATTATACGTTTATGGGAGATGGATGGAACAGAGCACTTTATGTGGAGACACCGATGGAAGACGTATATTTGATGCCGGATATTTATGCGGTGCAGCAGGCGGTTAAAATTTACCACGCTGAGTGTCTGATCAGAAAAAATAGGAATCCGCGTTTTTTTGCAGAGAGAATCAATGATGCAGATGAAACGCTTCTGTCAAATATAGAGACGCTTCTTCCCAAGGTATTTCCGGAACATTGGCTGGTGAGCTACAAAGAGAAAACAATGCCATTAAGTTATCAGAAGCTAGTGTATCAGATATGTTATATCAAGTATTATTATGAAGATATTTATCAGCTGGTATGGTTAGAATCGTTTTATGCTGACAGCGGTGAGATTTTTGTGTCGGAAGATGAGACTTTAAGGAAAGGAATCCATGCAGTTGCAGAAGCCTTCGACGCAAAAGAGGAATATTGTCTGAAGGAAGGGGAGAGGGCACTTGTTCTTTGTCTGAATGATACGGATTTTGATGCAGGCTTTGTAGAAAAATGTGATGGAAATCTTATCTGTCTGACAGACACATGCAAGATAGATTTAAAGGAATGCATGGAGGATGCAGACAAACGGCTGATAGAGAAGATGAAAGAGACGATTGATTTTGAGTGGTTAAATATAGCGGGAATTCGTGAGGAGGACGAGAAGTATAAAGATGCGTTTGAGGAATTTTATGGAACGTTAGAGCGGGTAAAGCGCCAATTCTTGCGGAATGATGAGGCAACTATTATATTTAAAAATTTGTGGATGGGGATATATGCGCCTATGAAACGGGAGGAGTATAGGGAGTGTATGCTTCCGGTTTATCAAGTCATCACGAAGAACGTGCAGGAAATGTGTTCTGTGGATAGATTTTCCAAGATTTATCTGGTGGGAGATAAGAGTGGTGATATCAGCTTCTGGGAATATTTAGAGGAACAGTATCAGGCAGAAGTATGTATTCTTATGCAATAGCAAAGGGTGTCCTATTTCGTAAAGAGTAGGAAAAGAGTAGGAAACTTTGCCTGCCAGAAATGATTTTTTAAATTGATACAATGTCTGCATAGAACAGAAAAGAGCCGGTGAAGTGGCAGAATGGGAGGAAACATGAAAAAAGTATTAGTGGCAGTTTTTTTAGGAGGCTTAGTACTTACAGGCTGTGGTTCAAATGAAGCAGAGGAGAGTAGTGCGGCAATTTTGTCAGAGAAGAAAGTACGGGTAGAGGCAGGAACAGATGAGCAGAATGCAGAAGTGCAGGCAGAGGCACAGGAAACAGAGATACCGGAAGAAACAGAGGTAGTCAGTGTTTTTGCAAAATTGCCGGATGAATTTGTATATTCCGGCGGTGCCGGTGGCTGGGCGACGGAATTGTATTTGAATGATGACGGAACCTTTAACGCGCAGTACCATGATTCGGATTTAGGTTATACCGGTACAGACTACCCGAATGGAACGGTATACATCAGCAATTATTCCGGAAAGTTTACAGAGCCGCAGATGGTAAATGAATATACATATTCTATGACAGTGGAATCTATTGAGCTGGAAATGGAAGCGGGACAGGAATACTATGAGGACGGCAAACGCTATGTAACCTGTGGAGCTTCGGAGCTTGAGGATGCGGGAGAGCTTTTCGTGTATATGCCCGGGGCGAGGAAAGAGAATATGCCGGAGGAATTTGTTTCATGGGCGAATTATGGTGATTTTGGTCCGGAGAATGATTTTAGGTGCTATGGAATCTATAATCCGGCAAAACAGCTTGCGTTTATAGGATATCATTTTACGGCGTTTGAAGAACTTCAGAAACTGAGTGGAACATTCCGGAACGAAAGCGGAGATGAGTTTATTATTGATATTTATCAGGACAGTGAAAATCTGGTGGATGAGATTGGAAGCGTGTACTGGACAGCGAAGGGGAGTGAGAAAGAATTCGGGCATGTGTATAAACTTGCAGAGGGCGGATTTAAAATTGCTCTCCCGGAATCTAAGGTTTACTATTTTGAAATTACGGACAATCATGTAAATCACACACAGTTTGCCGGAGATGAAATAAGCGGAGAGCTTGGAACCTTTACAAAAGTGGAATAAGAGCAACTGACGGTAAGAAGATTAAGGATAAGAAGTGTGCATAAAGGAGCGAAAGGAAGAAATGGGATATAATACGAACGACGAGAAGAATATTTGGAACGGATACTTAAATGAGATGCGTCATGATGCGATTGCGAGACAAAAACAGACAGAACCTATGGATACAGACATCGAATTATTAGGACGTGTAATCTATTTTGTTACGAGTTTTGCAAAGAAAGCACGGGCTTATGGTCTGCTGGCAGTGGAAGAAGATGCGTCCCGCCTGGATTTAGAAAATCGGACGGAGGCAATTCTCTATGAGGCAGCAGAGCTGATTGTAGATGGCTACAGCCCGGAGTGTATATCAGAGGTGCTTTCTAATTATTATTGGGTAAGCCGGCCGGAGGGCTTTGAGGCGACAGCTGCATATATTAGTATCCGTGGTGCACTTTTGGTTCAGGAAGGCACGAATCCATATGGGGTGAAGCAGATGGTAAGCAGTATGCTTCCGACTAAGATACGGGAAAAGTGTATCGAAGTCTGCCGGAACTATGAAGCGCAGGAACAAAAAAGCAAAGATGAAATTGCAAAAGTTTATTTTGAGACGGATTTCTCGCGAAGTGAGGGGCTGGAGGTAAGAGAAGCACTTGATTGGCTGGAGAGGGAGCTTTCCTATTTGTCGGACAGGGAAATTCAGCGATTGCTACGGGAAGTTGATAATAATTATCTGGTGCCGGCACTGATAGGTATGAAGCAAAACGCACGTCAGGCGATTGCAAGAAATATGTCCACACGCCTGCGTGGGATGATTATGGAAGATTGTTATCAATTGGCGGATATAGATGATTGTGCAATCGCGGAAGGTGCGGTGTATGTCACCGAAAAATTAAAGGTACTGCAAGCATGTGGAGAAATTATGGATGCTGAGAGCAGACTTCTTTATAAGTAACATCGGAAAGGAACAAAGAAATGTTTGGTTTATCAAATTCTCAAATAGGATGTTTAGTAGTTGGCATTTTGATTGTACTAATGATTTACCGTTCGCATCAAAAGCAAAGAAAACGCTACGCATATGCCAGAAAGTCAGAAGTATTGCGAGAGGCAGAAGCGCGTGAGATGAACGAATTCATTTTAAATGTAAACAGGCGCAAATTACGTGAAAGCAGAGAAGCTCATTTAAGTTCCGTTAGACGAAAAAACGCTTTACATTTACAGAATGGCGGTGTTGTGTGGACAGATGAAGCGAAAGCAATGTTAGAATACGACAGACAGCATTATGACGAATGGATGGCAGTCGGAATGACACCACCATCTTTTGGAAAAAAATAACACAGGAAGGAAAGAAGGAAATGTTTGAAATCACAAAAAATGGTCTGAAGCGAAAGTCTGATATTAAATCATTAAAACTTCAGAATAAGGATTATGATGTAATATTTTTCTATTATGGAGACTATGAGCAAGATTTTGAGAGTGGCATTTGTGACGTAGCGAATTTATCCATGTCATGTAAAGCGAAAGGAGATGCACTTGCTATTGAGCTGATGGGAGGAAAGTTGTTTATTGATGCAGCAGATTCGGATTTCATAATTTTAGAAAAAGCGGCAGAGTATCAAAAACGGTTTGAGACGGCGTATGCGTCAGCATGTGAGCTGGCGAAAATCATAAAACAGTATTTTGGGCTGGATGCAGTATCCACATAAAAATAAAAGAAGATGATTTTGATGAAATGAATAATCTTAAAGAATAATATGATTGAAAGGAAATGAAAAAAATGATGGAAAATGAAAGAACAATGGTTGAAAAAGTAGAAAACGAAGGTGTAATCGGCAGTGATGAGGTCGGAAAAGTAGAGCCTTTTAAGCAGCTTATGGTAGTTGCTGTGTATGCCGACCCGGATGTGCCGCGGACAGCCGAGAACGGGAATGAATTAAATACCGGCGATTCTAAAAAAAATTCCGGTGCAAAAGAGCGAGCGATAAAGCTAGGCAAGATGCTTACCGGCTTTGAAAACTTTGATGAGATTGAGGACAAGGTTTATACGAATGAAAAATATGGCCTGCTATACTATATTAAAATCATTCCAAACGAAGTTTATAATGAGTGGGAAGCAAAGAATACAAGCAAAAAGCGTTATGGAAATGCACTGTTAGCTTACGCACACAATGAAGCACTGCGCAAAGTATATGAAGAAGTAAAGGCACAGGGAAAAAGAGTGGCCAATATAGTAGTAGATGATTTCATTTCTACGAAAACCCTGCATAAAGAACAGTTCCGTGAATATACAGGCTGGATTGCACCGGAAACAGAGTGTGTGACACAACTGTCTGACATTCAGGTAATTATGGAAGACCATGCAGAGGACAAATACCGTCATACAGTCGGTGCAGCATCAAATATCGGGGATTATGTGGATCAGCTCTGGCATAAGAAAGTAATTGCAGCGTTTCAAGAGTGTGGTGTTCCATTCAAGAGTACCTGGTTTGATAATTTCCACAGTCAGTCTGAGGTAAATTATGTGTTTAATCTGATTGCTGAAAAGTGCGGAGATGTGGATAAGGCACCAGTGACGGTAAAACATACCGAATACTATAAACGCTGGAAAAATAAATAGAAAAGTAGGGGGAGGCTGTGATGAATTATTTCGACATACCGGACGAGGAATTTGAGGAGTTATTTAACACAGGGATGGAAGATTTAGATTTTTGTGTGCGTACATATAATGCGCTAAAAAGATGGGGATGCAAGACGGTAGCTGAGTTGGCATATATGTCAGTGGAAGAAGTGCAGAAAGTGAGAAATCTGCATCCGCGCGCAATTGCATTTAAGGAAGTGCAGGAGAAGCTGGCAGAACGGAATATTTCTCTTATGACACAGGAGGAGAAACAGCGGATTCTTAGTGAGACGGATAATCCAAAGGTCTTAAGAAGACAGATAAAGAGACTGGAGGAACGAGAGAAAAGTAGTCAGGAGAAGATTTGCTGTTATGAACGTGAAAAGAAGGATGAATGGCAGGAAATCAAAAAAAATAGGAAACGGGCACTAAAGGAGGCACGCGGAATTGTCCACACAAGTCCATATCCGATTGCAAGTATTTTGAGAACCATGTATTTTGGACAAAGTGCTAAGGAAGGATGTGGCTTTTGTGAAATCTTCGATTTGTGGAACAGGCATTGTTTTGTGGAAGATGATTCGAGAGACGGAAATGATTTAAATGATAGCTGCGAGGAATGCATAGAAATATTCCTTGCAGATTATTACTGGGGACAGCGTATGTCGGCAAAGCTGGCAGAGGAACGTGGAGAAGCACCAAAGATGATACGCATGAATATCTGCGGTGGTGATTTGATTGGAAGATGTCCGGTATGTAAACAGCGTCATAGATACAATAAGAATGAGTACTACTGTTTCCGGTGCGGCTCTTTTCTAAACTGGGACGAAGAAAATTGGGATGAAAAAACCCGGGAGAATGTGTATTCGTGTTTTTATGATGACGATGATGAGTTTAATGAGGAAGAAGTCAGCGATGGAGATGTAGAGTAAGATAAACCACTGATGTGAGGTAAGAAATATATTGGAGCAGATAGGAGAGTACATATGACAGAATTGGTAAATCGAGCTTGGTTTGAGGAGCGGATTCGTGCAGATTTAGGAGAATTTGAAGTGCGAAAACTGTGTGAGGGTGTGGAGCAATATACGATGACAAGACCCTTCGAGTCAAAGAACAGGGATTTAAGTTTTTTTATAGAAGATAAAAGAGGCAATGGTATTAATATTAGTTTTACGAATCACATTTTACAAAAGCAACAGACGATTGAGAAGATTTATCATTGGTCAGATGTATACCGATTGTTATACAAAGCATTGGTGGCTCCACAAAACCTCAAATATCAGGAGAAAAATCCACAGAAGCCGGACATTAGAAAGACGTTGGGAGCATGTGCAAGAAATTATCCGTTTCGCTGGTGTCCGAAGCACGGATTGTGTGATGTATCCGATGAACTTTTAGAAACTGCAATTGAGCTGGTAAAATACGATTTTGTGGAAGAAATTGAGTACAATTATGAAGCGGATATGGATCTGATTATTCATGGAGCGGATTATCCATGCCAAAATGACAAAACATTCAAAGAATTGCTAAGCAGAGTGAAAACAGGACGTGCATTGTTGGAGGAGACAAAGCTTGAATGGAACACGGAATCTGAGTTAATGTCAATGTGCCAAGAACGTAGTTGCAACGAGCAATGCTGTATTTTAGTACTGTGTGCATATTTGGAGTATGTGATAAGCAATGATGGATTAGAACATGCGTTAAAAGAGAGAAAAGAAATACGTGACAAGTATCGTACTGTTTGCGGAGATTATCAGTTCTATTGGGAAGCAAAGGATGGACTGCGCTTTGTGGATGAGAGCCGATTTCAGCTTGCAAAGATGCTTGTGGAAAATGGGCTTGTGGAATTAGAGCGAGAATTAAATGATGGCAATTTTATAAGGATACATTCTCAAGGTGGTTTGGTTTATAGGATGCCGGGTGAGGAATCTGGTGGATTGCCAAGGGGAGTGACTACCTGTATCATAGCATCAAATGTAAGTACACAAACATGGGAGCAGGGGGAGAACAATGGGAATTTTGCTGTAAAAATTGATGCGCCTTTAAATACATATATTCCGTTTGTAGAGCATTGTGGAAATGGGAAATATGTGGAATCCGAGCAATGTGTCTATGTGTATGCGGCATACATTAAGTATCTCATGGATTGTGGAAGAGAGGAGAAAATTACACAAGACAGAGAGTGGTATGCGACAAATAAGTTACTTGCGGAAAAAGAGATTATAGGTAGTGGGTTTTGTTTTAAATTAAGCAGTGAAACTTTTATAAATGTTTCACCGGAGATATTTGAGGTTGCAGAACTTTTGCAGGAAAACAACTATGTTGCCCTTGAGAAAGAAGCAAGAGATTGGGAGTATTATGCCTATATGGATGCTGACAGGCCGGTGGATTTTATTGTGCAGTCGAATGTTCCGGAGGTAAATGAGGAAGATTCATACGGTGATTTGCAGCTTTTAAGAAAGCAGTGTCTGGAACACACAATAGACAGGAGAAAATTGTATAGGTATACGGAGAAAGAATTTTGGCCAAAGAAGGTAGAGAAAAAGAAGTTTGTAATTTATCTGGCTGCCTATATTGATTATCTGAGAAAAACAGGTCAGTATGAGGAATATCGAGAGTTCTTGAATGCGAGGGAAGCAAGAGTTGAAGAGTTATTTACGGTGGAAAGCAAAGAAATACCTGATTTGGAGAAGGTGCTTGCAATCGCAAAAAATGAAAACGAAAGCGGTCTTTATTGTGTCATAGAGGGTGAGCGAGGTGTCGGTAAGAAGAAAATCGTGGATCGTATTGCCAGATTATTGATTCAGAAAGGGAAAATTGACAGAGTGGTCGGCTCGAGATATGATTGTCGTACCTTTGAAGAATTCTCCACAGAACTTGGATATATACAAGGGTATGTGGGTGGAGCTGCTACGATGGAGAATACATTTGGTGTTTATAAGGGACTTGATAAAAGAAAGCTATATGTATTAACGGGTTTGAAAGAGTTCCTTTACAAAAGTCAGAAAGCTATGGAGAACGATGGATCTAAAATATCACACATGATAAAGCTTTTGGGCACATATCAGCCGGAGACCTATATCATTATTATTGGTGAAAAGAAGTATGTAGAGAAATTTTTAGGATTAAGCCCGCAGATTAAGTTCTTATTTGGGAGTCATGTGATACCGGTGCCGAATCTTGCAACAGAAAAGTTATTTTCCATTTATTCCGATAAGGTGTCCGAAGCACTGAAAAAGCAACTCATAGATCATCCCGAATTTAAAAATCAGTTTATAGAGTATATTGCGTTGAATCGCAAACTGTTGCCGCTTGGAAATCAAGAACTTGCGGATTATCTGGCGAATTATTCCAGTGTACAGAAGGCACTTGTATTACCGCCGGATGTTTATCGCAAACAGTCTGCCAAGGAAATGCTTGGTGATGTGATTGGAATGGAAAATGTCAAGAAAACAGCATATGAATTTGAAAAATATATGATTTTTTTAAAACGTGCCGAAATGGAGGGCTTGGAGATTCCGAATAGCAATATGCATATGATTTTTGCGGGAAATCCGGGAACCGGCAAGACGATGATAGCTCGTGTTATCGGTCAGATGCTTTATGATCTGGGAATTGTCGGGGAAAATAAAGTCGTTGAGGTGGAGCGCAAGGATTTGATAGCAGGATATATTGGTCAGACTGCAGCAAAGACCACAGAAGTGATTGAACGGGCGATTGGCGGTGTACTTTTTATTGATGAGGCGTACACATTGGTTCCAAGCTCTGAAAGAGATTTTAGCACAGAGGCAATTGCCACCCTGATAAAAGCTATGGAGGACCACAAGCATGATTTGGTTGTTATTTTTGCCGGATATGATAAGGAGATGCATGAGTTCTTAAATATCAATCCCGGTATTGCGTCACGTATCGGTTACACGTTCCATTTTGATGATTATTCCACTGAAGAATTGATCCTGATGTTTGACAGAAAGATGAAAAAAGCAGGTTTTATTTATGATGAGGATGTTCTTGACAAGGTTTTGATAATTTGCGAGCATTTTGGCAGAAAAAAGAATTTTGGTAACGGACGTTTTGTAGATAGACTGATGCAGCGCGTCATAGTAAAGCATTCTATGGGTAATCTGGACAGTGATTCTGTCAGATACATTGGTAAGGACGAGATACCGAGTATTGAGGAAATGGTTTCTACGGATGTGGTGGAGAATAGGGATTACAGGAAACATCTGGATGAATTTATTGGGATGGAGAATGTTAAAAATAAGGTGCATCAGTTTGCAAAATATGTGGAATTTCAACAGAGTGCAAAGGAGGCAGGCGCCGTGATTCCAGCAGGCAATATGCATATGATTTTTAGCGGAAATCCGGGAACCGGAAAGACTGCGATTGCACGCGTTATGGTGGAACTGTTGTATGATATTGGAGTGGTAAAAGAAAATAAACTGATTGAGGTGGAACGCAAGGATCTGGTGGCTGAGCATATTGGTCAGACCGCGACAAAGACTTCCGAGGTGATCGAGAGGGCGATTGATGGTGTGCTATTTATTGATGAAGCATATACATTGATTCCAAGTTCGGAAAAAGACTTTGGTGCTGAGGCAATTGCTACTTTAATAAAAGCTATGGAAGATCACAAGCAGGATTTGATTGTTATTTTTGCCGGATATGAGGAAGAGATGCGACAATTCTTAAATGTGAATCCGGGTATTGCTTCGCGTATAGGCAACACTTTTGTATTTGATGACTATACACCGGATGAGCTTGTGCAGATGTATGTGAGTAAAATGGAGCAGGCAGGATTTACGCTTTCCAGCGAGGCAGTGAAAAAAGTACGAATTGTTTTTGAGTATTTCTCAAAACGTAAGAATTTCGGAAATGGAAGGTTTGTCGGAAGACTGCAACAGGAAACCTTTTTAAAACATTCTTTAAATGTAGGGGAAAGCAAAGAACATCTGTTGATGTTGGATGCTGAAGACATACCTGAAATAGCAGAGCTTAACAACACACCGAAGGAAGTAAAAAAATCTATCTCATTTGATAATATAATTGGAATGGATAGTGTCAAAGAAAAGATAAAGGAATTTGAGGCTTTGATTAATTTTAAAATAAAAGCCAGAGAGCATGGGCTGATGGTGCCGGATGCGAATATGCATATGATTTTTACAGGAAATGCAGGTACCGGAAAAACGATGATTGCCAGACTTATCGCACAAAAACTCTATGATATCGGCGTGATTATGGAAAATAAGCTGATTGAGGTAGAACGCAAGGATTTGGTAGGAAGTTATATCGGTGAAACTGCACCAAAGGTGGCTGATGTGATTGAGAGAGCAATGGGAGGGGTACTCTTTATTGATGAGGCATATACATTGACACCAAAGTCAGAACAGGATTTTGGTGGAGAAGCAATTGCGACATTGATAAAAGCAATGGCGGATCACAAAGATGATTTGGTGGTAATATATGCGGGTTACAAGGAGGAAATGCAAGACTTTATTGAATCAAATCAGGGAATTGCATCCAGAATCGGATTTACTTTTCATTTTGAAGATTACAGTGCAGATGAGTTGACAGAAATATTTATCAGAAAGATGACTTCCTGTGGATTTACAGTTACGGAGGCTGCGATAGCGAAGGCAAATCGTGTAGTGCAGCATTTTTGTCATGTAAAAAACTTTGGCAATGGCCGATTTGTGGAACGGATGATACAGAATGTGATTACCATACATTCAATGAATTATGTTGAAGAAGTAATGGAAATCATTGATGAAGCGGACATTCCGGATATTTCAGATATTAAAAAAAGTATGTGTTAGGCAATGTTGTAGAAGTTTTATGAATGTGACAGATGGGAGCCGATTGCAAATGAAATATGATACAAACTTAACAGATGAATTTGACATTGAGAACGGCGTGCTGAAGCGTTATCAGGGGAAGGAAAAACAGGTAACAATTCCGGCGGGCGTACGGGTGATAGGAGAGGAAGCCTTTAGTGAGTGTACTTCATTAAAGTATGTAAAGTTGCCGGACGGGCTGGAAATAATAGGAAGGCGTGCATTTTATAAATGTACGGACTTAGAGGAAATAGAGTTTTCACAGGGGCTTAAAACAATTGAGGGAGGCGTATTTAATCGTTGTATTTCGCTTAGGAAAGTGGAATTGCCGGAGAAACTTGAATGCATAGGGAGAGCTGCATTTATTTATTGCAGCGGATTAGAGGAAATCGTGATACCGGATGGAGTAACACGAATATTTGAGGGAGCATTCCGGGACTGTATTTCCCTAAAAAAGGTCGTGTTATCACAGAAATTAAAAGCAATAGAGAGCAGAGTTTTTCAAAATTGTAAGGCATTGGAGAAAATCGTAATACCGGAGGCTGTTCAGACAATTGGTTATCAGGCATTTGTGGAATGTATTTCCCTAAAAAACGTGGAATTACCGAAGGAACTGGAAGCAATAGGGGAGTATGCATTTGCTCGCTGTGAAAAGCTGGAGCAGCTGAATATTTCTGAAAGTATTCAGTCGATAGCAGAAAATGCATTTGAGGAATGTCCATTTAAGTCTAAAGTATTAGAAGACAAAAATCTGTCGTTAAAAATGGAAACATTTTTTATTGCAAAGGATGTATTGTATGCATATTACGGTAAAAATCCGCATGTGGTGATTCCGCGGGAGGTAGTGAGGATTGATAAAGAAGCATTTGAGGGATGTGTTTCAATAGAAAGTGTAAAATTGCCGGAAGGACTTGAAATGATAGAAGAATATGCATTTGCAGAGTGCAGCAGATTGAGGGAAATAGAGATACCGGAAAGTGTACGGGTCATAGGAGAGAGAGCTTTTTTTGCCTGTTCTGCGTTAAAACAAGTAAAATTATCAGAAGGGTTAGAAGAGATAGGAAGATGTGCTTTCTTATATTGCAATAGGCTGGAAAAAGTAAAAATACCCAAAAGTGTTCAAAAGATAGGACGGCTTGCATTTACTTATGAAGAGGAGATGCTTTAGGTTTATTTTTACATAGAAAGAATGTGGATTTTTCAGCTATAATATTGCCTTTTTCCTATTTGAATGATATATTGAGAAAGTTAAAATCTATTACAAAAGAACGTGAAAGGTATGGTATTATGATGAAAAAATTAGTTACACTTGGATTGTCTGTTGTTATGGCATTTACTGCACTTACCGCATGTGGTGGTGCCGGCAATGGTGCATCCGCAAAGACAGCAAAAGTTATTGAAATTGAGTTAACAAATGAAGAATATGCATTCGGTGTGGATAAGACACAGCCGGAGCTGTTGGATTCTGTTAACACATTTATTGCAGAAATCAAGGAAAACGGTAAGTTCGACGAGATTTGCAACAACTACTTTGGTGACGGTACTCCGGTTGCCGTAACTTCAGCAGAGCTTGACACAAGCAAAGAACAGCTTGTTGTTGCAACAAATGCAGCTTTTGAGCCGTTTGAATACACAAAGGGCGAGAGTTATTATGGAATTGATATGGAAATTGCGGCAGCATTTGCAGAGTATCTTGGTCAGGAACTGGTAATTCAGAACATGGATTTTGATGCTGTATGTCTTGCAGTAGGTCAGCAGAAATGTGACATTGCAATGGCAGGGCTTACCATCAAAGAAGAACGTAAAGAGTATGTGAACTTCTCAGATCCATATTACAGTGCATCCCAGAAGGTAGTTGTTACATCTGATAATACAGAGTTTGATGCATGTGCAGATGCAGCAGCAGTAGAAGCTATTTTGAATGAAAAAGATGCTTCTACAAAGATTGGTGTACAGAACGGTACTACAGGACAGTTTTATTGCGAAGGCGATGCAGACTGGGGATTTACCGGTTTTGCAGCAGAAACAGTAGGGTATAAAAATGGTTCACTGGCAATTCAGGACTTATTGAATGGCAATATTGATTATGTAATTATTGATTCCGCACCGGCAAAATGTATTACAGAAGCTATTAATGCAATGCAGTAAGTATAAAATAGGATTTAAGAGGTTTTTATGGGAAATTTTGACCAGAAAATTAACAAATTTATTGAGATTTTTATCGAGCAGAATGGTTATGTAAAAGTAGCAGAGGGCTTGAAAAATACGTTGTTAATAGCAGTTATCGGCTTAATTATCGGTATTTTTATCGGTACAATGATTGCTACGGTGCGTGTGATTCCAAAATATAAGACACTTCCGAAAGTATTGAATGCCATCTGTAGTTTTTATGTAGCGTTATTCCGTGGTACGCCGATAGTTGTACAGCTCCTTGTATTCTATTATGTATTACTTCCGTTAATGGGTATGCGTATGACGGGTATACAGGTATCCATACTTGTATTTGGTCTGAACAGTGGTGCATATATATCTGAGACGATGCGAAGCGGTATTATGTCCGTGGATGGCGGACAGATGGAAGCGGGACGTGCAGTGGGGCTTAGCTTTGGTACTACAATGGTAAAAATCGTGATTCCACAGGCAATTAAAAATATTCTTCCTACATTGGGAAATGAGTTTATTGCTCTGATTAAAGAAACATCTGTTGTAAGTTTCGTTGGTGCGGCAGACCTTTATGTGGCTTTTAACTATATCGGAAGCAACAGTTATGAGTTTATGATTCCATATCTGGTAATGGCATTGATTTATATTGCCCTTGTATTGATTATCAGCCTTGGAATTAAGATTATGGAAAGGAGCCTGAGAAAAAGTGATAGACGTAATTAATCTTGAAAAAAAATTCGGCGATAACAAAGTTTTGAACGGGATTAATGTTACCATTGAAAAAGGTGACATTATGGTTGTTATTGGTCCGTCAGGTTCCGGAAAAAGTACATTCTTACGTTGTCTTAACTGTATGGAAGACCCTACCGGTGGACAGATTATTTTTAATGGTGTAGATATTGCAGATATCAAGGTAGATATTAATATTCACAGAAGACATATGGGAATGGTTTTCCAACATTTTAATCTGTTTAATAATAAGACGGTAATACAGAATATTATGCTTGCACCGGTCTATGTACAGTGTCAGGATTTGCGTAAGGCAAAGAGAAAAAACAGTTGGATGAAATTTACCAATATGTTTAAGGCAGCTGATAAGAAACAGGAGTTAATTCCAATAACGACATCAAAAGAAGAAATTATTAAGAATGCTCGTGAAAATGCAATTACATTGTTGAAAAGAATCGGACTGGAAGATAAGGCAGATGTTTATCCGTCCACACTTTCCGGCGGACAGAAGCAGAGAGTGGCAATTGTACGTTCTCTTGCCATGAATCCGGATGTAATTCTGTTTGATGAGCCGACAAGTGCTCTTGACCCGGAAATGGTTGGCGAAGTTTTGGATTTGATGAAGTCTCTGGCAAAAGAAGGCATGACAATGATTATTGTGACTCATGAGATGGGATTTGCCCGTGAAGTAGCAAATAAAGTACTCTTTATTGACGAGGGACAGATTTTGGAAAGTGCTTCACCGGAGGAATTTTTTGCAAATCCGAAAAATCCAAGGTTGAAGGAGTTCTTATCTAAGGTGTTATAAGAATTTAACAGGCAAAAATTAAGGGATTGTCACAAACTAAGTAAAGTTTTTGTGATAATCCCTTTTGTAGTATGTTTACTCTGATACAGACAATCCATTAATATGAGCTTTGATAGCTAAAAAACTTTCCGTACTGATGTCATGCTCCATACGGCAGGCATCTTCCTGTGCAATTTCTTTATTTACGCCAAGGCTGATTAACCAGTTTGTAAGAATGGTATGTTTCTCCAATACTTCTTCTGCCTGCTTTCTGCCACTTTCCGTAAGAAGAATGTATCCGTTCTCACTCATGGTAATGTATTCTTTTTCACGCAGATTTTTCATAGCAACACTGACACTTGCTTTGGAAAAATCCATTTCATGAGCAATATCAATAGAACGAACCTGTCCAAGTTTATTTTGTAAAGAAAGTATTGTTTCTAAATAATCCTCCACGGATTCATTTGAACGATGTTTCATGTGATTCATAGCATAATCTCCCTTAATTTTTCTTATCATATCATTTTTTTTCAGAAAAAACAATGAGTACAAAAAGATATCAGCAATGAAAGGTAAATTTATCTATAGCCTGCCTTTTCAACAAAAAACAAACATATGTTTTGTACTTGCAATAAAATACAAAAGTTATCCACATCCTATATTTATAGTTATCCAATTTTATTTTTGTGGAAATTTTTATTAAATTTGCATTTTCCTCTTGGCAGGCATCACCTTCTTTGATAAACTTATGTTAGTTTAGAACTGCGTTACGCAGCTCCGTATTTATATCTTCTCTTTCTGTTAGGTGTCTTCGAAAACTTGCTAACAATTCAGAAGATATATTTTTTTGCAGTTTTTTTATTTCATTCTTTTCCAGAAAAAAGTGTTCATACAGCTGTTTCATAAAATCTGCTATCTGTTCCATCAGATAGTGA
>JAFSBX010000142.1 GCA_017437065.1 Lachnospiraceae bacterium
AATAGCGACAAGAGAAAGAAATCTGTTTGCACATTGGAAGTTTGGAATACTGCCAACGGCTGGATAATGGGAGCTGTATGAGCCGAGAGGTTCACGTACAGTTCTGAGAGGGACTTAGGGGGAAGTTCCCTAGGTCTACTTGTCATTCACAAAAAGTGAGATGGCAGCCAACCGAGTGATGAAATCCATTTGTAGCTGGTTAGAAAGAAAGCTATTCTTGAAAGTAAATGCTACGAAAACGAAAGTGGTAAGACCGACAAGAAGTAAATATCTTGGATTCACATTCCTAAAGAATGGTTCGGAATGGAAAGTCAGACCGACCAATGAAAAAGAAAAAGAAACTGAAAAAGAAACTAAGCGAATATTTGAAAAGAGGAAAAGCTGTAGCGAGACCACTTACAGTCACAATCAAAAGAGTAAATGAGATTGTACGAGGGTGGATAAATTATTTCAGAATCGGAATGATGAAGCTATTCATGGAAGAGTTCGGGGAGTGGCTTAGACACAAAATCCGAGTAATCATCATGAAACAGTGGAAGAGACCGAAAACCATTTACCGAAATCTATGTTATCTGAACTGGAAACATAAAAATGGATTTAGTCATGAAGAAATATTTAGGGTTGCTAATTCCAGACTTGGATGGTACAGAAAAAGTGGAATAAACGTAGTGAATTTCATTATTAGTAAAGATTTACTTGAAAA
Organism: Lachnospiraceae bacterium; assembly: GCA_017437065.1. GTDB lineage: Bacteria > Bacillota > Clostridia > Lachnospirales > Lachnospiraceae > RGIG3002. The sequence continues at coordinate 704 of JAFSBX010000142.1, forward strand.
TAGGATAAAAGATGGAGCTGGTCTGCTCAATCCCTTATCCTATTACTTAGTTAAAGTTGGAATATAAGTTGTAGAGCCGTATACGAGACCCGTACGTAACGGTTCAATGGGAGGGGCGAGAAAATTTATTCTCCCGCTACCCTATTAGTGATACGTTCACCATTCTTAAATGCGGCAATGTCTCCGATGCCACCGGAAAGTCGCTTAACAACAATAAATACAACGTCTGCATCCTCTTTTTCTGAAAGATAATCATTTTCAGTATCCAAAATATGCAAATAGCGTTTTCCGTTAAGAGATGTACCATAGTTTAACGGACCGAAAGTGGTACTTATGTCACTGAGCGTTTCGCCATCTGAACTTTCAAAAATACGTTGCCAGCCATTGTCGATAAGCAGGAAATAATCTTTACCGGAAGTAAGGCTGCTATCCAGTTGGGTGGGTTGTTCATATGTGGATAGTGCTTTTATTGTAGCGAGTGTATCTTCATCCTGCACAAGGGAGGAATCCTTATTTATATAGATACAAACACTTAACTCATCATTTGCAAGCAATGATAAATACTGTGATAAAGTGGTTTCTGCCTTAATTTCATTAATTTTTTGTTCCATATAAATTTCGAGTGGTGTAAGTGTACGTTTGGCAGTAAACGTAATATTTTCGTATATTGGAATTTGATTACTGTGCAGTTTGCCGGTTTGATAATATTCCCAACCGAAATAAAGTGAAGAATCCAGTTCCGGCATACTTTCTATACAATCTGCATTTTTAATCTGCTTGGTTTCCAAAAGGGTACCATCATCCATAACTAAATTCACAGTATGATATTCATTTGTGGAGGCAGGAACAGAAAATGTATCATAAGAAACATTCCATAGTTCATTTAAGTAATTAAGACGACTGGCAAGAAAGTACTTTAAATATTTAATGTAACTTTCGTATTCCATATACGTCATTGTATGGTTTTGGTTATTGTAAAGAGGATACCGAATGGAATCCATTGTAATGGCAGGCATAAGTGTCTCCGTATAAGCATCAATCCGATTGTTTAGAATATCCTCTAAAAACGGAAGAAGTTGTTCATAATAGGAAATCAGTTTAGTATAAAATTCTTCATCCTCATACAATGCCATATACCATTCATTCATGTTGCCTTCCAAAGAGGTGTCTATGGAGGCAGTATAGTCTGGTTGTATCGTACCAAAAGCTCTGTCATAATCCCAAAGAGGACCGGACTTTAATATATCGCTGTCCCTGTCTTTGTAAAAGAAGGTGCTCATTCGCATGGCATCCGGTTCCAACACAATTTTATCAATAAGGAATTGCTTGGCAAAAGAATCTAAATCAATATAGTTTTTGTAGTTTTCATTTCCTGAAAGTATTAAGTTTTCAATATTTTGTACATAATTTTTAATATAGTTCAATTCTGCATCGGACGGAAGTTCAGGACTTTTCAAAGTAAACAGATAATTACATAAATCGGTTGTAAAGCTAGCTTCCGTTTCTTCTAATCGATCTGCTCCTTCACGTTCTATTAAATAACCTCCGGAAATGTTTGAGGTTTCATCGCTTTCTTTATCAAGGTCATGGATTTCTATTCTGCCTTCGCCTACTGTAACTGCTTCGGTTAACAAATACAATCCTTGATATGAACCGTTACAATATAAATCAACCCATGTGCAATCTGGAGTATATTCCATGTTCAGAAACTCAGCCATATCATATACGAGCTTGGTGTGGATTTTGTCATACTCATAATACATGGCGAGAAGATTCCATTTCTTGCCGGCATCCAATCCACATAAAGCATAGCTGTCGTTCAACGTAAAGGAATAGGCCTTTTTGCTTGTAGAAAAAGTAGAGTTTCCTCTGCCGGAAATACGTTTTAGGTTCCCCTGATATTCAACATTTTTGGTGGCGTTAATAAGGCAGATATTACCGGTTTCTTCATTTAACTTGTCTGTATTTAAATATTCCATGTTTCCGCTTTCAGTTTCAATAAAGAGAGCCGGAATATTTGCAGATTTCATAAACACAACATTATATTCCTGAGTCTCGCAGTAAATGGAATAGGGGGTTTCGTCTTCCCATTCGAAGACATTCCATACATCAAAAGGAAGTCCGTCTATGGAAACGGATTTATTACTTATACGATCAAAGTAAATACGGTTGTCGTCAACGAAAGAGGGAAGAAAAAAGTAATATAGCCCATTACTTTCGTTGAACCATGGGTACAGAAGCTCGTTACTGTCATTTGCCTTTAAAGAAAGAACAGGCATATTATTATCATCTATTCGAAATTGTACTGTACGATTCTGCCGGGAGAAAATAAAACAGCCAAACAGAATAAACAGTATCAATACACAGAATAGCTGCAATGTTTTCTTCAAAATAGATGCCTCCTAAATACGAAATTCGCCGTCATGGTCGAGGAAATTAATCTGCTGCAATTCTTTGTGCTCTTTCAGTGCGGTCAAAAGCTCTGTTTGTCTGTTTGTTTTTAATTCGAAAATAATTTCGGTTTCGCCGTAGCGGTAACTGTTGGACTTTTCTTTTACATACTTAGCGTAAGTATGTAAAACATCATTAATTGCTTTCCAGTCAGTAGTTTCATTGTTTGATTTAATAATTAAGATGGAAGATGCCTTTGAGTTAGGTAACAGCTGTAATACCAAAATTAATATCGTCATTACGATACAGAGAAGAACGGCAAGCAGCTTTAAACCTACACCACAAATAATGCCTGCACTGATTGTCCAAAAGAGATACAGTAAATCTAACGGATTTTTCACTGCATTACGGAAACGGACAATGGAAAGGGCACCTACCATACCAAGGGAAACAATTAAGTTTGACTGCATGGCAACCATAATGGCAGCAACAATAATCGGAAGTCCTGCAATGGTAATATTTAAGTCTTTGGAATAAAAAGCGGCTTTGCTTGACAATTTATACACTGCGAAGATATAAATTCCGATAAGAGCAGCAGTAGCCAGCGCAAGCAGAATGGAAGAGGCAGTCAGATTGCTTCCTCCTACTAAATTTTCATAAATACTTGATTTAATAACATCTTTCGTGGACATAATTAATTAATTCCTCCTTTAAGTTCCCGACAAAGTCGATATTTAGAATAGGATGTCTGGTTCATGTTTCCGGTCTCTAAAATTCTTGCAATAAAACCGGGTAAAAATTCATCATATTTTACTTCCAAAACCCGGTCAAATCCGGGGATGGAATTATAATGAGCCTGATTATTGTTGGCAAATGCCTCAAAATCAGTGCTGGCTCTGAGATTACGGTCTAAAGTAATTCGAACGTTTCCGGCTTCAAATACATAGGCAGCGCGGTCATATTCCACAATTACTTTTGGACGTAGCCCTCTGTTTGAGATTGCTAAATTGAACAAAGTAATAGTATTGTCCGTAGAAGGATGTTCGTCTGCAATACATTGTCCTGCGAGTAATTGTTTCATTTGTGAAACTGTTATCTTTTTAGCTTTTTTGAAAACCCGGGAATCCTTTTTATATTTTACTTCCAATTTAATGGTTTCAAAAGAATCGTTATAAATGCGGATACGATATTTTTCCCTTAGACGGTTGCCGTCTTCCGTATCCTGCAAATGAGTATCATATAAGTCATCAAAGTAGACACTGGTTATTTTGTAACCGTTATCATGAATCTGATTTTTATCAGGTTGCAAAACGGATTTTAAACGTGACTGTAAAAGTACCAAATCCCGTTCGCAACAGGAGAATTTATCTTCTACACGATACATAGGAATTTTTCCTTTCTGAAAATACATTTTATTAGTGGTAGAAAGAATAGTGTCAGTTTCTAATAATAAAGGCATACAATCATATGAGTGAACGAATGCTTCCGACATTATTAGAACTCCTATACTAAAGTTTGCTGATGTTTAATGTTTCTGCATCATTAAGTCCATGATTACCATTATACCATAATTCGAATTTTTCGAAGCCATCAGGAAGCCATCAGATAGTAGGAATGCACCAGTTGTTCCAGTCACAAAGCCTCCAAAAAGGCAGTTGCATTTTGAAAGATAGTGAATAGCTGTTAAGTATGCTCTATTCATTTCTATGGCATCTTTTGAATAATCATCAAGATGTACAAGTCTTTTTTCTTGTATTCCATAATAGCGTTTTTGTTCTATAAATAGTAGTCTGTCACCAAATTCAGATTGCATGGCGTGAAGTATTTTTTGGTCTTCTGTTGCTAAGAAAATTTTATTACACTGCTGCTCTTCAATGAGTCTTTTTGTATTGGTAATCAGTTCATTAATATTGGGCTGAACCGGATGACCATGTGCTACGTTTGCAGCTGAATTTAAATAGTCAGTGCCTCTTGCTAGTACTCCCAAAATCCTGTCTTCGGGATAAAACATATCTTTATACTGCGATATATATTTTTCTATTTCTGTAGAATAATGAATATATTTTTTACATAATTTTCTCCAATATTTTGTAATATTAGGTGCGAATATAAGTTCAAAAATATTTCCTGGTCCGATTGGATTATCATAAATAATTTTATTAGGCAGTTTATGGATTTCTTTTAATGTTTTTTCTGTTTTTACAGGTTGTTGAAAAAATAATTCCCATGCATTTTTTGCCTTACGTTCTTTTTTACTTAGGAAGATATTTGCTTTGGTCTGCATATCAATGACAGGTATAAATCCGTTTTGTATACTATAACTGATTCCTTCAAGTGCTCTAAAAAAAACACAAAACAATCCTCCATCCATGGTATATAGTCTGATAATACAATATATGTCCTCTTTTCCGCTGTATCGTTGGATGACTTTTTGATTGTGGTATTGAATCATATTACGTTCTATTTCTCTGTAATCTCCACTGATAAGTGTTCTTGTTTTCCAATAAAAACTCATATATACCTCGATTTAAATTTTTTTATTTTGTTTATGTTAATCTAGGTGAAAGTGTAGCATAAAAGAATAGGAGCGTCAATAAAAGCGATTAGGATTCCTTATGGTATGTTAAGGGGCGGCAGTTCTCGGTTTAACTTCACTAAAAAAAGAAAAAGATGTCTTATATTTTGGAAGTTTTTAAGGGAGTTTATGTATGATATATGAAAAATCAAGTGTGTTATATATTGCTTTTTTTATGGAATAGTGGTTATAATTTAAGCGCATATACAAAACGACAGATGTATCTGAGGATGGAGAGTTATGGTGAAAGAGCGAAGGAAAAAAATTATTTTTCTATTTCAATTTGTTGTATTTATTTTAATCTTTGTATTGTTATTTATGGGTATTAATCAAATATTTTTAAGTAAAAATGAGAATTATTATACTTATGTAAATTATAAAAAGCAACAAGAAAATTCGATTGATATTCTTGTCCTTGGGTCATCACATTCTATGGATGGTATTGATGCTAATGATCTCGATCGGCTGTTAAAAGAGAATTATGGATTGACAACTAAAACTTTCAATATGAGTGTTACGGGAATGCGACTGGAGCAGGTGAATTATCGATACAAAGAAGCGATAAAAACGCAGTGTCCTAAAATAGTTGTAATTGAAACCTTTTCCTGTGCACCGCAAAGTACAGGAACGGAAGAAGATATAAATCGATGGGCGTTGGATTATATGCCTTTATCTTTTGAAAAATTGTCTTACATAAAGACAGATGTAGAGGAAGAATTGCAGACTTCTTTTGTAGTTCCTTTTATTAAATATCATTCCAGATGGAATGAGTTGACGGGAGAAGACTTTGAAGCTGTTTCTATGAAAGAAATTTTAGGGAAAAGTCAAGGTAGTGGATTGGAAGCACCGGACAAGCCGGATTTTATTGGAGACCCCGATGATTATTTTGAGCAGGATTTTAAAAAAATTACTGATATAAAAACGTTGCCTGATACATATCAGCAGGATATGGCTGAAATCATAGAAATTGCAGAAAGTATGGGAACAAAGATAATCTTTTTGTCTATTCCGTATAAAGTTCAAGCGGATTTTTATAATACAGAGTTAATAAAATGTAATAACTATTTGGAAAAAAATTATGTGGATAATAAAAATATTTTTATCTTGGATATGAATAAAAATATTGAGGAGTTAAACTGGAGTTATGCATACATGACGGACGAAGGTCATGTTAATAATAAAGGAAGAGATGTTGTGGAAGAAGAGATTGCAAAATTCCTTGGAATGGAATTGCAATCATACTTGGAGGAGAAATAAATGGAATTTAATTCATTGATGTTTTTGCTCTTTTTTCCTTGTGTAACAATTATTTATTATTTGTTTCCCGAAAAAGTAAAAAATTTATTTGTGTTTATAAGTAGTATGTTATTTTATGCGTGCTGTGGTGGGAAATACGTTTTTTGGCTTTTGGGTGTGATTTGTATTAGTTATTTTTCAGCTTTAGGAATGGAGAGGCAAGGGGAAAAAAAGAAAAAACAAATTATTACAATAAATATAATAGTAGTAATAGGTTTGATGTTTGGGTTCAAATATTTAAATATGATTCCGCAAATGGCAAGTTCGCTATTGAAAGTTTTCGGTGTGCAAACAAGGACATTTTTCTGGGAAGTTGTTTTGCCGGTGGGGATTTCGTTTTATACATTTGTGGCGTTAGGATATGTGGCAGATGTATATCGTGGAAAGGTTAAAGCAGAGAAAAATTTTGTGGATTACGGAGCTTTTGTAGCGTTTTTTCCGACTTTGATTTCTGGGCCAATTGAAAGAAGTAATAATTTATTAAAGCAGATAAAAGAACCCAAAAAATTTGATGCCAATAAGATTAGAAATGGTTTTTGTCAGATGTTATGGGGATATTTTCAAAAGGTGGTGGTTGCAGACAGGGTTTGTGTAATTGTAGCTGCTGTATATAATGATTATGAAGCATATTCTGGTATTTATGTAGTGGTTGCTACGTTACTTTATGCATTTCAGATTTATTGTGATTTTGCTGGATATTCAAATGTTGCTATTGGTGCAGCGCGTGTGTTGGGGTTTGAACTTAGTAAAAACTTTAATGCTCCTTATCTGGCAACTAGCATTTCTGAATTTTGGAAACGCTGGCATATTTCGTTGAGTACTTGGCTTAGAGATTATGTTTACATTTCTTTGGGAGGAAATCGTGGTGGAAAAGTAAAAAAATATAGAAATCTTATATGTACATTTTTAGTTAGTGGATTGTGGCACGGTGCCAATTGGACATTTGTAGTCTGGGGAGGATTACATGGAATTTATAGTGTGGTAAATGATGCTATTTCTGAGAAATGGGAATCGTGGAAAAGTAAAGGTGCTACTGTCGTGAAGTGTGTTATTACATTTGCTTTAGTGGATTTTGCTTGGTTATTCTTTAGAGCTGATACTGTGCAAGATGCATTCCGAATGATTAAGTTAGTGTTTGTGAGATTTGACTTGATGAGTATATTTAATCGGGAACTTGCTATTTCTATGGGAATGGAAATAGAAGATATTGTAATAATGATACTGGGCTTGTTAGTTGTGCTGTTGGCAGAACTGTTAAGAAATAAAATAGATTTTCGAGGTAAGCTTTGTCAGTTAGCATTGCCAATAAGATGGCTTGTTTTTTATGTGGCGATATTTGTTATTCTTATTTTTGGATATTATGGACCAGGATTTGATGCAGCACAATTTATTTATAAACAATTTTGATAATTTTATTTTTATGCAAATACGGGCATGGAGCAGTGTTTATAAGCAGAAAGTATTGATGTAGTATATTTTTAATAAAGTGAAAGGATATTATAACAATGAAAGAGAAAGTAAGAATTGATAAGATTGCAGAATGGATGTTTTTGGCATTGTTAATAGTGCAGGCAGGCTTTATAGTTTACTTTAATTTGTCTGATATTCGCTGCTCTTTAGATCATGATGCTGCTAATACATTTTATCATTATATGGAAGTTATTAAGAATGGGACAATGCGACTTGAGGATTGGAATCATACCACAACCCTGGAGTTAGATGGTTCTTTTTTGTTTGTAGTTCCATTGTACTATATTACTAATGATATATTTTTATCAGTAGGAATAGGCAATATTATTTTGATGATATTATATATTTTTGTGATTTACAGAATCATGCATTATGCAGGTGTAAATAAAATGTTTACATACTTTACATTATGTTTGGTATTGACACCATATTCTTTTGGTATGTTGGAGTACTTTAACATGATGTTCTTCGGAGGGGCATGTTATTCGGTTAAGACATTAGTTCCTTTGATTTTTCTGCTATTGGTTCAGTTGCTGACTAAAAAAGGTTTTAAGGAAAAGGTAGAAAGAATAGAATTAGGTATTGTTATTATATTTTATGCCGGATTATTATTTGTAACTGCTTTTTCAACCGGGATTTATACGATGTTATGTGGTTTGTTGCCGATGATTACCTGTATGGGGATTGATATTTGGACGAGCGGCGGTTGGAAAGGCAAATATAATTGGAAACACATTAGTTTGGTTGTAGGAACTTTTATTCTTTTTGTAATTGGCTATGTGTTGCATAATGATTTTTATCCGGCAGTTTCAAGAACTAATATGAAGCTTACAAAGATTGAGAACTATGCAGTAAATTTCAGAGCTTGTATAGCGGGTATTTTTCAAGTGTTTGGTGCTACTACATCAGCAGATATTGAAGCACTTTCTTTCTGGGGAATTGTGTATTGCTTGAAAATGGGGCTGGTAGTATTATTCCTGATTGCATTTGTTTATAATTTGCCATGCATTTTCTGTAAAACAGAAAAGTTGGATGTGAGAAAATATTTGGCATTTATTTTCCTGTTCAATTTTTTGATTTTGGTGGTTTCAGATTGCAGATATGGCACCAATACGCACATAGAATATAGATATTACTTAATAGGAATAGTTCCGTTAATTCTTCTTTTGGGTATTCAAATATCAGAGTTGAAGAATAAGTGGAATGATTTTCAGTATAAAATTATGTATATTTGTATATTTTTTGCTTTAGCAGGAGTGCTTTTAGGAAATAATAGAAATATCATGAAAAGTTGGGATAGGACAACATATGCAGTAGAATTGTGTGAATATTTTAATGAATTGGATATTGATTCTGTATTCTTTGTAAATGATCCGGATACTTCCATTATATGTAAGGGGATTGATCCAAATCATCAATATGGGGCTTATATATCAGAAAAACAGTCATTATATTTAAGTATTTGCAGTTATAATCAGTCTGTGGATGGCTCATTTTATGGTGAGAAAAATGTTATAGCGGTTTTGGCTGACAGTAATTTAGCAGATCTTATTCCGGCTGAAATAGCAGAAAATTATACGAAAATTGGTACAGTACGTTGGTACGATATTTACCTTGGTGAGCAGGTATATTTTTAGCGGAAAAGTTGCAATTAAAAAGGGCAGGTGCATATCAGGTGGAAGGATATGTGCCTGTTTTTTGTTTGTGAAATTAAAAGTTGATAGTTATATCCGTGTTATTTCAGTTTTGAAAGGTAAAAATAATTCGCACTAAATCATTAAGAATTACTGTGATTTTCACTGTGATAAGGTAAAATAAGAGAAAAACTTTATCGCAGAGGTGACAAACTATAAATAGTCAAGAGTTTTATAAAAAAACTTTTCGAAAAATTTTTGAATTTTTTGAAGTAAAAAAGGATAACTTTAATAGACCATCTGAATACATCGTATTTCAGATGGGACAGATAAATATATATAG
>JAFSBX010000143.1 GCA_017437065.1 Lachnospiraceae bacterium
GAAAACAGTTCCGGACAAAATCTATTTTGAATCTTATTACATTCAATGATAGGATTCTTTTCAAGTTTTTTTCTAATTCTTTCCTTCTCACGGCTCATTTTGGCACCTCTGCGATAAAGTTTTTCTCTTATTTTACCTTATCGCAGTGAAAATCACAGTAATTCTTAATGATTTAGTGCGAATTATTTTTACCTTTCAAAACTGAAAAGATATTATTAATGAAAATAGAACTGACTTTTTATCAAAAAAGAGTTGACAAAGCTTTTATTTTGTATTAAGCTCGAAATGAAGTTAGAACTTTCTAACCTAAATGGTAAAATTTTACATCTTAGTTTGTAAAGAGAAACATAGGAGGAAGCATATATGAATTTAGTGGATGCTAATATTGGTGAAGAGTATATTATTAAAGACATTATAACAGAAGATGAAGAATTGAATGCTTTCCTTTTTTCTTTAGGATGTTATAGTGGAGAACCTATTACAGTAGTTTCTCGAAAAAAAAGTGGCTGTGTTGTCTCCATCAAAGATGCCAGATACAATATTGATAATGAATTAGCAGCAGCTATTTCAATATAAGACTGACGAGCAGGTGAAGTGGAGAAAATTAAAAATTGTCGCCGAGGAGCGACGATTTTTTAATGACATATGGTTAGTTGTTACTAACAAACAAAGGATAAAATGAGAAAGCAAAAATGAGGAGGATGTATGATGAGAATCGCATTAACAGGTAATCCCAACAGTGGAAAGACTACGATGTTCAATGCCCTGACGGGAAGAAATGAACGGGTAGGTAACTGGGCAGGCGTTACGGTAGAAAAAAAAGAAAGTCCAAGGAAAAAAAGCTATTTTGACGGAACGGAGGAAATCATTGCGGTAGATTTACCGGGTGCTTACTCCATGTCACCATTTACATCAGAAGAAAGTATTACAAGTGCTTATGTAAAAAATGAAAATCCGGATGTAATTATTAATATTGTGGATGCAACAAACTTAAGCCGAAGTCTGTTCTTTACTACACAGTTAATGGAACTTGGAATCCCAATGGTGGTTGCTTTGAACAAAAGCGATGTAAATGAAAAGAAAGAAACAGAAATTAATGCGGAGCTTCTTTCAGAAAAGCTCGGTTGCCCGGTAATTGAGACGATTTCTACATCTTCCAATCATAATGGATTAAAGGATGTTGTAAATAAAGCGGTATCCTTAAAAGGAAGTACACAGAAAGCTACCTATGTACAGGAAAACATTAATTTACAGGATAAAGCAGAAGTAGAGGCAGCTGACAGAAAGCGTTTTGCTTTTGTAAATAAGATTGTAAAGGATGTTGAAAAGCGTAAAGTACTTACAAAGGACACAAACAAACAGGATAAAATCGACCAGATAATTACAAGTCCGTGGTTAGGCATTCCGATTTTTGCTGTAATTATGTTCCTTGTATTTTATATTTCACAGACAACATTAGGAACATGGATTGCAGACTGGTTAGTAGGCTGGATTGAAACATTTCAGGAATGGGTTGCAGGAATGGTGGAAGGTGCAAATCCGTTTTTACAGTCCCTGCTAGTAGACGGTATTATCGGCGGTGTAGGTGCCGTTGTAGGATTCCTTCCGTTAGTAATGGTAATGTACTTTTTGATTGCTTTATTGGAAGACTGTGGTTATATGGCTCGTGCAACAGTTGTACTTGATCCGATTTTCAAAAGAGTTGGTCTTTCCGGTAAATCTGTTATTCCAATGGTAATCGGTACAGGTTGTGCCATTCCGGGTGTTATGGCATGCCGTACTATCCGAAACGAAAGAGAACGCAGAGCAACAGCCATGTTGACACCGTTCATGCCTTGTGGTGCGAAACTTCCTGTAATTGCACTTTTTGTTGGTGCATTTTTCCCGGATGCGGAATGGGTAAGTCCGTTGATGTATTTTGTAGGTATTTTGTTAATTTTATTCGGTGCTTTGTTAGTAAAACAAATTACAGGACACAAATATAGAAAATCTTTCTTTATTATTGAGCTTCCGGAATATAAGATTCCCAGCTTAAAGAGAGCCATCGGTTCTATGTTATCCCGTGGTAAAGCGTACATTGTAAAAGCGGGTACCATTATTCTTGTATGTAATGCCGTTGTTCAGATTATGCAGACATTTAACTGGCAGTTACAGGTTGTGGAAGAAGGAATGGAAAGTACATCTATCCTTGCTACAATTGCTTCTCCGTTTGCGGTTATTTTGATTCCTTTAGGATTTGGTGTATGGCAGCTTGCAGCAGCAGCAATTACAGGTTTTATTGCAAAAGAAAATGTGGTAGGTACATTGGCAGTTGTTTATGGTCTTTCCAACTTTATTGATACCGAAGAATTGGCATTAGTGGGTGGCGGTAATGAAGTTGCCCTGGCTATGGGATTAACAAAGGTTGCAGCATTGGCATACTTAATGTTTAACCTGTTTACACCGCCTTGTTTTGCAGCCATCGGTGCCATGAACGCTGAAATGCAGGATAAGAAATGGCTCTGGGGTGGCCTTGCATTACAGTTAGGAACAGGTTATGTGGTGGCATTTTTGGTATATCAGATTGGTACATTAGTTACCACAGGAACACTTGGCAGCGGATTTGTTCCGGGACTGATTGCAGTGATTGCCATGGTTGCAATTGTAGTGGGATTGATTGTCAGAACAAACAAAAAATTCAGTGCTGAGTATAAATTAAATGCAAACTAATATAAGTTAAATGAATTTTTGCATGGTAAATATGAAGCTACTGAATGATTACATTAGATTGATTTGGTAAAAAGGAGTATTGGTATGACAGATTTGATTATCGCATTGATACTGTTGGTTATTATCGGTGCTGCAACAGCTTATATAGTGAAGGCAAAGAAAAGCGGTGCAAAATGTATCGGTTGTCCGGCAGGCGGTAATTGTTCGGGAAGGAATAACGGACAATGTGGATGTCATACCGATACAAAAGAGAAGGGAATGACAGATGGAACAAAATTTAGCGAAAAAGGGGAGTAGGGGAACAGCAAATTATCATAGAACGGAAATGCAGCGTGAAATGGTCATTCAAAGACTGCGTGAAAGCGGATGCAGAATTACGAAACAGAGAGAAATGTTGTTGGATGTCATTTTGCAGGAGGATTGCACAAGCTGTAAAGAAATTTATTATAAGGCGATTACAGTAGATGCGGGAATCGGGTCGGCAACGGTTTACAGAATGGTAAATCTTTTGGAGGACATTGGTGCAATCAGCAGAAAAAATATGTATAAGATATCCTGTTGCATGGATTGTAATAAAGAAAATGCCTGTATGATAGAATTTGATGATAATACGTTTTGTCAGCTTTCGGCACAGAATTGGTATAAGGTGATTTCAGAGGGGCTGAAGGTGTGTGGTTATGCAGGTGGAAAGAAAATTACAAGTGTGATGGTAGATCCATGTGCGAATGAGTGTTGCTAAAAAACGCAGGGAGCAGTTTTGTAAAAACAAAATGCTCTCTGCGTCTTTTTTTTATTTAGAGTCGGGTATAGTTGTTATAACTTATTATCAAACATCTTTTTATCAAATTCAGGATTGAAATAGTAAAAGTTTTTAGAGTTCAGTTTTTCCTTTGTCATTTCAATGGCTTCACCGAAACGCTGGAAGTGTACAATTTCCCTTTCACGGAGAAACTTTAATGGTGCACGTACATCCGGGTCATCAATGACTCGTAAAAGGTTATCGTACACCGTACGTGCTTTTTGTTCGGCAGCCAGATTTTCATACAGGTCGGCAAAAACATCTCCTTTGGACTGAAATTCTAAAGAAGTGAAAGGAACTCCGGCAGCTGCCTGTGGCCATAATCCGGCGGTATGGTCAATATAATAGGCATCAAATCCGGCTGTTTTTGCCTGTTCAGGGGTGAGATTTCTGGTAAGCTGATAAACCATGGCACAGATGATTTCCATATGATTAATTTCCTCCGTGCCAATATCAGTCAGCAAACCGCCCACTTTTTTTACCGGCATGGAGTAGCGTTGTGCCAAATAACGCATGGATGCACTAAGTTCCCCGTCCGGTCCTCCATACTGGCTGATAATCAGCTGGGCTGTTTTTGGACAGGTTTTTTGAATTTTTACAGGATATTGTAATCTCTTTTCATAAGCCCACATCAGATAAGTCCTCCTTCCCATGGCATAGGTCCTTCATCCCAGTCATATTTTGCAGAATCAGCATTTCCCGTGACCATGGAAAGCTGAGTTAAAGCGTTATACTTTGCAGCATAATCGGCTAAAGTGTCCAGACGTTTTTTTAACAGTTCTTTCATTAACTGTTTACCTTTGGTACAGTCAGGATGAGTGTCAAGATAAAGTGTTAAGTCATTTATGGCAAATCCCACCATGGAAATCTGTTGCATTGCTTTTTCACGTTCTGTTAATTGTGACGTAACAGATTCGTTGCAAAAAGGGCAGGGAATTTCTTCCGCAGCAAAGAAATTCAGATTCAGGCAAGGGAAAATGGTGCCATGATATAAAGAAGTATTTAAATCATATGGTTCACACCATTCCTGTTTCGGAAAAGACCCCATTGCCGGTGATTCATGGGTGCATTGACAATTTTGAGAATCATTCATAACAAATACCTCCATTAATAAAAGGTTAATAAGTTACTATAATATTTTTTGAAAAAATAAAATTGCTATGCTGGTGGATATTGGAGACAGAGAAGTTATTTTTCGTGTAGCAGTAGTATTTCAACGATATTTAAAAAAATAACATTTTTTAGGGAGTTTACATTTTTTTCATTTCCTATTATCATAGATATGATGACTTTAATTAAATCATAAGAAGTGAGGAAGAAAAATGGGTGGATTTTTTGGCGTAGCATCAAAGCAGGATTGTGTATTCGATTTATTTTTTGGTATCGATTATCACTCTCATCTTGGAACGAGACGTGGAGGAATGGCAGTATATGGTGAAAACGGATTTGACCGTGCGATTCATAATATAGAAAATTCTCCTTTTCGTACCAAATTTGATAAAGATATGCAGGAAATGACAGGTAATTTAGGAATCGGTTGTATTTCTGATTACGAACCACAGCCATTGCTTGTACGTTCACATCATGGTACATATGCACTGACTACAGTAAGTAAAATTAACAATATGGAAGAACTGACAAAGCAGTTGTTTGATAACGGACATTCTCATTTTTTGGAAATGAGCGGTGGAGATATTAATGCAACGGAATTAATCGCATCATTGATTAATCAGAAAGAAAATCTGATTGAAGGTATTCAGTATGCTTTGGAAGTCGTGGATGGTTCGGTGTCGTTACTTCTGATGAATCAGGCGGGAATTTATGCCGCAAGAGATAAATACGGACGTACACCGATTGTGGTTGGTAAAAAAGATGATGCATATTGTGTGTCATTTGAAAATTTTGCATATAAAAATCTTGGATATACAGATTATAAAGAATTGGGACCGGGTGAAATTGTGGTTCTGACAGACAAAAACTGCGTTACGCTGGTAAATCCCAACAAGGAAATGAAAATTTGTACTTTCCTCTGGGTATATTATGGCTATCCTTCCAGTGCTTATGAAGGAACAAGTGTAGAAAATATGCGTTATGAATGTGGAAAGAGAATGGCACAGCGCGATAACGTAAAACCGGACATTGTAGCAGGTGTACCGGATTCCGGTATTGCACACGCTGTCGGTTATGCCAATGAGTCAGGAATTCCATTTTCCAGACCATTTATTAAATATACACCTACATGGGCACGTTCCTTTATGCCTACAACACAAAAACAGCGCAATATGATTGCAAAAATGAAAATGATTGCAATTGAAGAATTGATCCGTGATAAGAGTCTGTTGTTAATAGATGACTCTATTGTAAGAGGTACACAGTTGAGAGAAACGACAGAATTTTTATATGACAGTGGTGCAAAGGAAGTGCATATCCGCCCGGCTTGTCCGCCATTGTTATATGGATGTAAATATTTGAATTTCTCCCGTTCTTCATCGGAAATGGATTTAATTACCCGCCGTGTGATTGACAGACTGGAAAATGGCAATGTAACGGATGAGATTTTACAGGAATATGCAGATCCGGAATCAACCAAATATGAGCAGATGGTAGAAGAAATTCGTAAAGAGTTGAATTTTACAACGCTTAGGTTCAACAGACTGGATGATATGCTGGATTCTGTAGGAATCGATAAATGCAAACTTTGTACTTACTGCTGGGACGGCAGGGAATAAGTTTAAAGTTACCGGTTACGGAGTAAACAGTAACTAAAAAAGAAAATTTACAAAATTTTACAACATAAATTGACATTTACTATAATATAGTGATAAAATATTGCAGAAAAAAATACAAAATAAAAAATATTCAGGAGGATTCTCATGCCAAAAAGAACAGATATTCATAAAATATTAATTATTGGTTCAGGCCCAATTATTATTGGTCAGGCCTGCGAGTTTGACTACTCAGGAACACAGGCTTGTAAAGCACTTAGAAAGTTAGGGTATGAGATTGTACTTGTTAATTCTAACCCGGCTACCATTATGACGGACCCGGAAACAGCGGATATTACTTATATTGAGCCGCTGAACGTAGAGCGTATGGAGCAGATTATTGCAAAGGAACGCCCGGATGCATTACTTCCAAACTTAGGAGGTCAGTCCGGTCTTAACTTATGTTCTGAATTAAACAAGGCAGGAATTTTAGATAAATACGGTGTAAAAGTAATCGGTGTTCAGGTAGATGCCATTGAACGTGGTGAAGACCGTATCGAATTTAAGAAAACCATGGACAAACTGGGAATCGAAATGGCACGCAGTGAAGTAGCTTACACAGTAGATGAAGCACTTGCAATTGCTGATAAATTAGGTTACCCGGTAGTACTTCGTCCGGCTTATACCATGGGTGGTGCCGGCGGCGGTCTGGTATACAACAAAGAAGAATTAAAAACTGTTTGTGCAAGAGGTTTACAGGCAAGCTTGGTAGGACAGGTTTTAGTAGAAGAATCTATCCTCGGCTGGGAAGAACTGGAATTAGAAGTTGTTCGTGATGCAGATAACAACATCATTACGGTATGCTTCATTGAAAATATTGACCCGTTAGGTGTGCATACAGGTGACTCTTTCTGTTCCGCACCTATGCTTACAATTTCCGAAGAATGCCAGAAGAGATTACAGGAGCAGGCATACAAAATCGTTGAATCTGTAGAAGTAATCGGTGGTACAAACGTACAGTTTGCACACGATCCTGTATCAGACAGAATTATTGTTATTGAAATTAACCCGCGTACATCCCGTTCTTCCGCACTTGCTTCCAAAGCAACAGGTTTCCCGATTGCTTTAGTATCTGCAATGCTGGCAACAGGACTTACATTAAAAGATATTCCTTGCGGTAAATATGGTACACTTGATAAATATGTACCGGACGGAGATTACGTAGTAATTAAATTTGCTCGTTGGGCATTTGAAAAATTCAAAGGCGTAGAAGATAAATTAGGAACACAGATGCGTGCGGTAGGCGAAGTTATGAGTATCGGTAAAACTTATAAAGAAGCCTTCCAGAAAGCAATCCGTTCTTTGGAAACAGGTCGTCACGGACTTGGACATGCAAAGGATTTTGATTCCTTAAGCAAAGAAGAGTTACTCAGAAGACTGGCAACACCATCCAGTGAACGTCACTTCATGATGTATGAAGCACTTCGTAAGGGTGCAACAGTAGAAGAAATCTTTGAAATTACAAGAGTAAAAGCATACTTTATCGAGCAGATGAAGGAACTGGTGGAAGAAGAGGAAGCATTATTAAAGAACAAAGGAAGCATGCCTTCTGATGAAATGCTGACAGCTGCTAAGAAAGATGGTTTCTCAGATAAGTACTTAAGCCAGATTTTAGAGATTTCAGAAGAAGATATCCGCAACCGTCGTATAGAACTTGGTGTGGAAGAAGCTTGGGAAGGTGTTCACGTAAGTGGAACAGAGGATAGTGCTTATTACTATTCAACTTACAATGCAGAAGATAAAAATCCAATTAATACAGAGAAGCCAAAGATTATGATTTTAGGTGGCGGACCAAACAGAATCGGTCAGGGTATCGAATTTGACTACTGTTGTGTACATGCATCTATGGCATTAAAGAAACTTGGTTTCGAAACGATTATTGTAAACTGTAATCCGGAAACAGTATCTACTGACTACGATACATCTGATAAGCTGTATTTCGAGCCTTTAACATTAGAAGATGTTTTAAGCATTTACAAGAAAGAAAAACCACTCGGTGTTATCGCACAGTTTGGTGGACAGACACCGTTAAATCTTGCAGCTGAATTGGAAAAGAACGGCGTGAAGATTTTAGGAACAGCTCCTTCTGTAATTGATTTGGCAGAAGACCGCGATTTGTTCCGCGAGATGATGGAAAAACTGGAAATTCCTATGCCGGAGTCAGGAATGGCAACTACAGTAGAAGAAGCAGTTTCTATCGCAAACAAAATCGGTTATCCGGTAATGGTTCGTCCTTCTTATGTACTTGGCGGACGCGGTATGGAAGTAGTGTATGATGATGAGAGTATGGCGAATTACATGAAAGCGGCAGTAGGTGTAACACCTGACAGACCGATTCTGATTGACCGTTTCTTAAATCATGCATTAGAGTGTGAAGCAGATGCTATCAGTGATGGTACACACGCATTCGTGCCGGCTGTTATGGAACACATTGAGCTTGCAGGTATTCACTCCGGTGACTCTGCTTGTATCATTCCTTCCGTACACATTACAGAAGAAAATGTAAAAACAATTAAAGAATATACAAGAAAAATAGCAGAAGAAATGCATGTAAAAGGTCTTATGAACATGCAGTATGCGATTGAAAACGGTAAAGTTTATGTATTGGAAGCAAACCCAAGAGCATCCCGTACAGTACCGTTAGTATCTAAAGTATGTAATATCCGTATGGTGCCATTGGCAACAGACATTATTACATCTGAAATTACAGGACGTCCGTCACCTGTACCGGAATTAAAAGAACAGGTAATTCCGAATTACGGTGTAAAAGAAGCGGTATTCCCATTCAATATGTTCCAGGAAGTTGACCCTGTATTAGGACCGGAAATGCGTTCCACAGGTGAAGTACTTGGATTATCCGGTTCTTACGGTGAAGCATTCTTCAAAGCACAGGAAGCAGCACAGTCCAAACTTCCGTTAGAAGGAACAGTATTAATTTCTGTAAACAACAAAGACAAAGCAGAAGTTGTGGAAGTAGCAAGAAGTCTTTCAGAAGATGGATTCAAGATTGTAGCTACAGGCGGAAATCACGATTTAATTGCAGCAGCAGGCATTCCGGTAACAAAAGTGAAAAAACTTTATGAAGGTCGTCCGAATGTTGCAGATATGATTACAAACGGAGAAATTCAGTTGATTATCAACTCTCCGGTTGGAAAAGACAGTATACATGATGACAGTTATCTGCGTAAGGCTGCCATTAAGGCAAAAGTTCCTTATATGACAACTGTTGCGGCTGCAAAGGCTACAGCAGAAGGTATCCGTTATGCAAAACAGAACGGAAATGGGGATGTGAAGTCTTTACAGGAATTGCATAGTGAAATTCATGATAAATAGGGTTCGGAGTTAAATGAGCTTGTTTTGTGGATAAAAAATGAAAGTCAGTGGATTATATGAGATATAGTTCGCTGGCTTTTTTTGTGTGGGGTGAGGTGGCAAAAAGAGGGGGGAGGTAGTGAGGCATGTTGCACAAAATTGTTTCGCCCTTTGTTCCGGGTTTCGGATATAAGATTTTCTAAATGTTTTGGGGATAGTGTTTGGAGACGGACGCAACCGGCTGAAATTCGGCATCCATGCCTCAGTTCAGCCTTCCGACAGCGTCGTGCTGTCGGATTGCTGGAAACGCACAAAACATTAAGAAAATCTAATATCCTGCACTAGTCACAAATGGCGAAACAATTTTGTGCAACATGCTGATTTACGTTTTCGATAGTGTCTTTTTGCACTTTTTTGAGGGGAATGAATGTAGGGGTAGATGGAGAGTGTTTGTATGCTTGGATATATAAGGTAAGTTTTGAGTTACATTTTAGGGGGAGTATAGTACAATAGTAGTATTAGATGATTTGGAAGATGATGTTAAATGATTTAGTAGATAGTGTTAGGGAATTTAGTAGGTTGGGTTAAATGAATTTTGAAAAAAATGAGTGTAAGGGAGTAAGCGGTATGAAACAGTTGATGACACGTTGGGGGAGGAATTTGGATAAAAAAGAGGTTTTGCAGGAGTATCCGCGGCCTAATTTTGTGC
Organism: Lachnospiraceae bacterium; assembly: GCA_017437065.1. Classification (GTDB taxonomy): domain Bacteria; phylum Bacillota; class Clostridia; order Lachnospirales; family Lachnospiraceae; genus RGIG3002. Next base: position 10,295 of record JAFSBX010000143.1, read on the forward strand.
GTGACAGTTATTGGAATTTGAATGGGGAGTGGGAGTATTGTATTAATCGGCAGAAGATGACGGATGAGTATCAGGGGAAAATTTTGGTGCCGTTTTCTCCGGAGACGGAGTTGTCCGGTGTGGGGCGGATTGTTGAGCCGGAGGATTTTTTGCATTATCGGAAAGTGTTTTGTCTGCCGGAAGGATTCGTAAAGGGCAGGGTATTGCTTCATTTTGGGGCTGTGGATCAGGAATGTGTAGTTTTTTTGAACCGGAAAAGGCTGGGAGCACATAAGGGTGGATATTTGCCGTTTTCATTTGATATAACCGAAAGTTTATTGGAAGGCGAGAACGAACTGACATTATGTGTGAAGGATAAAACGGAAAAATCACCTCATGCAAGAGGAAAGCAGAAGCTGGTCAGAAAAGGGGGAATGGCATCTATTTTTTATACACCAAGCAGTGGAATCTGGAAAACAGTCTGGATGGAAAGTGTGCCGGAAGAATATATTGAAAAAATCAAAATTACTCCTGATTATGATAAGTCGTCAGTAAGAATTAAGGTTTTTGCTAAAGGAACAGTAATGCAGGCAAAAATAAGCATTTCTTTTCAGGAACAGTTTGTTTTGGAAAGTAGCATTCCGGTAAATGAAGAGACAGAAATTCGGTTAAAAGATTTCAGGGCGTGGACACCGGATACGCCGAATCTTTATGATATCCGGTTACAATATGGTGAGGATGAGGTAAGTACCTATTTTGGAATGCGGAAGGTGGAAGTAAAGAAGGATAAAAAAGGGATATTAAGGTTTTATCTGAATAATGAACCGATTTTCTTTAATGGTGTTCTGGATCAGGGATACTGGCCGGAAAGTCTACTTACGCCGCCAAGTGATGAGGCATTGAAATATGATATTGTGAAATTGAAGGAACTGGGATATAACACGATTCGCAAGCATATTAAAGTGGAGTCGGAGCGTTTTTATTATCATTGTGACAAGCTGGGGATGCTTGTATGGCAGGATATGCCCAATGGCGGTGGGGATTACAATATAGGATTTGTGACTTATCTGCCAAATGGACTGCCATGGCTGAACGGAACACTAAAGGATAATCATCATAAATGGTTTAAGCGAGAGGATAAAGCGGGAAGGGAACAGTATAAAAAGGACTTGGACGGAATGATTGAGCTTTTATATAATTATCCGTCTGTTGTAGAGTGGACACCATTTAATGAAGGATGGGGACAGTTTGATGCAAATAAAGCTACGGCACAGATTAGAGAAAAAGATGCCACCAGACTGATTAACGAAGCCTGTGGCTGGTATCATCAGGGTGGCGGTGATATGTATAGTATTCATAACTATTTGCGTAAACTGAAAGTAAAGCCAAAGAAAGACAGAGTCGTTGCTCTAACAGAGTTTGGTGGATATGCTTATCCTATCGAGGGGCATATGGCATGTGAAAAAGAATTTGGTTATAAAGCATATCGGACAGCAGAAGAACTGGCAGAAAGCTATAGGAAGCTCTGGGAAGAAGAAATTATTCCAAACATCAGAAACGGGTTAAGTGCGGTAATATACACACAGACCAGTGATATTGAGGAAGAAATCAATGGGATAATGACTTATGACAGAGAAATAGTAAAGTTAAACGAATCGGTTGTAAAAGAAATGAATAAGAATGCTTTTGCAACATATGAGGCAGAAACAAAATAAAACAGAAAGAATGCGGGACGGAAGAGGATTGCAAATGAATTCATTAAGAATTGCAGAAAATATAGTGAAATATCGAAAGAAAAAAGGTGTAACACAGGAGGAAATGGCTTATTTTCTCGGTGTTACAAAAGCATCGGTGTCAAAATGGGAAAATGAACAGAGTATGCCGGATATTATGATGTTACCGCAACTGGCAACCTATTTTGATGTGACAGTAGATGATTTACTTGGGTATGAGCCACAGTTGTCGAAAGAACAAATACAAAAAATTTATAGTGAGCTTGGAAAAGAGTTTTCAGAAAAGGATTTTGAGCAGGTATTTGAAAGAAGTGAAGGATTAGTTAAAAAATATTATTCCTGTTATTCTTTTTTAGTTCAAATATGCGTACTGTGGATGAATCACTATATGCTGGCAGAGGGGCAAAAACGGCAGCAGCAAATATTAGAAAAGATTGAAGAGTTGGGGAATCATATTCAGAAAAATTGTAAAGAACCGGGGATTTGTAATGATGTGATTATACTTAAGGCATCTGTAAACCTGATGCAGGGGAAACCGGAGTCTGTAATTGAAAATTTAGGAGAATTGATTAGTCCATACCGGTTAATGAATCAAAGTGATGGTGTGCTGATACAGGCATATATGATGGCGGGTGACGCAGAAAAAGCAGATGGATTTGCACAGATTAGTATGTATTTGCATCTATTGCAATTAGTAAGCGGTGCGGTACAATATTTGACGATACATATGCAGGAAAAGGACAAGTGTGATGAGACGATAAAAAGAATAGATAAAGTAATGGAAGTATATCATATGGGCTATTTGCATGGAAATGTTGCTTCCGTGTATCAGTATCAGGTTGCAATTATTAAGTGCATGCAGGGTGAGGATGAGGAGGCACTTTGCAGGCTTCGGATTTATGCAGAGGTAATCCGTGATATGTTAAGCGGAGAGGCGTACCTGCACGGGGATGATTATTTTACGGGATTGGAGCCGTTGTTTGATGGATTGGATTTGGGAACCCAGATGGTGCGGGACAAAAAAATTATTATGCAAAGTGCAAGACAGGGGCTGGAGCATCCGGCGTTTGAAAAAATAAAGGGTAGGAAAGCATTTGAGGAGATTTGTAGTTTATTATCATAAAAGGAAGAAGAGAAAATGAGCAGAATATTAGTGATAGAGGACGATGAGGATATCAATCGCCTTCTTTGCAGGATATTAAAAAAAGAGGGATATGAAGTGACTTCGGCATATTCCGGAACGGAAGCAAAACTTCGTTTGGAGCAGGAAGTGCCGGATTTGATTTTGTTGGATTTAATGCTACCCGGAATGAAAGGGGAAGAGATTACAGAATATATTCGAAATGAAAGAAAGAGCAATGTGCCGATTATCATATTGTCTGCAAAAACAGCGATGGAAAATAAAGTAGAGTTAATCACTATGGGGGCGGATGATTATATTACAAAGCCGTTTGAGCCACAGGAAGTATTGCTTCGAGTGATGGCGGCGCTTAGAAGAGCCGGTATGACAGAAAGTGGAAAACAGGGAAATGAGAAAACGCCGGAAAGAGAGTTTACCTATAAAAATCTTAGTTTAAATTCGGTATCCAGAAGGGTAACGGTGAAGGAAAAGGAAATTTCATTAACGCCACATGAATATGAAATTTTGTTTATTTTATTACAGCAGCCTCAAAAGGTATTTTCCAGAGACACTCTTTACGAAACAGTGTGGAACAACGGCTATTTTGGTGAGGATAATACGGTAAATGTGCATGTCAGCAATATCCGTAAAAAAATTGCGGCAATAGATAAAGAGGAAGAATATATTAAAACAGTGTGGGGAATTGGATTTAAGATGGCATAAATGTGCTGTCTTATTTTCTTTATGATTTCTTTAAACTTTCTTGAGGATTTATTAATGGGCGAAGTAGTAAGATAAGCGTGTAAGGCAGGCTGCTATGTGTGCGGCAATTGCAGTATCCGGTATAGCGGTAGCCGACAGTACAAATTAAGAATAAGGCAACGAAAAGGGGAATTAAAATGGAGTATTTAGTAGAGGCGAGAAATTTATCAAAACGCTATGGTTCGTTTGTGGCGCTTAAAAAGGTAAATATCAGTATAAAAAAAGGGGATATTTACGGTCTGATTGGGGATAACGGGGCGGGAAAAACTACTTTTTTAAAGATGATTTGCGGGCAAAGTTTTCCCAGTGAAGGGGAAATCACTTTATTTGGTGCCCATCAGCAGGGTGAGCAGGAAAAAAGGCGGAAGCGTACCGGTGTAATTGTAGAGCTGCCGGGTTTTTACCCTCAGCTTACCATTGCACAGAATATGGAATATTACCGCATTCAAAAGGGAATCCCAGGGAAGGGTGTGGTGGAAAAAGTATTGAAAACAACAGGTCTTTGGGAAGTCAGAAAAAAGAAAGGCAAAGCACTTTCTCTTGGAATGAAACAGCGTCTGGGATTAGCGATTGCATTGATGGGAGAACCGGAGTTACTGATTTTAGATGAGCCAATTAACGGTCTGGACCCAAGTGGAATTATTGAAATGAGAAATCTTCTGAAAAAATTAAATCAGGAGAAAAATATGACAATTATTATTTCCAGTCATATTTTAAGTGAATTAGAGCAGTTGGCAACAATGTATGGATTTTTGGATAAAGGACAGCTTTTAGAAGAGATTTCAGCATCAAACTTACATGAAAAATGCGGAAATTACTTGGAAATAGTCGTATCGGACACAGAAAAATATACAGCATTACTGGAAAAACATATAAAAAAGGTACAGTATCTGGTTTTGCCTGATAAGACAATTCATATTTTTCAGCCTGAGCAGGAGATTGAGAAGTACAGTCAGTTAGCAAGTGAGAACGGCATTGGAATTCGTACAATCATGTTAAAACAGAAAACATTAGAGGATTATTATATGAATTTGAAGAAAGAGGGGAGAAAGTAATGTTGAATTATATGAAAAGTGAATGGTATCGGATAGTTCATACAAAGGAAATCTATGTTGTAACAGGAGCGTTGGCAGGATTGACGTTATTAATGAATCTGGTATTGTTTCTGAGTAATCGGGAACTGGAAAATTTCCGCTATGGGACAGTTTCGTTTTCACTTAGCTTTCTGATTAGTGGTATGTCCGTGCTTATGATTGCCGCAGCAGGCATGGCGATTATGTTGTTTGCGGGAGATTGGAGGTATGGTATACTAAAAAATGCGGTTGCCGAGGGGATTTCCAGAGAAAAAATTTTTCTTGGAAAGTGTGTGATTGGCACGATAGTGTCGATTTGTAGTATGGTAGTAGTTCTTACCGTATATATTGGAAGTGCGTATTTGTTACTGGATGCAGGAAGTGTGGATGGAACGCTTCCGATAGTTGTAAAAGGGGTTATGAGTACACTTTTGGTGTCAATTGCTTCTTTCATATTTACAATTGTATTAAGCAGTTATTTTGAAAAAGAGTATATGACATTATTAGGGTGGACGATAGTTATGAATCTGATTCCTAGTATTTTAAATTTGGTGGGAAGAAAGATTAGTATTTTAAAACGTATTGCATCGTGGATGCCCAATGTTTATTTAAAGGATGAAGTGTTTGCAAATATGAAGGGATGGCAGTGTTTGTGGGAAACTCCGGAAGGATTTGCGAAATGTCTGATTTCCGGAATTCTTGGAATTGTGATTTTTTTGACAATTGGCATAGTATTATGCAGGAAGAAAGATATGTAAATGAGAAAAACAGAATGAAGAAGGAGCGTGTAGAAAAATGATATATGTGATTATTTCAGTATTGATGGTTGGTATATTTTATTTTTTTACACGCTTATATTTGCTGAAAAAGTCGATTAAGGATGCAAAGGAGCAGTTACAGGAAATTAATGAAAAGCTGGAAGAAAATCGTATTGTACGACTTTCAACGCCCAATCGGGAACTGGAAGGGCTGTTGTCGGAAATAAATCGTTCTTTACAGGAAATAAGGCTGGAAAGAGTTGGTTTTATAAAATCGGAAAGAGAATTTAAACAGCAGATTGAAAATATCAGCCATGATTTAAGAACACCGCTTACTTCTATGCTTGGCTATTTAAAAATTATGGATACGAGTAGTCTGAAGGTGGAAGAACGGGAAGATTTACAGACAGTTTTAAGGAAAGCGGAAAGATTACAGGAGCTGATTCATCAGTTTTATGATTTTTCAAGACTGACAGCACAGGATTATCCTTTAGATTTAGAAAGCATTGATGTGACAAAAATATTGCGAGAGGTAATTGCGGATTCCTATGTAGAGCTTTCTGCAAAACAATTAGATGTTATGGTTCAGTTGCCGGAAACGGAAGTCAGGATATTGGGGAATGCGGATGCTTTACAACGGGTATTTCAAAATCTGTTGCAAAATGCAGGAAGATATGCAGTAAGTACTCTGTCAGTTTCTGTAGCAGAAGTGGAAGAACGTGTGATAATTTGCTTTAAAAATGATACAAAGGATATAAACGCACAGGAAGTGGAGCGGATTTTTGAACGCTTTTATACAGTGGATAAAGCAAGAAGTAATGGTGCTACCGGATTGGGACTTACCATTGCCAAAGAGTTTACGGAAAAGATGGGCGGAAGTATTAAGGCAACAGTGGAAGAAGGGAAATTTCTTGCAATTCGTCTATGTTGTATGAAAGAAATGTAAAGACAGATAATAAAAAGGTACTTGCATCTATTCAGAGCCATATAGATTGATAAAATAGTTACAAGTAATTTAAATATGACATGCTGATGTCAACTTTATTTTGATATATTAGTTGTAAAAAAGAGAGAGAGGATATTAGCATGGGAAGACCGACAACAAAAGAAGATCTATTAGAGGCTGCAAAAAATAATTTCGATAGTCTGTTTGCATTTATTGATTCTATGACAGAACAGGAATTAGCAACTCCGTTTGATTTTGCGTCTGATATTAAGAAAAAAGAGGCACACTGGAAAAGGGATAAAAATCTCAGAGATGTGCTGATTCACCTTTATGAATGGCATCAGTTACAACTAAGTTGGGTAGAAGCAAATCGAAAGGGTGAGGACAAGCCTTTTTTGCCGAAACCATATAACTGGAGGACAATCAGTACAATGAACGGGTTTTTCTGTAAGAAACATCAGAGTACTTCTTTGAATGAGGCAAAAGAAATGTTGAAACAGTCACATAAAGAGATGCTGGAACTGGCAGAAGAATTTTCAAATGAGGAGTTGTTCTCAAAAGGTATTTATAAATGGGTGGGAGGAAGTACATTAGGCTCTTATTTTGTCAGCAACACCTCCAGTCATTATGACTGGGCATTGAAGAAGCTGAAGGCACATCGAAAGAAGTGTAAACTGGAAGTAATTGGATGAGGTTAAAATTGACAATAAGGTGTAGAAATACATCTTATTGTTTTTCCATATCTGGTGTTAGGGGTGACAGGAGGTGAAAAATTTTCTTGACGCTATCATGTTCCCATGCTAAAATCTGCTCAAAGCATATATTTCAAATAATCTATTCTAATGCAAATAATCTTAAATGAGATTGATTTGTTTCTTAATTTTTGACAGATATCTTTTGATTAAATCAAAAAAGATTGACTTTTTCAAAATAGCTGTTTCTTATTGAAAACAGAAGTTTTCTGAAATCCATGCTTTTATTTCACAATATTACAATTTAAAAGCGGGAGAACATTTTACGAGAGTTTTTGCTGAAGCAGAAAGCAGAGGTTTTTAAAATGAGTATATATGAATATGACGAAGAAAAAGAGTTGAAAATGATTCGGGAAGATGAGAGAGAAATTGGTAGAGAGGAAGAACGAAAAAATACAGAAGCTGCTTTGAAAAAAGCAGATGAAAATATTATAAAGACCGCAGTTTCATTATGCAAGGATTTTGGCAGTTCAAAAGAAGATGCAGTTAAGAAGTTGATGGAAAAGTGCAATTTGAGTAGGAAAGTTGCGGAAGAAAAGATTAAGTTGTATTGGGAATAAATGTTTCTTATTAGTTGATTTTGTATCATAAAGTATCGCTAAAATCCATAGTCAAACTTTGATATATTTTGTATACTGTGATTTAGAAATCAATATGACAAAATAGCAGGAGGGGACAAAAATGCTGGAGATAAAAAATCTGACGAAAACATATAAAGGTGGAAAAAAGGCAGTTTCCAATCTGAATCTTTCAGTAAAACCGGGAGATATTTATGGATTTATCGGTCATAATGGAGCAGGAAAGACGACGACAATTAAATGTATTGTTGGCATTCATGATTTTGACCAAGGAGAGATTTTAATAGATAAGGTTTCTGTGAAAAAGGAGCCCCTAAAATGTAAATCCATTCTGGCATATATTCCGGATAATCCGGACTTATACGAGTATTTGACAGGAATTCAGTATTTAAATTTTATTGCGGACATTTTTGAGGTTTCGGAAAAAGAGCGCGAAGAACGAATTACAGAAGAAGCAGATGCTTTTGAAATTACAGCAGCTTTGGGGGATTTGATTTCTTCTTATTCCCATGGAATGAAGCAGAAGCTGGCACTGATCGGAGCATTTCTTCACAAACCAAAGCTGTTGATTTTGGATGAGCCTTTTGTAGGTCTGGATCCGAAAGCAACGTTGGTATTAAAAAATAAAATGCACAAACTTTGTGAAGAAGGAAGTGCCATCTTTTTTTCTACCCATGTATTGGATGTGGCAGAGAAGCTTTGTAATAAAGTGGCGATGATACGACAGGGACAATTAATTGCATCCGGGGACATGGAAGAGCTTACGAAAAATGGTTCTTTAGAGTCTGTGTTCATGGAGGTGACAAAGGATGAGTAAGCAGGTAGTCAGATTGTGCAGATTGCAGCTTGCGAATCTGTTTGGAAAAAATGAATTCCGTTACACGAAGGATAAGGCGAAGAAAAAGCGGATGATGGGACTTGGCATTATCTGGATAATGCTGATACTAATGGTAATCGGATATGTAGGAGCATTATCTGCCGGACTTGGCATGTTGGGAATGGCAGAAATTGTTCCAATGTATTTGTACGCGATTGCCAGTCTTTTGATGTTGGTGCTTACCTTTTTTAAGGCAGGAAGTATTTTGTTTTCCATGAAGGGATATGAAGTGCTTGTGGCACTTCCGGTTTCGAAAACAGCAATTGTTCTCAGTAGATTTTTAAGTATGTATGTGACTAATTTACTGGGAGGACTTTTGATTATGCTTCCGGGAATTGTGGTTTACGGATATTTTGAGCGACCGGGAATCGGATGCTATCTGCTTGCTTTGACGGGAACACTCTTTTTACCATTGTTTCCATTGACTATTGCCTCTGTGATTGGTGCCGGGATTACGGCGGTCAGTGCCAGAGTGAAACATAAAAGTCTGGTAGAAACGATGTTAATGCTTGTGTTTATTGTAGTTGCGACAGGGGGCAGTGTACTCTTTGGAAAATCTGCAGAACAAATGAATATCTCAGAGTGGAAAAATATGGCAGAAATTGTTTCTGCACAAATTGGAACTATGTATCCGCCGGCACAGTGGTTTGGAAATGCACTTTTGGGAAATTTAGGGGATTTTGTCTTGCTTTTGGCAGTTCCGACGGTAATTTTCGCTGTATTTATTGGGATACTTCAAAAATATTTTCAGAGTATTTGTACGGCACTTAACGCAGTAAATGCAAAAAATAACTATAAAATGCAAAAACTCTATTCCAGTACAAAAGTAGTGGCATTGTGGAAAAAAGAACTGAAAAGATATTTTGCATCCGGTGTTTATGTGACAAATACCATCGTAGGTTATGTACTGGCATTGCTGGCTTCCGCATCCATCTTTTTTTTAGGAATGGAAACAATTGTGGCAGCAGCAGATATTCCGAATCTGGATGTGATGATAAAACATGGTCTGCCATTTGTAATCGTTATTTTAATGTCTATAGCTACACTGACATCCTGTTCCATATCCATGGAAGGTAATACCTTCTGGCAGATACAGACACTTCCTGTTCGAAGTAAGGATGTATATGACAGTAAGATTTTATTGAATTTAACTGTTGCAGCACCGTTTTATGTTTTGTCAGTGATGTTTTTGGCATTGGCAATAAAACCGGACTTTTTGGAATTGATGTGGCTGATTGTGATTCCGGGCTGTTATCTTGTGTTTATGTCGGTTATGGGGATTACAGTGAATTTGGCTTTTCCTGTTATGAAATGGGAAAGTGAAGTGAGAGTTGTAAAGCAGAGTGCATCAACCCTTATTATGATGCTGTTAAGTATGGTATGTTGTATTATTCCCATGGCAGGAGTGATAATTGCAGGAGAAAAGCCGGCTGATTTTATAAGACTGCTGACGGTGGCAGTAATTGTGGGTTTCACGGCTTTTTTATATCGGAAGAACAATAAAAAGGAATTGATGGACATTATTTCTTAAAAAATTCGGGTGTCAAAAGGTACTGATTTAATTTTTGAGTGGGCATGTTACACAAAATTATTTTGTCCTTTGTTCCGAGTTCCAGATATAAGATTTTCTAAATGTTTTGATGTAGGCTTTTGTAAGCGGACGCAACCGGCTGAAATTCGCCATCCATGGCTCAGTTTCAGCCTTTCATCGGCGTCGTGCCGCTGAATTGCTGGTTATTTACAAAACATTAAGAAAATCTAATATCCTGCACCAGTCACTAATGCCAAAATAATTTTGTGCAACTTGCCATATTTGATTTTTGAAGTACCTTTTGACACCCGAATCTTAAAAAGTGATAAGTATAAAAAGTGAATAATTATAAAAGCAGCAGGAGAGTTTACGTTTGAAAAAACTCTCCTGCTACTTTTATGAAGCTTTTTAGCATAGGTTTCTTTTGAAGTGTTTTGTAATAAAGCCCATAAGAAACAGAAATGGAATTTGGAATAGGAATGTAGGCAAGGGAATCCTCGCGCATTGGTACAACATCGGGCATAAAAGTAATTGCCATACCGGAACGGACAAGCAGAAGGATTTCTTCTGTTGTTTCACAGCAATAGACGAGTGCAGTAGGATGATTTTTTAGTAACTGACCTTGCTGATTCAGAACAAGAGAAGGAGTGTTAAGGGTATCTAAAATAGCAATGTGCTGTCCGTCCAAATCGGACGAAGTGATGATTTCTTTTTGGGCGAGAGGATGGTCTTTTTGCATAACACAGGAAATGGAGACTTTGGCCAATTCTCTAAACTGGCAGGAATATTTCGAGGTGTCCATACCCTGCATACCGAATAAGACGTCAATTGCTTCCGTTTGCAGAAGGTTTAACAATGCCGGAGAAGGAATTGTTTTCAAAAAGGGGTGAATATTAGGATATAGTTTCGCCATATTTTTTATGATGGAAGGCAAAAAATGAAGCTCGCCCTGATGACAGCCAATGTGAAATGGGGCAGGTGCCTCCTTTTCCTGTACAGAAAATCGTACCTTTGCCATAGAAATGGTGTTTAAGATACTTTTGGCATCCGGTATAAAGCTGTACCCCTCTTTTGTCAATTCTACGGCTCTTGTTGTCCGTTTAAACAGCTTTACATCCAATTCATTTTCTAAAGAATTAATCTGGTGTGTGACGGCAGGCTGGGTAATATGCAGCTTTTCGGCAGCACGTGCAAAGCTTAAGCTGTCTGCGACAGCAAGAAAACAATTTAACTGAGAAGAATTCATAAAATTAGCTCCTTTTTTGAAAATCAATGTTATTGTTGAAGGGTCACTTGAGAGAAATTAAAAATAATTTTTAAAATTAATAAATGTTATTAATTAATGATAACGTTTTTTTAATAGGATTTCAATAAAAAATACTATATAATAGAAAGACTGAGGGATGAAAAAATAAATAGCAGGATAAAATTTATGCAGATTTTTGCAGAAAGTATAAGCTGTATAAATAAAACGGGAGCCTGCGGAAAGGTGAATTATGATTAAAACAATACTGGGACAGGTAAAGCAGTACAAAAAAGCAACGTTGCTTACGCCTTTATTTACGGCATTGGAAGTTGTAATGGAAGTGCTGCTGCCGTTTATTACGGCAATTATTATTGACAAAGGAATAGAAGGAGGAAACATTCAGGCAGTATATCTGTATGGCGGAATCATGATAGTTATGGCAATGTTCAGCCTTACATTCGGTGTACTTGCAGGAAAATACGCAGCAAGAGCTTCTTCCGGTCTTGCCTGTAATTTAAGAGAAAGTATGTATCGGAAAATTCAGGAATATTCTTTTGCCAATATTGATAAATACAGCACGGCAGGTCTGGTAACAAGAATGACTACCGATGTAACGAATGTACAGAATGCATTCCAGATGGTCATCCGTATTGCAGTGCGTGCACCATTTATGTTGATTAGCAGTATGGCGATGTGTTTTTGGATTCAGCCGGATTTAAGTTTCGTATTTGTGGCGGCAATTATTTTTCTTGCGATTGTACTTATTTTGATTATGAGTACCACGATTAAAGTATTTGAGCAGGTTTTCAAAAAGTATGACGGATTGAATGCCAGTGTACAGGAAAACGTATCTGCAATCAGAGTGGTAAAAGCGTATGTCAGAGAAGCCTATGAAAATGAGAAGTTCAAAAAGGCATCCGATGCACTTTATAAGCTGTCTGTAAAGGCGGAGTCCATTTTAGCATTTAACGGTCCGGTCATGATGATTACCGTGTATGGATGTATTATTGCATTATCCTGGTTTGGAGCACAGTTCGTGGTAGATTCCAAAATGACTACAGGAGAATTAACTTCCATGTTTTCTTATATCATGGGTATTTTGATGTCACTTATGATGCTTTCCATGATTTTTGTTATGGTAACCATGAGTTTGGCAAGCTGCAGACGTATTGTGGAAGTACTCGAAGAAGAGCCGATGATTAAAAACAAAGAAAATCCGGTAATGGAAGTGAAAAACGGAGATATTGATTTTAACCATGTATATTTCTCTTATAGAGACGGAAGCGGTGATAGTACATTAAAGGACATTGATTTACACATAAAATCCGGTGAAACTATTGGTATTATTGGTGGAACAGGATGTGGAAAGTCCAGTTTTGCAAACTTAATCAGTCGTCTTTATGATGTACAGAAAGGTTCCGTTTTAGTAGGCGGTCTTGATGTAAAGGAATACGATATGGAAGTACTCCGTAATCAGGTAGCGGTTGTATTGCAGAAAAATGTATTGTTTTCAGGTACTATATTGGAAAATTTGCGTTGGGGAAATGAAACTGCTACAAAAGAACAATGTATAGAAGCATGCAGACAGGCATGTGCAGATGAATTTGTGGAAAGATTTCCAAAACAATATGATACTTATATTGAACAGGGCGGAAGTAACGTATCCGGCGGTCAGAAACAGAGACTTTGTATTGCCAGGGCGTTATTAAAACAGCCAAAAATCCTTATTCTTGACGATTCCACCAGTGCAGTAGATACGGCAACCGATGCTAAAATAAGAAAAATGTTTACAAAAACAATACCGGGAGTGACAAAGCTGATTATTGCACAGCGTATTTCCAGTGTACAGGATGCAGACAGAATTCTTGTACTGGAAGATGGAAAAGTCAATGCTTTTGATACACATGAAAACCTGTTGGAAAACAATAAAATTTACCGTGAAATTTATGATGCACAAAGTAAAGGAAGCGGTGACTTTGATGTGCAGGCAGGTTAATTAAAAGTGTATTTTAAGAAAAAGAAAGGCATGGTTGAAAGATGGATAAGAGAATGATGGGTAAAAGCCCGATGAACAAAAATCCAATGGAAGTACTTCGTCGGGTTTTAGGATATATATTAAAAAATTATAAGTTTCCCTTTTTTGTGGTTGTAGTGTGTATTATTACATCAGCAATAACTAACTTGCAGGGAATTACGTTTATGCAGACTTTGATAGACGATTACATTCTTCCGATGGCAGAAAGCGGCAGCAGGGATTTTTCTGCACTGGCAGGAGCATTGGCTAAGATGGCAGCTATTTTCGGAATTGGTATTGTATGTTCTTATACATATAACCGGATTATGGTAAATATCTGTCAGGGAACAATGAAACGTCTGCGTGATGATTTGTTTGCCAAAATGGAAAGATTGCCGATTAAATACTTTGATACCCATGCACACGGAGACATTATGTCAGTGTACACAAATGATATTGATACGTTAAGACAGTTAATCAGTCAGAGTATTCCACAGACAATCAACTCTTTTTGCAGTATTGTCAGTGTATTTATCGGAATGATTACAATGAACATTCCGTTGACCTGTTTGTCTCTGGTTATGGTAGGAGTTATGCTGTTTACCATGTCTAAAATCGGAGGAAAATCCGGTAAGTACTTTGGCGAACAGCAGAGAGATTTAGGTGAAGTAAACGGTTTTATTGAGGAAATGATTGGTGGACAGAAGGTAGTGAAAGTATTCTGCCATGAGGAAAAGAGTATTGAAGAATTTAAAGAAAAAAATGATAAGCTCAGAGTCAGTGCGGATAATGCAAACAAATTTGCAAACATTATGATGCCGGTAAATGCCAATATCGGAAATATCAGTTATGTTTTGTGTGCGGTGGCAGGTGCATTGCTTGCGTTAAGCGGAATCAGTTCACTGACACTTGGTTCACTGGTTTCTTTCCTTACGTTAAATAAGAGCTTTACACAGCCGATTACGCAGATCAGCCAGCAGTTAAATGCGATTGTAATGGCTATGGCAGGTGCTGACAGAGTATTTGCACTGATGGATGCAGAACCGGAAACCGACGAAGGTTATGTGGAGCTTGTAAATGCAAAGGAACTGCCGGATGGTACATTAGAGGAAACAAAAGAACGTACCGGAGTGTGGGCATGGAAGCATCCTCACAAAGCGGAAGGAACAATTACGTATACCAAATTGCAGGGAGACGTTATACTTGACGATGTAGATTTCGGGTATAACGAAGAAAAAATTGTACTTCACAATGTAAAGATTTATGCAGAGCCGGGACAGAAAATTGCATTTGTAGGAAGTACCGGTGCGGGTAAAACAACGATTACTAATCTGATTAACCGTTTTTACGATATTCAGGATGGAAAAATCCGATATGATGGAATCAATATTAACAAAATCAAAAAAGATGATTTAAGACGTTCCTTAGGAATGGTTTTGCAGGATACTCATTTGTTTACGGGTACTGTAATGGATAATATTCGTTATGGAAGACTGGATGCAACCGATGAAGAATGTATCGAAGCAGCAAAGCTTGCCAATGCGGATGGATTTATCCGCAGACTGCCGGATGGCTATCAGACGGTGCTTACCGGGGATGGCAGTAACTTAAGTCAGGGACAGAGACAGTTGTTATCCATTGCAAGAGCAGCAGTGGCTGACCCGCCGGTACTGATTTTGGATGAGGCAACTTCTTCTATTGACACAAGAACCGAGACTTTGGTTCAGCAGGGTATGGACAGATTGATGCATGGAAGAACTACATTTGTAATTGCACACAGACTTTCCACAATCAGTAATGCAGACTGTATTATGGTATTGGAACAGGGAAGAATTATTGAGCGCGGGAACCATGAGCAGCTTCTTGCGGAAAAAGGAAAGTATTATCAGTTATATACGGGTAATTTTGCGGAAGAAACGGCTTAAAAAATCATCGCTCAGCAGCGATGATTCTAAGAGAATTTGCATTGCAAATTCTCCTTGGCCTCTCACTACATTCGAGCACTTCCTTAATTATATAAAAAGACATCAGCCACATGAATTGAACTTGTTCATGTGGCTGATGTCTTTTGAGAAATATATGGTAGTTTATATTTGGAATTTTCGCATATGTTCTGCAAGAGTAAATGCGGATTCGGATATAACTCCTGCACAGGCGGCAACATCAGCACTTTCTTGAGAAAGCTCTAAAGAAGTATCGGCGAGAGTCTCCCAGGAAGCATGAATTTCTTCGCTGATATCGGTATGTTCTTCAGGAAGCAGAGTAGTAAGTTGTTCTATTGTCATGACCATTTCACCCATGGATTCTGTCAGGACAGCAGACGTTTCATTTAGTTCCGAAGCTACTTCTTTACTGGCTTCAGACTGATCACTTAGCTCTGTGGAAACGGTACGTATATCACCAATCACCTCACGCATGATTTCTACAAATTCCTTTAAAGCACGACTCATAGCTGAAATTTCATCATTTCCTTTTACTTCGATATCTACGGAGAAATCTCCGTCTGTAATAGCGCTTATAGTATTTGTCAGTGTTTTGACCGGTGCAACCGTAATTCTGATAATCTGTGAGAGAATAATTGCTGTAATTAAAATAACAATAATGCTTAGAACAAAACAAAATACTTGTAAATTGGACAAATCAGATAGAAAAGCAGATTTATCAATACAGGAAACAAGTATCCAGTTTGTATTTTTTATTGGTTTTACGGCAACCATATAGTCAGTACCGCCACTGTGTATATTCTGCATAGCGTAGTCACGGACAGATGACATGGAAGTGGCGGCTTTCAGTATTGCATCATCAGAATTTGCAGATAAGGCTGTTCCAATCAAAGAGGTATTCTGATGGGCAAGTATGGTAAGAGTTTTTGTATCCACAAGAAAACAATGTCCGGTGTCCATAACGCGCATAGATGCAATATCTTTGGAAAGTGCATCCAGTGATATGTCGGCAGCTATCACAGTATCTAATCCATTTTCGGAAGAAAGGAGTGCGGTAGCGCTGACAATATAGGTAGAGGTACTTGCGTCTATATAAGGTTCACCTAAAGTAAAGGAAGTGTGAGAAAGTCCTTCCTGATACCAGCTCTGTTCAGAAACATGATAGTCCTCGGGAGGATGCCAGCCTGACGGGTCGAGCCAGTAATCATTATTATTTCCAATATAAACGCCAAGCGGTATTTCAGGTTGAATGTCACATGTTGTTGCAAGATAGTTTAAGGTATCCTCTTCGGAAGAAAAGGTTACGGTTCGCATAGTGTCATAAACCCGGTTTAAAGAAGATAAAGTACTTTCTATAAAAGTTTGAATGGTATTAACGTTTGCAACCGTTTCTTTGTGCAAAGTTTGTTCTGCACTTTTAATAACTGTATTTTTGGCAGAGATATAGTTGAATGACATCATTATGATAATGGCAAGTGCCATAAAAGGTATAATGGTACAAATCAATTTAAGGGAAATTGTTATTTTTTTTGCGTGCGGATTGTTTGACATCGGCACCCCTCGCTTTCAATTGTTGTAAAAATTTATATTTATATGTAAAAATTATCATAAATTGTGGAAATTTTCAATAAATTGAGATAAAATTATATTAATAAGTTATAAAAAGTTATTGCTCCAGAGTGAACAGTAACATACGAAATATACAGACAGCGAAGGACAGAATGGCATGAAGAAATACGGAATTATAGGAAGTATATGGATTATCATTATTTTTGTAAATGTACTGGCTTGGAATAGTACGGTATTTTGTGACTGGTATATTGCAAATATTTTTCCGCTTTGGGTAGGAGCGTATGGAAGGCTTACAAGTCTTTTTACATTTTCAGTAGGGGAAATTATGTTAATCATTGCGGTGGTACTTCTGGTTTTATTACTATTTATTGGAGTAAGTGCTGGAATTTGTAAGATGGTATATCTTGCGAAAGGAAATTATAAGAAAAAACTTCCTTTATGGATACGCAGGTATTGTATGGGGGTGTTGATTATTTTTACCTGTGTAGGAGTTATTATGACTTCGAATTGCTTTATCCTGTATCATGGAAGTACATTTTCTGAAAAATATATGGAAAAGACGCTGGACAAAAAATACAGACTCAGTGAACTGACGGAATTGAGGAATCATGTGGTAAGTGAATGTAATCGATTGAGTAAGCTGGTGGAAAGGGACGAAAATGGGAATGTGATATATAGTGGCGAGCTTGAAGAACAGGCATTGAAAGAAATGAAACGGCTGGGTGAAGTGTATCCACAGCTTGGTGGTTTTTATCCGAATCCGAAAGGATTTACTTTTTCCGGATTTTTTAGTCAGCAGAAAATGATGGGTTATTATTTTCCGTTTTCCATGGAAGCGAATTATAATACGAAAATGTATGTAACGAACATGCCTTCTACGATTTGTCATGAGCTTTCCCATGTGAAAGGTTTTATTCAGGAAGATGAGGCAAATTTTATTTCGTATCTTGCCTGTATAGATTCCGAGGATATATTTTTTCAGTACAGCGGATATTTAAGCGTGCTGTATTATGTGGATAATGATTATTATGAGGCAATTGATGAAAATAAGGCAATTTATAAATCACAGGTGCGTATTTCGTCACAAGTCAGAAAGGATAAGGTGTTTTTAACACCGGAAGCATGGAAAGAAGTAGAAAAAAAGGCAGTTGTCAGTACAAAAACAGTCAGTAAGGTATCGGAAAAAATTGTAGAAACTAATCTGACGCTTAATGGCGTAACGGATGGTACAGTAAGTTACAGTCGAGTGGTAGAGCTGTTGTTAGAATATTATGATGACGAAAGGCAAGGTTATTAATTCTGGAAACAATAATTGATTATTTAGAAAAATATGGAAACATTTCTTTTTTGGAAAAGCCTTTTAATGATGTGGACAGTCTGGTGCTTTGTCAGTTTGTTTATTTGAAATTTGACGGTCTGGTACCTGCCCCGGCGGAGGAAAAACCCTTTTTAAGTGCAGAGAAGTTGAGGGAGAAACAGGCAGAGGGCAACTTATTCGCTGACGAACGGTTTGAGAAAGATAACAGAGCTCTTTTTGAAGGAATTTTATCGGGAAAAAGATTTGGAACGGTAAAGCTGAATTATTATGTAAATGAGATTGATATGGAAAAAGAAACTCAGTTTTCAGCAGTTACATTTGCTTTAGAAGACGGAAGTTATTATGTGGCTTTTCGGGGAACGGATGAAAATATTGTGGGCTGGAAGGAAGATTTTAATCTTGCTTTTTCAAGACCTGCCCCGGCGCAGCTTAGCAGTGTGGAATATTTGGATATGGTGGGAAGCAGGGAAAAGGGAGCTTTGTATACCGGAGGACATTCTAAAGGCGGTAATTTAGCCGTGTATGCTGCAATGAATTGCAAAAAGACCATTCAGGACAGAATTGTACGGATTTACAGTCATGATGGACCGGGTTTTCGACCGGAAATATTAGAAAAGTGCGGATATGGTGCAGTAGCAGACAGAATTGTGAAAATACTGCCTCATTCTTCTTTAGTAGGAATGCTTTTGGAAAGTCATGAGAATTATCAGGTAATTGCAAGTAGTACTTTTGGGATTATGCAACATAATCCTTTTACATGGAGAGTGGAGGATGACCATTTTCTTTATGTGGATGATATTTATTCGGGACGTAAATTTATGGATCATACGCTGAATGAGTGGATTTTATCTATGAATGATGAGCAAATTCATGCTTTTGTGGAGACTTTATTTGGTGTAATTGAGGCATCGCAGACAGATAATTTGATTGATTTTACAGCAGACTGGAAAAAGAGTATGAACGGGGTGTTGAATGCTGTAAAAGAGGTGGATGAGCCAACAAGGGAGATAATCAAAAAGATTATCCGTTCCCTGTTTGAAATGGCATCAGAGAGGGCAAAACAGGAAATTAGGTGTACGGCAGAAAAAGAACTTTTAAAGCTTTCAGAGAAAGCAGAAGAAAACAAGCTGAAGTTTCAAGAGAAAGCTATAGAAAATAAGAAAAAAATTCAGGAAATGAAAAAATGGAAAAATAAGTCAAAAGCAAGACGTCCTGTTTCCTGAAAAGCGTTATTATTTGATAGGAGCATTCTTTCCGGATGCCATTGGAAGCCAACAATGGGGAACAGTTCGTGTATAAATGCTTCTGTTACGCCGTCCGGTGCAATCTGAAAGGGAAAAAGTGTTTTGCCGTTTTCAACAATCCCCTGATGGTGAGCGCTGTTGACTGTTGTTTTTGCCGGAAAGAAGGAAGAGGGAAATGTGCAGAGTGTTGTTAAGGTGGGAAGCGGATAAGTAATAACTTCGTGGTAAGTGTCGTTTCCGTCTTTAGTAACCGGATGAATGGAAGGAGAGGGCAGATCCTGAATTAATTTAGCACCAAAATACAGGTTTATCAGTTGGAAACCTTTGCAGATTCCCAAGATAGGTTTCCGGGTTTTTATAAACAGGTCCAATGCCTGAAATTGAATAAGATCCAGTTCTGTATCAATGTTTCGGGAACCTTTGTCGGGTTCATTTAAAAGGTGGGGGTCAATATCACCACCGCCGGGAAGAAGGAGGGCATCGAATTTGGAAAGTCTGCCGATTGAAAGGGTTACTTCGTAGTCAATATTGAAAAATTCCAGGGCACGTCGGTAGTTAATCGTTTGTTTTTCACGTCCTATAATAGCAATGCGTTTAGAGGTAATGGAAGACATAAAAATCTCCTTTGGTTTATCATTCTATCGTATGCAGAGAGGAGGAAAATAATACACAGTTTTATTCTTGTAATTGATGGAATACTGGTGTAATATTTTACATACATTAATTATTTTACATATGTGGAGGAAAAGAATATGGATATCAAAGAAAAAATCGAAAGTGTAGTAGAGAAAATAACAAAAGATCCGAGTATTAAAGAACAGTTTGAGAAAGAACCTGTCAAAGCTATTGAAAAGGTTTTAGGAGTGGACTTGCCGGATGATGTTGTTGAGAAGGTAATTGAAGGAGTGAAGGCAAAATTAACTGTGGATACACTTTCTGATGTGGCAGGGGCGATTAAGAAGTTGTTCTAGAATGTGGTTGATTAAAGTATCAAAAAAACCAGTACTTATCGTATTCGATAGATACTGGTTTTTATATGCAGGAAAAGGGACTTGAACCCTCATGATATTGCTATCACACGGACCTGAACCGTGCGCGTCTGCCAATTCCGCCATTCCTGCGTGCATATTATATTTTATACAGTATCTGAGAATTTGTCAACTGTTTTTCTTGTAAAAATTGTAAAGTGATTTATAATTAAAAAGATACTAAAAGAAAAAGAGGAAAGTTATGGAAAAAATAAAAGAATTTATTAAGCGGGAAGTTGTTTTGACAGTAGCATTTGTACTTGCTGTGTTGTCTTGTTTTCTGGTAAAACCGGATAAAAAGTATATGGAATATGTGGATATGCGAGTGCTGGTTTTATTATTTTGCTTAATGGCAGTCATGGAGGGATTTAAACAGCTGGGAATATTTGAAAAACTGGCGAGGAAATTATTGAATAAAACATCAGACAGCAGAAGTTTGTGTTTGGTACTTGTGCTGTTGTGCTTTTTTTCTGCAATGTTGATTACTAACGACGTGGCGTTGATTACGTTTGTACCATTTACAATTTTGATTCTGTCAATGGCAAAAAAACAGGATAAGATGATTACCATTATCGTATTACAGACAGTTGCCGCCAATCTGGGAAGTATGCTGACTCCGGTAGGAAATCCACAGAATTTGTATTTGTATACGGTTTCCGGAATGGGATTTTTGGAATTTTTAAAGGTAATGTTTCCGTTGACGGCAGTTTCCTTTGTGCTGATTTTTGTATGTTGTATGATACAGAAAAAAGAGCCTGTCAGTTTGCCGGAACAGGAGGATATGGAGCAGGAAAAAACTCAGGAAAATAAAGTTCAGCTTGTCATGGACTGTGTGCTGTTTTTGTGTAGTCTTTTGTGTGTACTTCGTGTTTTGCCGTATCAGGCACTTTTGGTAATTACGTTGGTAGGGGTGTTACTTGTGCAACGTGAAATTTTGAAGAAAGTGGATTATTGTCTGCTTCTTACTTTTGTAAGTTTCTTTGTCTTTATCGGAAATATGGGAAGGATTCCCTATGTGTGTGAAGTGCTGAAAAATTTGCTGGATAAAAGAGAGCTGCTGACTGCATTTTTCAGTAGTCAGATTATCAGCAATGTACCGGCAGCAGTATTGCTTTCCGGTTTTACTGAAAATTATATTGCATTGTTAAAGGGAGTAAATATCGGAGGACTGGGGACACTGATTGCTTCACTTGCAAGTTTGATTTCCTATAAGTTTTACGCGGCAGAAGAAGGAAGCCGGAAAGGCAGATATTTTCTGGTATTTACTGCGATAAATGTGGTATTTGCGGTAATTTTGCTGTTATTTGCGTTCGTTTGCCGTTAAGATGGCATAAAGGTTTGTCGAAAAAGATTTCCTGTAGAAAAAGGCATGTTATACTACTGTTCGAAATATATTAAAACGATAAGCGGTAAGTAGCTTTAAGCTGCAGGGAAGCAGCGGAAAGGATTGTATGCAGGAAATTATTATAGCTTTGATGAATCGGTTTGGTTATTGGGGAATTTTGTTGCTGATTGCAATAGAAAATATTTTTCCACCCATTCCTTCAGAAGTAATTTTGACTTTTGGGGGTTTTATGACTACATATACGTCTCTGAAAGTGCCGGGAGTGATTATATTTTCTACGATTGGTTCTCTGATTGGAGCTGTTCTGTTGTATGGGATAGGAAAGATATTCAATAAGGAACGTCTGATGATGATTGTGTCGGGACGAATCGGCAGGGTATTGCGGTTAAAAGCACAGGATATTGAAAGTGCGGAGCAGTGGTTTGAAAAAAGGGGAAATGGTGCGGTGTTTTTTTGTCGGTTTGTGCCGATTGTCAGAAGTTTGATTTCTATCCCGGCAGGGATGAGTGAAATGCGGATAGTTCCTTTTGTGTTATATACAACGGCAGGTTCACTTATATGGAATACGGTGTTGGTTGTGATAGGAAGTATTGTAGGCGAAAAGTGGGAAAGTGTAGTGGCCAAAATGGATGCGTATTCTAATTTGACATTAATTGTGCTTGTTATTGTTTTTGTCAGTGTTGCAGGCGGATTTTATTTTCACAGAAAGAAACAATAACTATAATAAGAAGTTTTTTTGCTTCATAGTCAGCTTCTTTATCGTTCATTTTTTTCATTTTATGTTTTAGAATTGTAATTCGTGAAAAAATACTTTGTGCAAGTTGTACATTTACAACTATGAAAAATTGGTACATATAAATGATGAAAAAAATTAAAATTGTATTATAATATCATCATAGGCGGAAATGATTATACATAGATAAAATGAATAGGAGTGAATGTATTGGATTACGAAGCAAAATATATGCAAGTGGTTCATTGGATAAAAGAGCGGATTGAACAGAAGGAATTTTGTCCAAATGAAAAAATTCCTTCGGAACATGAACTGAGTGAACAGTTTGCTTTAAGTCGGCAGACGATTCGTCATGCAATTAGCATTTTGGAAGAAGAAGGCATATTAACCAGAGTGAGGGGGAGCGGAACTTACGTTAGTGACAATTGTTTTACTAATTTGTTAAAACGTACAAGAATTGCAGTAGTTCCTACTTATGTTGATAGTTATATTTTCCCTAAAACAATACAGGGAATTGAGCAGGTACTTACGGAAAATGGATATTCCATGGAACTTGCTTTTACAAATAATATGGTAGAGCGTGAAAAAGAGATTTTAGAAAATATTATTTCTAAAGATGACATAGCAGGGATGATTATTGAACCTACCAAAAGTGGTCTTCCTAATCCGAATGAGGAGCTATATCAAAAATTGTTGGAAAAAAAGATACCGATGATATTTATTAACAGTTTTTATAGCAATCTGGATATTCCGCATGTTTCGTTGAATGACAGAGGGGTGGCAGTAAAGGCAGTAGAAGCTCTTATTATGGCAGGGCATAAGAATATCACAGCAATTTTAAAAATGGATGATGGACAAGGACACAGACGTTACAGCGGATATATGGACGCAATGAAAAATGCAGGATTACCTACAAAAGACGAAAATATTATATGGATAGATACGGAAGATGTAAGGCATCCTGAATTTTACAAAGAAAAGTTGCTAAGCAAATTGCCGGGATGTAGTGCTATTTTTTGTTATAACGATGAGGTGGCGCTAAATTTATTAAATTTATTAAGTGAGGAAGGAATCAGTGTTCCGGAAGAGATATCAATAGTAAGTGTGGATGATTCTGAACTGGCAAAATTAAGTAATATAAAACTTTCTTCTATTCCGCATCCTGTAGACAGATTAGGTGCAAAAGCGGCAGAAAATCTTTTGCAAATGATGAGGGATTCTAAATTTAACGGTAATTATGAATTTGAAGAAAAAGTAATTTTGAGAGAGTCTATTGCAAATAGAAATTAATGCAGGGCAATGAAAATATAGAGTATGTAAAATCATTTATATCTACGGAGGAATAATAATGCAAGGAATTAAAAATTACAAGTTTTGGTTTTGTACAGGTTCACAGGATTTATATGGTGAGGAATGTTTAAAAAATGTAGCAGAACATTCTCAAAAAATCGTAGAAGCATTTAATGCTTCCGGAAAACTGCCTTTTGAAGTGGTATGGAAACCTACTCTTATTGATCAGGCTTCTATAAGAAAAACATTCAATGAAGCAAATAATGATAAGGAATGTGCAGGTGTTATCACATGGATGCATACATTTTCACCGGCGAAAATGTGGATTATTGGTTTACAGGAGTATAAAAAGCCACTTTGTCATTTACATACGCAGTTTAATGAAGAAATTCCATACGATACTATTGATATGGATTTTATGAACGAAAATCAGTCTGCTCATGGTGACAGAGAATATGGACATATCGTAAGTCGTATGGGGATAGAAAGAAAAATTATTGTGGGTCACTGGGCTGGTGAAAAAGTACAGAAAACATTGGCAAGCTGGATGAGAACGGCTATTGGTATTATGGAATCTTCTCATATTCGTGTTGTGCGTGTGGCTGATAATATGCGTAATGTGGCAGTTACAGAAGGAGATAAAGTAGAAGCACAGATTAAATTTGGTTGGGAAATAGATGCTTATCCCGTTAATGAAATTGTAGAATATGTGGATGCAGTTTCCAAAGGAGAAGTTGATGCATTAGTAGATGAATATTATAGCAAATATGAGATTCTTTTAGAGGGAAGAGATGCTGCTGAGTTTAAAAAACATGTAGAAGTACAGGCTGGTATTGAGTTAGGCTTTGAGAAGTTTTTAACGGAGAAAAATTACCATGCTATCGTAACGCATTTTGGTGATTTGGGTGGTTTAAAACAACTTCCGGGGTTGGCTATCCAGAGACTTATGGAGAAAGGATATGGCTTTGGTGGAGAAGGTGACTGGAAAACGGCAGCTATGGTACGTCTCATGAAAATTATGGCATCTAATACTACAAATGCAAAGGGGACATCCTTTATGGAAGATTACACCTATAATTTTGTTCCCGGAAAAGAAGGAATTTTGCAGGCACATATGTTAGAGGTATGTCCAACAGTTGCAGAAGGACCGATTTCGATTAAGTGTCAACCACTTTCCATGGGAGACAGGGAAGACCCGGCAAGATTGGTATTTACAAGTAAAACGGGTCCGGCAATAGCCACATCTTTAGTAGACTTGGGAAATCGTTTCCGGTTAATTATTAATGCAGTGGATTGTAAGAAATGTGAAAAACCAATGCCAAAACTTCCGGTTGCAACGGCATTCTGGACACCGCAACCTTCTTTGGAAGTAGGAGCGGAAGCGTGGATTTTAGCAGGTGGTGCACATCATACTGCATTTTCTTACGATTTAACTGTGGAGCAGATGGAAGAATGGGCAGCAGCCATGGGAATCGAAAGTGTTGTTATTGATAATAACACAAATATTCGTGATTTTAAGAACGTTTTAAGATGGAATTCCATTGCATTTAAGTAAAGAGAAAGGTGCGGTTGCTTTATGGATAATAACGAGATAAAAAAGGCTTTGGAAGAAGGAAAAAGTTCTCTTGGCATTGAATTTGGCTCTACCAGAATTAAAGCAGTTCTTGTGACAAGCGATAACATTCCGGTGGCAATAGGAAGTCATGAATGGGAGAATCGTTTAGAAAATAATGTCTGGACTTACAGAGTAGAAGACATATGGAAAGGTTTACAAGATGCATATACACAAATGGTTGCTGATGTAAAGCAAAAATATGAAATTACATTGACAACCATTGGAGCTATTGGATTTAGTGGTATGATGCATGGGTATATGGCATTTGACAAAAATGGAGAGCTGCTTGTACCCTTCCGCACATGGCGTAATACCATTACGGAAGAAGCAGCAGAAAAGCTGACAAAGGAGCTTAATTATAATATTCCGCAGAGGTGGAGTATTGCACATTTATATCAGGCGGTTTTGAATGATGAAGAACATGTGAAGGACGTGGCATTCTTTACTACACTTGCAGGATACATCCATTGGAAAATGACAGGAGAGAAGGTTCTCGGTGTAGGTGAGGCTTCCGGAATGTTCCCGATAGATGTGGAAACAAAGAATTATAATCAAGTCATGATAGAGCAGTTTGATAAACTAATTGAAGATTTTAATTATGAATGGAAATTAGAAGAAATCCTTCCTAAAGTGCTTGTGGCAGGAGAAAATGCCGGTACATTAACGGAGGAAGGAAGTAAGCTGTTAGATATAAGTGGCAATTTAAAATCCGGTATTCCACTTTGTCCGCCTGAGGGAGATGCGGGAACCGGGATGACAGCAACCAATAGTATCGTAAAACGTACTGGAAATGTATCTGCCGGAACCAGTATATTTGCAATGATTGTGTTGGAAAAGGAGTTGACGAAAGTATATCCGGAGATTGACCTTGTAACAACACCTGACGGAAATTTAGTAGGTATGGTTCACTGCAACAATTGTACCTCAGACTTGAATGCGTGGATAAATATCTTTAAAGAAGCAACAGAGAGCCTGGGGATGAAAATAGATAAAAATGAACTGTTTGAAACTCTTTACAAAAAGGCGTTGGAAGGTGATACGGATTGTGGAAATCTTCTTGCTTATAATTACTTTTCGGGAGAGCCGGTTACGGGCTTTACAGAAGGAAGACCTCTTTTTGTTCGTACACCGAACAGTAGATTTAACCTTGCAAATTTTATGCGTGTTAATTTGTATTCTTCCATGGCAGCTTTGAAGGTAGGGCTGGATATTATGCTAAAAGAAGAAGGTGTACAGATAGATCGTATTTTCGGACACGGAGGTCTTTTTAAAACGAAAGGTGTGGGACAAAAATTTATGGCAACAGCTATAAATGCTCCGGTTTCTGTTATGGAGACTGCCGGTGAAGGTGGTGCATGGGGGATGGCTCTGTTAGCTTCGTATATGATAAATAAAGAAAACGGAGAATCTTTGGAAGACTATCTTTTAAATAAAGTCTTTAGAGGGAAGAATGGAGAAGAAATGTTGCCTGATACAGTGGATGTTGAAGGTTTTGAACGCTTTATTGAACGCTATAAAAGAGGGTTGTTGATTGAGCATACCGCAATAGAAAATATGTAAAATAGTATTTTTGTAGGACGAGCATGCGATAGAAGACCAGTTGTTTATTACAATTTTAAAGAAAGGTATAGTTGGTATAATGTTAGAAGAACTGAAAAAACAAGTTTATGAGGCCAATATGAATCTTCAAAAATACAAGTTGATTACTTTTACATGGGGAAACGTAAGTGGTATTGATAGAAAAAAAGGGTTATTTGTAATTAAACCGTCGGGAGTAGCGTATGATGTGCTTTCTCCGAAAGATATGGTTGTTATGGATTTGGAAGGAAATAAAGTAGAAGGAGATTTTAACCCATCTTCTGACACAGCCACTCATTTGGAATTATACAAAGCGTTCCCGGAAATAGGCGGGGTTGTACATACGCATTCTGCCTGGGCAACAAGCTGGGCTCAGGCAGGGAGAAATATTCCCTGTTATGGAACAACACATGCGGATTATTTTTATGGAGAGATCCCTTGTGTGAGATGTTTAACAAAAGAAGAAATTGAGGATGGCTATGAAAAGAATACTGGAAAATTAATTGTTGATTATTTTAAAGACAAGGAAATTATGGCAGTTCCGGCAGTTCTTTGCAAAAATCATGGTCCCTTTACATGGGGGAAGGATGCATGTGAAGCAGTTCATAATGCGGTAGTTTTAGAAGAGGTTGCAAAAATGGCAGCACGTTGTGAACAAATAAATCCACAGGTAAAACAAATGTCACAGGAGCTTAGGGATAAGCACTATTTTAGAAAACATGGTAAAAATGCCTATTATGGACAGAATTGAATATTTGAAATATAGTTTCATGAATGAACGAAAAAATAAATGCTTTTCTTTCTGACCAAAGTATTGTATAATAGCAGAAGTAGCAAATGAGTTAGCAATAGGTCTTTTATACATATCATGAGTTAAATCCCAATATTACATTTAAAAGTTAATAATTACATCAGTCAAAGACTGATTTGGGAAAAGAATAATGGAGGGTTTATGAGAGAAAAATACGAATCTCTGGCATTGGCAAATTTGAAAGAAATCGCAAAAGCAAGAGGGATTAAAGGAACGTCCACAATGAAAAAGGCGGATTTGGTAGAAGCTATGCTTTTGCAGGATGAGAAAGAAAAGAATTCGGATGGAGCATCCAAGTCTACAGAAAATGTAAGTGTACAAGGGCAGGAAAATGCAGATAAGAGCAGTGAAAATAGTACTGCTAAGGAGAGTGTGGCAGGAAAAGAAAATGGAAGAAGAGACGGGGGAATTGAAGTACCGACTCAGGAAAAATTTCCGGCTGAACTTGACAGTGGAATTACGGCAAACGGTATTTTGGAAGTAATGCCGGATGGTTATGGATTTATCCGTTGTGAAAACTATCTTCCGGGTGAGAATGACGTATATGTGGCACCAAGTCAGATTCGTCGTTTCAACTTAAAAACAGGAGATATTATTGAAGGAAATACAAGAATTAAGACACAGAGTGAAAAGTTCAGTGCACTTTTGTATTTAAAGAAAATTAATGGTTTTTCACCGGAAGAGGCAAGTAAGAGATGTAATTTTGAAGATATGACACCGATTTTTCCGAACGAGCGTCTTCGTCTGGAAATGCCGGGTTCCTCTGTTGCCATGCGTATTATGGATTTAATCAGTCCGGTAGGTAAGGGACAAAGGGGTATGATTGTATCTCCGCCAAAAGCAGGTAAGACAACACTTTTAAAGGAAGTGGCAAAATCCGTTACGAAGAATTCTCCGGAGATGCATCTGATTATCTTATTAATTGATGAACGTCCGGAAGAAGTAACCGATATTAAAGAAGCAATTGAAGGACCAAATGTAGAAGTTATTTATTCCACATTTGATGAGCTTCCGGAGCATCACAAACGTGTATCCGAAATGGTAATTGAACGTGCAAAACGTTTAGTAGAGCATAAGAAAGACGTTATGATTCTGCTTGACAGTATTACAAGACTTACAAGAGCATATAACCTTACCGTTCCACCAAGTGGAAGAACCTTATCCGGTGGTCTTGATCCGGCAGCACTGCATATGCCGAAGCGCTTCTTTGGTGCAGCAAGAAATATGCGTGAGGGTGGAAGTCTTACCGTTTTAGCAACTGCACTTGTGGAAACAGGAAGTAAAATGGATGACGTAGTTTACGAAGAATTTAAGGGAACAGGTAACATGGAAATGGTACTTGACCGTAAGTTATCCGAAAAGAGAGTATTCCCTGCCATTGATATTCCGAAATCCGGTACAAGACGTGAAGATTTGTTGTTAAATCCGGAAGAACTGGAAGCTATCAATATTATGAGAAAAGCGCTTAACGGATTGAAACCGGAAGAAGCGGTTGATAAAATTTTGGACATGTTTGCAAGAACAAGAAACAATAACGAATTTGTTCAGATGGTTAAAAAAATGCGCTTTATTTAAAAGAAACACTTGCATAGAATTCCAAGCTATGCTAAAATGAGGAAGTTGTTTATGGAAAACATAGACAATTGCTTTTGAAGCAAGCGGATGAGAACATTTTAGAGTAAAGATAGATGTAGAGAGGTGAAATCATGAGAGAAGGAATCCATCCTGAGTATCATCAGGCAACTGTAACATGCAACTGCGGTAACACATTTGTAACAGGTTCTACAAAACCTGAAATCCACGTAGAAGTTTGTTCTAAATGTCATTCATTCTACACAGGTCAGCAGAAAACTGCAAGAGCTGATGGACGTATTGACAAGTTCAACAAAAAATACGGTGTGGCAAGCAAATAAGATTTTAAGAAAGGTTGGGGTGTTGCATCTCAACCTTCTTTTAATAATGAGAATTACTATGTAATTCATGTTACGTTTCGGAGGTTATAATGAAAAAAAATAAAGGTAACCGTTATTCGGGCATTGGTGGTCAGGCAGTACTGGAAGGCATAATGATGAAAAACAAAGATCAGTATGCAGTAGCGGTTCGTAAGCCTGATGGTGAGATTGAAGTGGAAGTCGATGTATACCACGGAATTATGCATGAAAGTAAGATTACAAAAATTCCTTTCTTACGTGGTATTTTTAATTTTATAGATTCCCTCATGTTAGGAACGAAAACACTGAATTTTTCTGCATCCTTTTATGAGGAAGAAGATGCGGAAGAAACCAAAACAGATAAATTTCTGGATAAGTTGTTTGGTGGGAAAGCAGAGAAGATATTGATGGGAGCAACCACGGTATTTGCGGTGGTGCTTGCAGTGGCAATTTTTATTGTTCTGCCATATTTTTTGTCTTCTCTTTTACAGGATTATGTAAGAAATACATCTTTAATGGCAATTATTGAAGGTGTGATACGTATTGTAATTTTCCTTTTATATGTAGTAGGAATTTCTGCAATGCAAGACATTAAAAGAGTATATCAGTATCATGGGGCAGAACACAAATGCATTAACTGTATTGAAAGAGGACGACCACTTACGGTAAAAAACGTAATGAGAAGTTCAAGACTTCATAAAAGATGTGGAACCAGTTTTATGTTTCTGGTAATGTTTATTAGTATTATTTTGTTTTTCTTTATTCGGGTGGAAAATCCGGTATACAAAGTAATTATTCGTATTTTGCTGATTCCGGTAATTGCGGGAATTTCTTATGAAATTATCAGATGGGCAGGAAGAAGTAACAATATTTTTGTCCGTATTTTATCTGTACCGGGAATGTGTATTCAGAGAATTACAACAAAAGAGCCTGACGAAAGTATGGCGGAAGTTGCGATTAAAGCGGTGGAAGCAGTGTTTGACTGGAAAGAATATTTGCATGAGACTTTCGGATATGAAGTAGATGAATCGTGGATGGCGGATGAACCTGAAAAAGAGGAAGAATAAAAGATTGATGTTCGGGAGAGTTGGCGAGAAACAAGAGGTTGAGATAGAGTATTATTAAAACGGCAGGATTTATTTATGGAATATAAGAAGTTATTTGAGTGGGGACAGACAAAATTACAGAATGCCGGCATTGAAGAAGCAACTTTGGATGCAAGGCTTCTTTTAGAATTTGTATGTGGTACAGACAGAAACACATTACTTGTGCATGGTGAACGTCCGGTGGCGGAAGAAGAGCAAAGGCGGTACGAGGAGTATATTGGCAAAAGAGAAAGCAGAATTCCGCTTCAATATATTACCGGAGAGCAGGAGTTTATGGGACTGCCTTTTATGGTAAATGAAAATGTACTGATTCCCAGACAGGATACAGAGACTTTGACAGAGGAAGCATTGCGGAATCTGCATGATGGAATGTCTGTACTGGATATGTGTACCGGTTCGGGGTGTATTTTGCTGAGTTTGTTAAATTATACGAATGACTGCGTAGGTGTGGGTGTGGATATTTCTGAAAAAGCACTTGCGGTAGCAGAAGAGAATAATCGACGTTTAGGAAAAAATGCAGTCTTTCTGCAAAGCAACTTGTTTGAAAATGTGGAAGGAAAATTTGATGTTATTGTTTCTAATCCACCGTATATTCCGTCAGAAGTTATTCCTACGCTGATGGAAGAAGTGAAAACATATGAGCCGATGTCAGCACTTGACGGGAAAGAAGACGGACTGTATTTTTATAGGGAGATTGTAAAACAGGCAGGAGCATATCTGAATCGAGGTGGTCGGTTGTTATTTGAAATTGGTTGTGAGCAGGCGGAGGATGTAAGTAAGCTGCTTGTGGACGCAGGTTATAAAGATGTGCAGGTCATAAAAGATTTGGCAGGACTGGATAGAGTGGTTACTGGAAGTTACGTGCCATAGTTAGGATGAGAAATTCGGAGTGAACCGGAAAGTTTTTGCAAATGAGTTATAAAATCTTGTACAAGAGAACAAGAGTTACAAAGTGTTGTATAGTATGAAGTAAAGCGTAATAATCGCCGGAAATCCGGCAGAAAAGAGGATAGAGATGTTTGATAAACTGGAAGACTTATTAATTCGTTTTGAGGAAATTATGGGCGAACTGGGTGAGCCGACCGTAACTAATAATCAGGAGCGTTTCCGTAGTCTGATGAAGGAGCAGAGCGATTTGACTCCTATCGTTGAGGCATACAAGGAATATAAGAAATGCAAGCAGGATATTGAAGACAGTCTTGTTATGCTTGAGGAAGAATCCGATCCGGACATGAAGGAGATGTTAAAAGAAGAACTTTCCGATGCAAAGAAACGTGTAGAAGAATTAGAACAGGAATTAAAAATCCTTCTTTTGCCGAAAGACCCTAATGACGACAAGAACGTTATCGTGGAAATTCGTGCCGGTGCCGGCGGTGATGAAGCAGCACTTTTCGCAGCTGAGGTTTATCGTATGTATGTGCATTATGCAGAAGGTCATCGTTGGAAAGTAGAGCTTTTGAATGCGGATGAAATTGGAATCGGTGGTATGAAGGAAGTAAACTTCATGATTTCCGGTCAGGGTGCTTATTCTAAGATGAAATACGAAAGTGGTGTACACCGTGTACAGCGTGTACCTGAAACGGAATCCGGCGGACGTATTCATACTTCCACAATCAGTGTGGCTGTTATGCCGGAAGTAGATGAAGATATTGATATTGTAATTGATGATAAAGATATTCGTATTGACGTTATGCGTGCTTCCGGTAATGGTGGTCAGTGTGTCAATACAACAGATTCAGCGGTACGTCTGACTCATTATCCGACGGGAATAGTGGTGTATAGCCAGACAGAGAAGTCCCAGATTCAGAATAAGGCGAAGGCATTTGCACTGTTGAAAGCGAAGCTGTATGATATTGAGCAGCAGCAGAGACATGATGCGGAAGCGGAAATGCGTAGAAGCCAGATTGGTACAGGGGATCGTTCTGAGAAGATTAGAACCTACAATTTCCCGCAGGGACGTGTGACAGATCATAGAATTAACCTGACGCTTTATAAGTTGGATAAGATTATGAATGGGGATATTCAGGAGATTATTGATGCTTGTATTGCAGCGGACCAGGCGGCGAAGCTTGCGAAGATGAATGATAACTAGGTCAGATAAGGCGAGAAATTGCTGAGTTGGGAAATATAATAATGAGAAGAAAAAAAGAAAGTGCCTTACATTGGCTTTAAGTGGCTGATGTAGGGTGCTTTTTATATGGAGTTAAAGTAGAGAGTTTGATGGAAGGGATATAAGGACATCAAAAAATGTTCTTGCATAAGTATTAGGTGTATTTTACAATGTGTCATATAAATCTTGAATTTAAAGGAGTGTTTATTATGGCTATGTGGAATCCTTGGCGAGGTTGTAAAAAATGTAGCGATGGGTGTCTGCATTGCTATATTCATAAAGGTGACGCAAAACGAGGTGTCAACACAAATGATATTGTAAAAACAAAAGATTTTTATAAACCAATCGAAAAATTGAAAAATGGAAATTATAAAATGAAAGCCGGGATGATATATCTTTGTTTTTCTACAGATTATTTAATTCAAGAAGCGGATGCGTGGCGTGGGGAGTGTTGGTCTATGATACGAGAGAGACAGGATTGTACTTTTCTCTTTCTAACAAAACGAATTGAGCGTTTTATGAATTGCATTCCGGATGATTGGGATGAGGGTTATGATAATGTGGTTGTAGGTTGTACCATTGAAAATCAAAAAAATGCAGATAAAAAATTATCCGTATTTAAATCATTACCAATCAAACATAAATGTATCACAGCACAACCGCTACTTGAAAGGGTTGATATCGAAAAGTATTTGGATGATATAGAATTGGTTGTGGTTGGCGGTGAGTCAGATTACTATGCTCGTCCACTTAATTATGATTGGGTGTTGGATATTCGGGAGCAATGTGTTAAAAAGGATGTACATTTTGAATTTCGACAATGTGGAACTCATTTTATAAAAGATGGTAAACAGTATAAATTACAAACAAAAGACTTGTGCAAACAGGCGAAATTAGCGAATATTGATTGTTAATTATCTGAATACCTCTCATTTTCGTGCAGATAATGAGAGGAAAAGGTTGAGATTTATAAGTATACTTACGTTGATGATAGGAGTAGATAAGATGGAATGGATTGAAAGATTAAATCAAGCAATTATCTATATAGAAGAACATTTGAAAGATGATATTGATTATGAGCAACTAGGAAAAATAGCCTGTTGTTCAGCATATCATTTTCAAAGAATGTTTACCTATATGGCAGGTATTCCTTTGGCGGAATATATTCGAAGAAGAAAAATGTCATTAGCTGCGGTAGACCTACAGGTTGGTGATAAAAAGGTAATTGATGTTGCAGGAGAGTATGGATATCAGTCGCCGACTGCTTTTAACAGAGCGTTTCAAAGTATTCATGGTGTTGCACCCTCCGTAGTGAAAAACGAAGGTGTATCTATAAAATCTTTTCCTCCTATTGCATTTAAAATTACAGTTAAAGGAGTGGAAGAAATGAATTATCGTATTGAAAAGAAAGATGCTTTTCGTATTATAGGTGTATCTCAGCCTCTTGAAAAAGAAATTGAGAATAATTTTGCAGTTGTTCCTAAAATGTGGCAGGGGGCAGCCGTTAATGGAACAATACAAAAATTAGCAGGCTTGATGGATACTGCACCCATGGGACTTTTAGGTGTGAGTGTATGTAATGATGAGGAGCAATGGAAATATTTCATTGCTGTTTCAAGCACAAAGGAAACTACGGAATTTGAGGAGTATATTGTTCCTGCCGCTACTTGGGCAATCTTTACAGGAGCAGGAACAAATCAGTCCATTCAAGAATTGGAACAACGTATTGTAACGGAATGGCTTCCTACATCGGGCTATGAATATGCCAATGCCCCTGACATTGAGGTTTACCTAAATCCGGATCCGGAGAACGCACAGTATGAGGTATGGATACCTGTAGTTAAGAAATAGATAATACGGAAAGGTTTACAGTTATAAATTTCAGTTTGACAAAGAGATAACTTTTAAGTTGCTAAAAAGAAATGAATTTGCAATTTTAAAATCTTGTTGTAATCTTCAAAATCTTTGCTATAACATACTTTCCTAAGTTAAGAGTATTAGGTCAGTATATTGAAGTGCTTTACTTTGACGATAAAATGTTGAGGTAAGGCACTTTTATATTGACAAAAAAACAAAAAAAGTATAATATATGTTATATAACAATAATTATACAAGAGGAGGATAACGTGCCACCAAAAGTAAAAATTGTAAAGGAGATGATTGTAGATGCAGGATTTCATATTGCACGTACGGAAGGTGCAGATAAGATAACTGCCCGTAGCATTTCAGAACAGTTGAAATGTTCAACGCAGCCGGTTTTATATCATTTTTCCACTGTGGAAGAGATAAAAAAGGCCGTTTATCAACAGGCAGATGAATATCATACAAGTTATCTTATGAATATGGAAAAGGATTACGGAAACCCAATGCTTGCTATTGGAATGAACTACATTCAGTTTGCTGTGGAAGAATGTCATTTGTTTCGTTTTCTGTTTCAGTCTAATGAATTTTCAGGGCGTAGTATGCTTGAATTGTTAGAAATGGAAGAGTTAAATCCTATTTTTGACATATTTCAACAAGAAACAGAAACGACAAGGGAGCAGGTAAAGGAGATTTTTTTATCGCTATTTATTTATGTCCATGGATATGCAAGCATGTTGGTAAATAACACGATGCCCTATGATGATAAGCAATTAATATTACAGCTTACAAAAGCATTTTATGGTGCAGTTTATGCAGCAAAGGAGGTTACTGATGAAGAAAATATATGATAAAAATGAATTGAGTTTTGCGATTGTTTGGATTGTTCTATATGTTGTACTGTTTAGTGTGGCAGAGAATATTTCGACTTCTATAGGAGTAATAAAAAGTTTAACAGCACCGGTGAGTTTTATAATGACTGTTATTATGTATTTATGGATTAGTAAGAATGGATTAAAGGAAAAATACGGTCTTTGTAAGTTTAGTGGAAATGTGAAAACGTATTTATATTTTATTCCATTAGTGCTAATGGCAACCACTAATATATGGCTGGGATTCAAATTGAATTTATCTATACTGGAAACAATACTTTATATCTTTAGTATGATATGCGTTGGTTTTCTGGAAGAGGTTATCTTCAGAGGATTTCTTTTTAAGGCTATATGCAAGACTAATGTGAATCAGGCAATTGTGATTTCAAGTGTTACCTTCGGGTTTGGACATATTGTTAATTTACTT
Organism: Lachnospiraceae bacterium; assembly: GCA_017437065.1. Classification (GTDB taxonomy): domain Bacteria; phylum Bacillota; class Clostridia; order Lachnospirales; family Lachnospiraceae; genus RGIG3002. The sequence goes on from JAFSBX010000143.1 coordinate 46,447, forward strand.
AATGGAAGGGATATTCCTGAAACATTGCTGCAGATGTGTTATGCTGTTGCGATAGGCTTCGTGTTTACGATTATTTTTTATAAAGGAAAGAGTTTGTGGCCATGTATAATAACACATAGTGTGATAAACAGTCTGAGTATACTGGCAAATGCGGAAGCAACGACTGTGACAAGAGACATTATAAGTTGTATTTTCTTATGTGTAGTATCTATTGGTTATGCATTATATATTATAAAAGCAGAGGGAAAGAAGATTATTGAATAATCTTTACAAAACTCAATGTGTTAATACACTATATCACGTGTCTGTTTTTCTGGTAGCACAGGACAAAAATCCTCAGCGAAGTTCTATACGCTGAGGATTTTTGTCCTGCATACTCAGAAAAATATTCTGCGTGAACGGTATAGTTCTTTGCAAAACGATGTACTAACAAATCAATTTGTCCACCTTTAAAATATGATTAATTAACCAGTTTTGTAAAAAGTCAAGGAAATCATAAAGATATGCTTCCTGATTCTCATCCACGTCGTTCAAATCTAATTCATTCAGCTTATCAATAAAGTGCTGGTGTAGAATTTCCTGCCTTGCAAGTCCTTCATAACCGATTTTGCGCATATAGTTTTCTTCGTCTGCAAAATGTACACTCGTATATTCCTTTAATTCGTCCAGAATATCCATAATGGCATCAAATTTATCATGAACCAATTCGGTTTGAAGTGTTTTATGGACTTTGCCGATAATGTCAAAAAGAGTTTTGTGCTCTTCATCAATAAGTGGAATTCCAGTTTTAAAGGAGTCATCAAATACCGGAATAGCAGGTTTTTCAACCTTATGGAACTGCCCAATTAAAATATCGCTTCCTAAAATATGTCCCATTAACCATTTAGAAAGATATTCTAACAGTTCTAAAATAATTGCTTTTGCAGATTCGTCTGAAACATCTGCATAGCTGTAAGAATTTATTTTTTTAACAAACGCCGCATGTTCCTTTTTTTGACGTTTTAATTCAGGGTCGTTAATACGTTCCATATATGCTTCTTCGTGTGAAAAATGTGAAACAGCATATTGTTTTAATTCATTGATTAAGAGCATTGCACTAGCAATTGGACTCTCATTACTTTTTAATGCTGTATCGATATTTGTAATTAGTTCAAAAAGTTTTTTGTGTTCCTCATCAATTTCAGGAACACCAATCAAACAGTCTTTTGTAAATGTATACATAGTTTTCCCTCCGTGACAAATATATAAGTATTTTATCATGAAATAGCAGTCAAGCCTAGTACATCATTTATTATATTGTTTGTAAACGTTGAAAGAGCAGGAAGAGAATAGTATAATCGAGTTAAATAAAGCGATATCTTATGTAAAGGGAAAGTAAGCGAATTGAGAAAGTAAAGCATATAAAATGGAGTGTATATTGAAAATGCAAAATGGAGTGAAATGGGATGATTAACAGAGAAGATATGTTAGAACTGACAAGGCGTATGACACCGTCAAGAAGCTGTTTTGACAGAATTGCAGGGGCTTATATAGACAATATGGGAGAAGTTGATGAAAGTTTCAATATCCATTTTGGGAAACTCACCGGTACTGAAAAAGCAAGGAATTTAGAGCTGGCAAAAGCAATTCCTTTTTCAAAAACAAATATACAGTTGAAAGAATATAGTTTTCCTGAGCAGGCAAAAGGAAAAGACAGTATGTATCAGCTGCTTCAGGCAATTGGGCAATGTGGATTGAAAAATGATGCACTGATGGAACTGTTATATGAACAGATAGCAGATGGGTATCCTGTTGATTATGAATTTGCTGTATTTGTATTTCATGGAGTGTACGATGTTCCACTTAAGGGTAAAGACAAGGAAAACCAATGGGAATCAGAGGAAGTGTATGATTTTATTATTTGTACGGTAAGTCCCATGAGGGAACAATATGAACCGTCAGAACCTGTTTTTGGATTCTTATATCCGGCATTTTCGGATAGAAGTTCAGATAAAGAAAAAATAGATATTTTTCATGCTGATTCTGAAAATGTGGAAGAAGGTCTTATGTATAAATTAATGGGAAAATAAATTATGCAACAATTAGTGGGAATAAGAATAGATTGTCGGTTGAGGTTATGTCCAAAAACAAAATATTCTGATATAATATAGTTAAAGAAGATACATGATGCATAATTTAATAATTACAAAGAGGGAAGAAAATCAGTTGGTAAAATGATGGGCTTTTGTAGAGCTTTATAAAGGGGGCATAATATGGGAAAAGATTATCATCTTGTCAATATATATCTTAAAATACATAATAAGCGGACGCTGACTATGGATGATTTGAGTTATCTGGCAAAGTATGCCCCGGAATGTTTTGAAAAAACATGTAAAAATGTTGTATATAACATTCCGGAAACAAAACCAATTATGGAACCGGCTGACTCTAAATCTCAAACGGTAGAACAGAAAGAAGTTTCTTCTGAACAACAGATTCCCGTTTTAGAACAGCAGACAGTTTCTTCTGAGCAACAGGAAATGACCTCGGAACAGCAGAATATAGAGCAGATATTGGAAAATTTAAAACGGTTGGAGGCTGATGAGTTTCCTGTTGAAAATGTTGATGTTGACGAAGTAAAGAATTTATTGGGAAATTTGTATATGGAATTGTTGTTTCCACATAACGATAAAGATTCTTTTCTAAATGTGAAGAACAGAGAAAATACCTCTTTATTTGATAAAAAAGCATAAACAATAATTGGCTGAGAGTCATTGGTAGAATGACAATAAGAGAATCGGCTTAAAAGTGAAATGATTGACATATATCAATAATTTGATATGATTATAATATGGAAAAATTGGAGGAAATGTAGCAGCAAGGTTTAGATAATTTGCCTGTTGTGAGTCCAAAGGGAGGTAATATACAGATGAGAATAGCGGTAACTTATGACAACGGTGAGATATTTCAGCACTTTGGTCATACAGAAAGTTTTAAGCTTTATGATGTTCAGGATGGAACTATTGTTGAAGAAAAAGTTGTCGATACAAATGGAACAGGTCATGGTGCATTGGCAGTGTTGCTTGCAGAAAGTAATGTGGATGTACTTATATGTGGAGGTATCGGTGGCGGTGCACAAGTAGCATTGGCGGAGGCAGGCATTAAGTTATATGGTGGCGTATCAGGTAACGCAGATAAAGCTGTGGAAGCCTTTTTGAAACAAGAGTTAAACTATAATCCGGATGTAAAGTGTAATCATCACGGAGAAGAGCATGAACATCACGGAAACTGTGGTAGTGGCGGATGTGGAAGTAATCATTGCGGACATTAATAAGGACAAAAATAAAAGAGCAAAATAAGAGAACAATAAAAAAACAGCTGGAGGAAAAATCATGGAAAAACCGAAGAACAAATATGCAGGAACAAAGACAGAGAAGAACTTATGGGAAGCATTTGCAGGAGAATCACAGGCAAGAAATAAGTATACTTACTTTGCATCCGTAGCAAAGAAAGCTGGTTATGAACAGATTGCAGCATTGTTTTTACAGACAGCTGAAAATGAAAAAGAGCATGCAAAGCTTTGGTTTAAAGCTCTTGGTGAACTTGGTGATACAGCAGAGAACTTACTTCATGCAGCAGAAGGTGAGAATGCAGAATGGACAGATATGTATGAAAGAATGGCGCAAGATGCAGAAGAAGAAGGATTTCCGGAGCTTGCAGCACAATTTAGAGGCGTGGGTGCCATTGAAAAATTACATGAAGAAAGATATCGTGCATTGCTACATAATATAGAGGCAATGGAGGTATTTAAGAAGAGTGGTGTTACAATGTGGGAATGCCGTAATTGCGGCCATGTTGTAGTAGGTCTTGAAGCACCGGAGGTTTGTCCGGTATGTAATCATCCGCAGGCATATTTCGAAGTAAGAAAAGAAAATTATTAAGCCTGTAAATTAAGGAAAAATGATGGAAAAAGTAAACCTTCCTGTACTGATTAAGGTACAAGGAAGGTTTTGTTAAAAATATAAAAGGGGTATTTAGGTATGGTTGGATTTGGAACAATCATCAATGTTGCAGGAATTATAATTGGAGGCATTCTGGGGAGAGTGGCCGGGAGGTTTCTTTCAGAACGTTATCAGGATTCCTTAAGTAAAGCCTGTGGTATAAGTGTTTTGTTTATCGGAATTGCAGGTGTATTGGAAGAGATGATGACAGTCAGTGAAAGTCAGATAGTCAGCGGAAAATCCATGCTGATTGTTGTATGTCTTACACTGGGGGCTTTGACAGGAGAATTTTTTAATCTTGAAAATGGAATTGAGAAGTTTGGTGAGTGGCTGAAAATCAAAACAGGTAATGCAAAGGAGAAAAGCTTTGTAGAAGGATTTGTTACAGCTTCGCTAACAGTTTGCATCGGTGCAATGGCAATTGTAGGTTCTATTGAAGATGGTATTTTTGGTGATTATTCAATTCTGGCAACAAAAGCGGTGCTTGATTTGGTGATTGTTCTTGTAATGACCTGTTCATTAGGAAAGGGATGTGCCTTTTCTGCAATTCCGGTTGCTGTTTTTCAGGGAACAATAACAGTGCTTGCAAAATTTATTAAGCCGTTGATGGCAGAAGCTGCTCTATCGAATTTGTCTCTGATTGGGTCTATTTTGATTTTTTGTGTCGGAATAAATCTGGTGTGGGGGAAGAAAATTCGTGTGGCGAATTTTCTTCCGGCGATTATTGTGGCGGTGATGGTTGCATTCTTGCCGGTTGGAATCTGATACAAGAAAATAGTACTTTAAAAAAGGAAAATACTGCAAAGAACACTAATTTTATGGAAATATTTTTTATATATGATATAATCTTAAAGGTAACAGATACAAGGAAATCCAATTAGTGATAATACGAAAGCCAAGAGAATGTCCTCTTGGCTTTTTATGGATAAAATGGAGGAGCATATGAAAGTAACTATAACAGAAAAAGTAAAATACATTGGAGTAGATGATACAACGATTGACTTATTTGAAAGTCAGTATGTCGTTCCGGAAGGAGTGTCTTATAATTCTTATGTGATTTTAGATGAAAAAGTAGCAGTTATGGATACGGTTGATAAACGGGGAATGGCAGAATGGGAAAAAAATCTTATTTCAGAGCTGAATGGTAGAAATGTAGATTATTTAGTGATGCAGCATTTGGAACCGGATCATTCAGGAAGTATTACAAGATTAGTTGAGCTGTTTCCCGATATGGTATTAGTAGGAAATGCAAAAACTTTTGCAATGCTGCCTCAATTTTTTGATTTCGATTTGGAAGGGAAAACATTGATTGTAAAAGAAGGAGACACGTTATCTTTAGGTGAGCATGAATTGACTTTTGTAATGGCACCAATGGTACACTGGCCGGAAGTTATGGTATCTTATGACAGCAAAGATAAAATTTTATTTTCAGCAGATGGATTTGGCAAATTTGGAGCTTTGGAATTAACGAAAGACGCAGATTGGGCATGTGAAGCAAGAAGGTACTATTTTAATATTGCAGGAAAATATGGTGCACCGGTACAGACTTTATTAAAGAAAGCTGCAACATTGGAAATTGATTACATATGCCCATTACATGGACCGGTTTTATCAGAAAACCTTGGATACTATATTGACTTATATGATACATGGAGTAGTTATCAGCCGGAAAATAAAGGGGTACTTGTTGCATATGCTTCTATACATGGGAATACAGCCAAAGTGGCTGAAAAGATAGGTGAGATGTTGCGAAAAAAGGGTGTTGAAAAGGTTGTTGTAAGTGATTTGGCAAGAGAAGATATGGCAGAAGTGATTGAAGATGCGTTCAGATATGACAGGATGATTGTTGCAGCAGCCAGTTACGATGGGGGAGTATTCCCTTGTATGCAGGATTTCTTATTACATTTGCAGAGTAAGGCTTATCAGAACAGAAAAGTAGCCATTGTAGAAAATGGCTCATGGGCACCATGTGCCGGAAAGGTAATGAAATCGATTCTGGAAACAATGAAGAATATAGATTTGGTTGAAGATATAGTAACAGTACGTACTACGATGAAAGAATCTGATATGCAAAATATTGAGAAACTTGTAAACAGCATGATTTAGGGACGGAACAATACATGGTATATTAGAATATAAAGACAAATACAAAATAATGGAAACCTTGATTTGAGTGCCTGTAAAGGTGGAAGGGAGCGAGAATGAACATTGAAACGATACTTGCAGAATATGATGCTATGTTTGGGAAAAACAGTTTGGATGAAATTGAAGAATATTTAATTTTGCATATAAAAAAGGCAGTCGAACAATCGGAACCGGGAGTTGTTATTACATTATTAAACGAAATCATCGGATTTTGCAGAGATACAACACAAAAAAAGAAGGCACTGCGGTATTGTGACGAATTGAAACAGGTTTTAGGAAGGATGCAGTTGGAAGGAAGCATTGAATATGCCACTTCTTTATTGAATATTACGAATGCATACAGAGCATTCGGTTTATTTGAGGAATCTCTTAATGCCTACAATGAGGTATTAAAGATATATGAAGAAAAGCTCTCAGCAAATGATTTTCGTTTTGCAAGCCTGTATAATAATTGGAGTCTTTTGTATCAGGAGATGGAAGATTTTGTGAATGCGAAGGAAATGCTGTTGCGGGCACTTTGCATTGCAAATTCTTATGAAGAAGCAGTGATGGAGCAGGCGACTACCAAAACGAATCTGGCAGCAACCTTATTGCAGATTGGAACTAAAGAAGTTTATAAAGAAGCGGTGCAATATTTAAAGGAGGCTTTGCAGGTATTTGAAGCTGATGGCGGCAGGGATTTTCATTATGGAGCTGCACTGGTAACTCTGGGAGATGCTTATAATTATGTAAAAGATTATGTGAATGCAGCCCGGAGCTATGAAGCTGGATTAAGAGAAATAGAGAAGCATGTAGGTAAAACGGATAATTATGCAAGAGTGTTGGAAAAGTATCAGTATGTGAAGGAGAAGATAGAGAAAACAGATAACCGGACATCAAATTTGGAGAGAAGTCGGGAATTTTATGAAATGTATGGAAAAAATATGATTCATACACAATTTCCGGAGTATGAAAAACGAATTGCAGTAGGTTTGGTTGGAGAAGGTTCTGACTGTTACGGCTTCGATGATGAGATTTCCGCAGATCATGACTATGAGATAGGATTTTACATGTGGATTACGGAGGAGGATTATAAAAAGATTGGGGAGTCATTGCAGGATGAATATAATAAGATAACTGCTAAGTTTTCATTACAGAATAAAAATAGTATGTTTTTGAAGCAGCGCCGTGGTGTGTTTACTGTGAATGACTTTTACAATCAACTGCTTGGAACTGCTTATAATTTTGAAAAAGAAGTTTTGGTTGATTATGAAAATATCAATGAATACAGTTTAGCAGCTGCTACAAATGGAAATATATTTTGTGATGATTTAGGGGTGTTTACAGCAGCAAGAGAGACATTGCTACAATATTATCCGGAGAATTTGTGGCGAAAAAAGCTTGCCCAAAGTATACATGAGTTTTCCCAATATGCACAAAGCAATTATTCCAGAATGATGGCGAGAAAAGATGTTGTTACTGCCAATATATGTAAGATGAAAGCGGTAGAAGCAACAATGGATTTACTATATTTGTTGCAACGTAAATACGCTCCATATTACAAATGGAAGAAAAAGGGCTTAGAGAAGAATGGATTCTCACAGGAAGTGCTTGATTTCCTTGAAAAGATTGCAGAATTGCCAAATCAAATTCATGCATGGGAAGATGTGAAATATAGTTCCGGTGTTATCAATACGAAGGATGAATGTGTGAGTCTGTTTGAAGAAGTTGCAAGGCTTTTATTGGGAGAATTGAAACGGTTAAATCTGGCGAAGGGAGAAGATGTTTTTCTTGAGTCTTACATTGGTCAGGTTTTGAAAGGAAGAAATATGGAGATAGTCGAAAAAATTGTAGAACTGGAATGGAAACAATTTGATAAGGTAAAGAATGAAGGCGGCAGAGCGGATTGTCAGGATAATTGGGGAACTTTTTCGATTATGCGTAAGAGTCAGTATCTTGCATGGACGGATGAATTATTAGACAGCTTTTATAATGATTTGCTTGTTGCAGAAAGTAAAGGATGGAACATGATTATGGAAAAGTATGCCAGAATGATGCAAAGTACCTGTCCGGAAAGATACGCGGAGTTTGAAAAGGATTTACCTGAAATCAGTGAGGAAAGAATTGCTATTCAGGAGGAAATCATTAAAATTCAGGTTGCCTGGATGGAAGAGTTTGCAGGCAAATATCCCAAGATGGCAGGTAATGCCAGAAGTATAAGAAGCAGTGAAGATACAGCGTATAATACTTCTTACGAAACTTATCTTAGAGGAGAAATAAGCACCTATTCGGAAAATACGTTTGTTTTATATGGAATGTTTATTGCAGGATTTATGAAGGAAAATAGAAATCTGGCATATGAGATTATGGAAAACACGGCTAAATTGTATGGATATAGTTCTGTTAGTGATGCAGAGAGCAAAATATAAGGATTGCATATCATAGGGAAGAATTATAAAATGGTAAGTATATTTGCACAGAATCCCCGGAGGTTGATTATGAATAAAGAGATTTATGAGGTAAAATGCCCAAAGAAAATAAATAGAAGTGTTTTAGCGGAGGCAATGGTGCCCGGTTCGAAGTCAATTACTAACAGAGCATTATTGCTGGCGGCTATGGCAGAAGGCACCAGCATAATTAACGGTTGTCTGACAAGTGACGACGCAAAGCATTTTCTGGAATGTCTTAAAGCACTTGGATTTCCGGTGAATGAAGTCTCTGATAAAGGTTTTGGAAGTAATATTACCATCACAGGCTATGGTGGAGAGATACCAAACAAAAAAGCAGAAATCTATGTAGGAAGTGCAGGAACGGCAGCCAGATTTCTGGTAGCGATGTTAGCCTTTTCGGATGGAGAGTACATAGTGAATTCTTCCGAACAGATGAAAAAACGTCCAATGCAGCCACTGATAGATGCTCTTAGAAATGCAGGAGCTGAAGTGGTGTGTATGGAAGAAGAGGGACGTTTTCCGTTACACATTATCGGAGCTAAGGATAAATCACTGATTCCTGACAGTTTTACTGTAAATATTGACAAAAGTTCACAGTTTTTAAGTGCCCTGCTTATTGCTGTAGGAACCCTTGGAAAGAAAGCTGAAATAAATGTTGTAGGTACACATGGACTCAGTTATGTAGACCTTACGGCGGAAATGATGAAAAGTTTTGGAATATCCGTGGAAAAACAAACTGTAGAAGGACAGATAAAATATCTGTTTTCGGGAGAAGGAAGCTACAAAGCACGGGAATATGATGTTGAGCCTGATATGTCGGCAGCAGCTTATTTTTATGCACTTGCAGCAGTGCTTGGAACAAAGGTAAGCGTAAAGGGAGTAAGTGTCAATATGCTTCAGGGAGATGTGGAATTCCTAAAAGTACTTGAGAAAATGGGATGTGAGGTACAGGAATTAAATAATGGAAATGTAGCTGTAGCCGGTGTAGAGAATGGAAAGCTTAAGGGCGGATTTACTATCGATATGTCTGCATTTTCCGATCAGGCACTAACATTGGCAGCAATAGCACCATTTGCAGATGCACCAATAGCTATAACAGGCATAGGACATATTCGTCTACAGGAATGTGACAGAATAAATGCGATAGTCAATAATCTTACAGCGCTCGGAATAAAGGTAGATGAAAAAGAGGATGAGGTAACTATATATCCGGGAACACTAAAGAGTTGTGAGTTAGAAACCTACAATGACCATAGAGTAGCAATGTCATTTGCACTTACGGGACTTAGAGCAGAAGGAATCGGCATAATAGACCCATCCTGCTGTAAAAAGACATTTGCAGAGTATTTTGATATGCTTGAAAAGGTATTATCCTACAGTTGTAATTAGTAAAGAGAGAGCGTTTTGCATTTAAACCATTGACAAATACCGCAAAAACTGCTAATTTACTCCTTGGATACTTTTATCCACATTAGACAAGGGAGGAAAAGAAAAATGAAAAACATGAAGAAGTTAGTAGTTATGCTTGTATGCGTTATGGCAATTGGTTTGCTTGGAGGCTGTGGAAAGTCTTTTGATGCATCTGCATACACAAAGGCATTATTGGACAATTCTTACAAGAATGACCCTTCAGGAATTGTAGACATGAAAATCGGAACTGCCGAAGAAGCAGCAGCACTTTACGAAGAAGGACTTGATAATGAGATGGAAGCAATGGGGGCTTCATCAGACTTTACAGAAGAACAGGTGGCTGCATATCGTGAAGTAATTGCAGATATTCTTGCAGGTGCTAAATATACTGTTGGCGAAGCTGAGAAACAGGATGATGGTTCTTATGTAGTAACAGTAACATATGAGCAGATGAATATTTTTGAGCCGGCAATGGAAGCATATATGGCAGAAGTTACAGAGATGACTACAGTATGGACTGAAGCAGTTTTAGCCGGTGAAGAAGCACCGACAGAAGAAGAGATGTATAATGAGATTATCGTTGCATTAAAAGATTGTCTTGCAGAAACTCTTACAACTGTAACTTATGATGAGCCTGCAACTGCAACAGTTAGAATTGAATTGGTAGATAAGAAATATCAGCCAAATGAAGCAGATATTGCAAATCTTGAAAGTGTGTTCTTTGATATTGATGCAATGAACAATATGAGCTTTGAATAAATGAGAAAAACCATCGGAAACGGTGGTTTTTTTGTACCAATTTATCTTAAAAATAATTGACTCGTTATAATAACTATGATAAAATCAGCATATCAATTGAAAGCACATTTTAACTTTCTATTTATTCATGCCGAAATCCGGCACAGATTCAATTTTCTATTTAATCAAGTTATATATAAGGAGGACTATGTCTATGACAAACAATTTAAAAAACTATTTTCCACTTATCAGAGAGCGGGAAGAATTGCTTTCAGAAATTAAAGGAAATGCAAAATTGCGAGCTATTTATGAAGAATGGAGTTTAGAAAACAGAGAAGAATTTCTGGATTTTTGCACCGGAGTGCGTGGAATGAAAATCTTGTACGACTCTTTTTTTAAAGAAGTTATGAATCCGGAGTATACGCCTGAACGATTAGAGCAATTTTTATGTGTTGTACTGAATCGTAAAGTAAAGATTGTACGTATTCTTCCGAATGATTCCACAAGGATTGCAGATGAAACATCATTACTAATTACCGATATTGTGGTGGAGTTGGAGGATGGTACGCTGGCCAATGTGGAAATCCAGAAAATCGGCTATGCTTTTCCGGGAGCAAGGAGTGCATGTTACTCGGCAGATATGCTGTTACGCCAGTATAAGCGGGTACGTGCAAAACAGGGAGAAGATTTTTCCTATAATAATATTAAAAATGTTTATCTGATCGTTATTTTTGAAAACAGCCCCAAGGAATTTTGGGAGTTTCCAAATGTCTATTATCACCGTTCTAAACAGGTTTTTGACAGTAGCTTAAATCTGAATCTGCTACAGGAGTTCATCATGATTCCTCTTGACATTTTCCGAGAGAATATGCACAATAAAGCTATAGAAACACCATTAGAGGCATGGCTGACATTTTTAGCAGAAGAAGAGCCGGAAAGGATTGTTACATTAATAGGCAGATATCCGGAATTTAAGGCTATGTATGAAACTCTTTATCTGATGTGTCAGAATACGGAAAGGGTGATGGAGATGTTTTCGGAAGAACTGCGTGAACTGGATAGAAATACTGTGAAATACATGATTGAAGAACAGCAGAGAGAATTGGATAAGCAGAAAGAGACATTGTGTGAACAGGCAGAACAAATACATGAACAGGAAGAGCAAATACATGAACAGAAAGAGCAAATACATGAACAGAAAGAACAAATACATAAGCAGGCAGAACAGATAAATAAACAGTCGGAGAAGATTAAGGTACAGGAAGAACAGATAGAAAAACTTAAGCTGGAGCTGGAAAAGCTTCGTGAAAAATAATAATAGAAAAGGGCTGTCCATCAGCCCTTTTTGAATAAAAATATTATCTGAAATTAACAGGCAATATCAACATTCATTCCTTTATATTTAATCCCGTCAGTAGCTTTTTTGTCTTGCTGGTAGGGATTTTCTTCGTTATAGTACTTGATCTGTGTATTGGTTTCGCCACCTGATACATAGGAACGACCACATTCGGGGCAAACGGAAGTCTGAATGGAAACTGTAGCAGACATTACTTTTCCGTTATTCATAGCAGCTTTTTTATAAGCGTTAGAAACGTGTTCCTGTTCGTGAGCTCGTACACGGGTTGCAGCTGCTTCGGGAGAAATGTGTGATGCCGATTTAAAGGAAACCATTTCATTCGAACCATCTTGATATTTACGATTCTCACATGTTTGACATTCTGCCGGAGAAGATTTGCGTCCTGCAACTTTTTCTGTGGATTCTCCGGGATTTCTTATAATATTAGAAGTGTCAGTATTATTGTAATTACCGTAATAATATCCGCCTGTCATATTTGTAATTGAACCAACCATAATAATTCCTCCTTGTATATATTGGAAAGTAAGATGTCATTCAATAAGATAATTATATAAAAAGTTTAGCATATTATGGGAGAAAATACAATATTTTGGCGGAATGTGATATAATTCTGAGTGGTGTGCGAGTAGAAGAAGTAAAAAGTATACATCAATTAATGAATGCAAGTGTGTAGGCTTTGATGTATTTAGACAAAGGAGACGTATGAGAAAAGTTAATTGGAAGAATTCATTTATGCTGCTTGTGACAGCTGCTATATGGGGAGCGGCTTTTGTGGCGCAGAGTGTTGGAATGGAATATATTGGTCCGTTTACATTTAACTGTGTCAGAAATATTATCGGTGGACTGGTGTTAATTCCATGTATATGGTTTTTGGATAAATGGAAAGAAAAAGAGAACAAAAGCAAAGCGAAATTAGAGGAAGGGAAAGATTCCGGGGATAGAAAAAAACTATTGACAGGTGGAACATGCTGTGGAATTGCGCTATTCCTTGCTTCCAATATGCAACAGATTGGTATTCAGTATACAACAGTTGGAAAAGCAGGATTCATTACTGCGTTATATATTGTTATTGTGCCGATTTTAGGGATTTTCTTAAAAAAGAAGTGTAATGTACAAATATGGATTGGAGTAATTATTGCTATAATGGGATTTTATCTTTTGAGTATAAAAGATGGTTTTCGGTTAGAAATAGCAGACACTTACCTGTTGGGTTCGGCGGTTTTATTTTCTGTACATATTTTAGTGATAGATTATTTTTCACCAAGAACAAATGGTGTAAAAATGTCCTGTATTCAATTTTTTGTGTGTGGAATTTTGTCCGGTGTTGTAATGTTTTTAGTAGAGACACCTGATTTGAGAAGTATATTTGCCGCATGGATGCCTGTTTTGTATGCAGGAGTACTTTCGTGTGGAGTGGCATATACGTTGCAAATTGTAGGGCAAAAGGACTTTCATCCGACGATTGCATCTTTGATACTGAGTTTAGAATCTGTGTTTTCGGTTCTGGCAGGTTGGATTATTTTGGAACAGGCATTGACAAGGAGGGAATTACTCGGTTGTATATTAATTTTCTGTGCAATTGTTTTGGCACAGATACCGATAAAAAGAACCAGCTAGTATTTTAGAAATAAAATACCAGCTGGTTTTTGCAACTATTTGCTTTCTTTAATTGTCATGTGAAGTATAGTAAAAAGTTCGTTATAGCGTAGGTTCGAATTACTGAATTTTGTAATGCTGGTGTGTAAGCTTAGCGGAATGTCCATGCTTCCGAAGGAAAAAGGTTGTTCGTTCGCAGCTTTTATTTTGGATTCAACTTCCTGTGCATAGGAAATATCAGTGTTATCTGTCAGAAGAGCAAATTCGTCACCGCCGATTCGGAATACTACGTCTTCTTGGCCGGAAGCATTTAGCATTCGGTTCATGGACTCCAATATTGCTAAATCGCCGGCTTTGTGGGAAATGTTATTAATACTGACTAAGTCTTTGATGTCACAGCAAATAAAATAGCAGTTATTTCTTGTTTTGAATAAATCATATAATTCGTTAATGTCAACATGTTTACGTTCTCTCATATAAGTATCTCCATTCTCCAAAGGTCTTTCAATTCTGGGAAACAATTCCGAAAAGCGGGTATTGTGCCGGAATTCGGAAGGTTTACAGTTCCATACCTGTTTAAATGCGCGAGTAAAAGATTCATTGGTGCTATATCCATAACGAAGGGCAATTTCCAAAATACCGATTTCGGGTTGTTCTATAAGAAGTTTTGCAGCCTTCATCATCCGTCGGCGTACCAGATAGTCATGAATCGTAATGTTATTCACACATCGAAACAGTTTTTCAAGGGTAGATTTGGAACAATAGCAGGCACTGGCAACGTCATCGGTTTTGATTTCCTTGTCCAGATGATTTTCCATATAAGTAAGTGCGTTAGCCAATAACTCCATATTGTTCATAATAATAACCATACCTTTCTAATATCCTGCCATTTAAAATTTAAGATAAAATCTGTTTATCCTTAAAATAAACTCACAAAATGAAATTCCCGGGATTTGTGATTAATTACATCATAACAGTTTTTGATGCTCGTGACTTGATATTTTGAGTATTTTGGAAAGAAGGTGGAGAAAACGGAAAGTCTGTGCTAGAATAGGAAAGAAATAAAAATGCCAAAAGTTTATTTACATGGCAAAGTATCGTATGGAAAAGAGGAAATACATGAAAAAATATGAAACATCCCATTTGGTAAAGGGAGAAGATTTAAATCATCATGGTACATTATTTGCGGCAAGAGCTGCGGCATGGTTTGTGGAAACAGCATTTGTGGCAGCCAGTTGTACCTATGGCAAAAATGAAATAGTGTGTCTCAACCTGAATAATATGTCCTTTAAACGACCGGTGAAGCCGGGAACGATTTTGAAGTTTGAAGCAAGAGTAGTGCTGGCGGGAAAAACAAGTTTTGTTGTGGCTGTCAGTGCAGCAGATGCTTTCGGTGGAGAAAAAGCAATTGAAGGAATGGTAACCTTTGTGACAGTAGATGAGCAGACAGGAAAAAAGGTGGAGCATCATATTGTGTTGGATGAAACGGAAGATGATGATGAGGTTCGGCAAAGAAAGGCAGCGGAAGCATTAAAGAAAAGCTAGTGTACTGACACGTTGATATATGGGTGGATTTGAAGCAGGTGAGGAGAAAACGTATGAACATTAGAAGAGCAGAAGCGAAAGATATGGAGGGAATCAACCGTCTGCTGTTGCAGGTGTGTCTGGTGCATCATAATGGGCGACCGGATTTATTTAAGTATGGGGCAAAAAAGTATACAGATGAAGAATTAACAGAAATCATACATAACGATAAAACACCGATTTTTGTAGCAGTGGATGAGAAAGAAGAAGTATTGGGGTATGCATTCTGCATCTTTCAACAACACATAAATAATAACATACTTACTGATATTAAAACGTTGTACATTGATGATTTATGCGTGAATGAGACAATGAGAGGAAAACATATAGGAAAAAGTATATATGAGAAGGTATTAGAGTTTGCAAAGGAAAGCGGTTGTTATAATGTAACACTGAATGTATGGAGTCTGAATGAGGGTGCCATGAAGTTTTATGAAAAATGTGGTTTAAAACCCCAGAAGGTTGGGCTGGAAACTATTTTATAATTTTGTAATGAAAAGCGGATACTCGAGAGAATATCCGCTTTAATAATCAATATTTTTATAAATATGCATTGAAGATAGAACCGGAAGTAAAGTTTGCACCATAATTGCCGGTAAAATCATATGTATTTGCCTTAAGCGCTTCATTGTCAGCAGTGAAGTTGATGAATGAAGCAGAGGCTGATACGTTATACGCATAAGATCCGGTACTGTTAAATAATGTCTTTACAGTTGTTTCGTTAGCTTTGTTGAAAGTATCTTTATCAAGGGAAAGAGAATTATCTTCATTGATAGTGATACCTACCTTACTCAGCATATTTTCATTTGCTTTTGTAGCATTGACCATAGATACGGTTTTTTGTAAAATAGAAGTACTGTTGACATCATCAGTTGCATCCAATACAGCATTATAGTCGTTTACAAATGAGGCAACTGCATTATAAACAGCATCTTCTTTTTCGCTCTTAAATACAGAGTCAGAACCTGTTTCTAATAAAGCATCAGCAGATTCTTTTAATTTATCAGTACTTTTCTGAACTTTCGCCAAAGTCTCTGCAGTGTCAAGACTTGTGCTTGCTCCTGCTTTAGAAGAATATTTATTTGCAGATGAAGTTTCTGATGTTGTTTCATCAGACTGTTTTGTATAGTAAGCTTTTAACAATTTGCCATAGCTGCCATTTTTGATGGAAGCGTAATCTGCAAAGAAATTACCGTAAAAATTCATGCTACCGGAAGTTTTTGCACTTGCATTAGAAGATAAGCTTGAAAATAACATTGAATAATCAGTTTTTAAATTTATATTCATAAATTCACACTCCTTTGTAAAATACGTGGCATCCGTGCCAAAATCATTTTCCTACTTTTATTATAAATGTTATCGGCAGAAGAAACAAGTAATATTAGAGAAAAATGGAAAGTTTTCGGTGATTTTTTGCTAATAAATTTACGAACTTTGTTGTCTTACTTTCATAGCCTGCCAGTTACAGAATCCATACAGGTCATTTACCAAAAAGATAATAAAGCATAAAACCATCGGTAAAAATGATATATCGCTCATCGTTGCCAGAACCCAAAGCACAATCAGTACAATGTCATTTAATGCATAGGCAATAGCGTAATAGGGGCTTCTCAACATGGTTAAAGAAGATGCCATAAAGCTTGTTGCTATGGAAATAGTACTGAAAAATAAATTTGGTGTATCAAATGCTTTCAAAACAAAGTAAAAGGCAATGGTAACAGTTATGGTAAACAGAGTTAAAATAAGCCAGTTTCTTTTGTTTAAGTGATTTACTTTTACTTCCAGATTGCTGTAAGGATTTTTTAACCAGGTAATAATGGAGAGGAGGGCAATCGGTGCAGTCATTCCCATGTAGGTAATCATTTCACCAAAGTAGCGGAAACGGAACGAAATAACCGCATAAACGGATGCAAAAATAAGAGTCAGGAGTTGACCGAATGCATCTCCTTTGGCAACAAAGATTAGTGCAGTTACCCCGATTAATGAAGCAATCATGGTGAGAAAATTGCAGTCAGGCGACAAAATAAAGGTGATGAGCAGAGCCAGAACAGAACCAAGCCATAAGCGTTTTTCAAATTTATTAAGATTATTTATTGATTTTATAATATTCATTTACGTTTTTCCTTTCTATGTTTGTATGAATATAAAAAGCATTCGCAACATATCTTCTAAGACCTAACGATATGTTCACGAATGCTTTTTGCATTTTCTACCCGGTGGCAGTTGTTTATGAAGTTATTTTCTGATTACATAAGTTAAAAAGAAAAAGCTGAAATCTAATTATAGGTTTCAGCTTTCTGTAATGCGGGAGATGGGACTTGAACCCACACGATCATACAACCACAAGATCCTTAGTCTTGCCTGTCTGCCAATTCCAGCACTCCCGCATGTTGCGAAGTATTCTGTTGTCTCGCGACTACATATGGAATAATATCATCTGAGAGAAATAAAGTCAACACTTTTTTTGAAAAAATTTGAAAAAAATTAAAAATAGCAAAAAAAGCGACTGCTAAAAGTGCAGTCGCCTTCTTAATGCATTCCGAAATCTGCGATGGGAGAGGATGGTAATTAATGTGATTTCAATAATTGCACATACCGTCAATACTATTGCAGACCAGGACAGAGATATTGGATTTTTTAAAAAGTTGTCAATCAGTATTTCGATACCGGCACAAATAATAGATATACTGCCAAACAAATAAAGGGCTGTTGACAGGAATGTGTGTGCAACCTTTCGTTCTAAAAGAGTAAATACTTCGGCAATGCAGACAAGTAAAGCAATAATTGGCAGGGCAAGAGCGAAAAACCAGTGGTCGGAGCGCGTAACAAACGTAATCATATACAGATACACACCGATTGCCATACCATCTGCAAGAAGCGAGACGTAGACAGGCAGTTTGGGACAGATTGTTACAGGGATGGTGGCAACCCAGATAATAATGCAGACTCCGATAACTAACAAAGACCATAAACTGCCATTAAATACAAGAAAATTTAAAAGTCCGCAGGTAAATGCGGTGGCACCGCATACAACGGAAAGTAAAATGGCCCAGTCCTTACGATTTACTACTTCCACCTGTCCTTTTTCCATAGGATAAGGGGAAGTTTTTTTCATGGAAGAAAGTTCATTTGGGTTGATAACCGGTGTATTGCATAGAGGGCAGCCGGACAAGGAAGTTTCCAGCTCAACCCCACAGTTTACACAATAAGACATAGTTTCCTCATTTCCGCAGAGAAATTGTCAAAAAAGATAATTTCTGCAAAGCTCTGATTTTTATGGATTAAAATTACGTTTCACGATTGCTTTCAATTTTGACATGAATACCGTCTTTTACAAGTTTGCAGAAAAATAATCGTTCCACGTCAGCTTCTTTAATGCTGCTGGCAAAGTTGATTGTCAAAATATCTTCAAAACTTGCAATTGCACAGTTTGTACGGGAAGAGAAAGGCTGCCCCATATAAATGTCAAAACGTTCAATAAACGGTTTCATATTTTCAGGAACCTTGATGGATCCCATATTGGTAAGTCCGGCAGAAGAGTTTTTGTCCTGTACTTTTGTATAAAAAGAACGTACCACAAAGTCTTTGATAAAAAGTGGAACCACGCGGATAAACGGATTCTGCTGGGTGGCGGCATTTGTAGTAATGTCACCACGTAAAAATTTATTATTGATGTAGTAACGCATATAATAGTGTACCTGGGTAATAATTTCTTCAAAGGTATATTCACCAAGGCGGGGGTCAATGGAAGGATAAACCATGGTAATAAAGTTGCGTAATGTTTTGGAAGGGAAAAATCTTCGTAAGTTTACGGGCATTGCAAGTTTTACCGGACGGAGTTTCAAGTGCCATTCGTTTTCCTGCTTTTGTAATAGAGCATGGAGAAGACAGGCATTCAGATATTCCGTAATCGTGGCATTATACTTGGCGGCTACGGCGGCAACCTCTTTTACGGACATTACCCCATCAATGATATTTAATGTATAAAAAGGTTCTTTGGTTCCACGGACACGATAAGTTTTTTCCCCCGGGCGGGGTGGCCGGACTTTTGCATTGGCATAACGGATGTAGGCATCCTCTAATTCTTCCGGATCCGGTTCCTCGTTAACATCAAGAACAAAACCGCCACAAGAAATGTCATGCCCCAAAAGCCTTAAATAAACGGCCGTAATGGTTTGTAATACGCACATGCCTCCTGTGCCGTCTCCAAGAGAATGATGTGCTTCTAAAGCAATACGGCATTGGTGATAATATATGCGGATTAAATAATGGTTGTTGGCTTTAAAAGGCATAGGCATACAAGGATTTTTTATATCCGGTTGTACAAAGGGACCGGGTCTTGTATTTGGTTCCAGGTAACGCCAGAATAAGCCTTTTCGGATAGCTGCTTTGTAAGTTGGAAACCTTTTCAGGGCAATATCGGCAGCCTTTTGCAAAATGTCAGGCTGAATCGGTTCTTTTAATACTACAGAAAGCCGATAGACCGAAGAAAAATCTTTGCGCTGAAGGGTAGGGTATACAATGGCAGATAAATCCAGTTTATACCAGTCACGGCGTACATTTTTGTCATTTTTTTGAGAAGTCATAGGTACTCCTGAAATATAATCTTTTAAAGTTATTATAGCCCTTTGAGAAGAGGAAAACAAGGAAATGGAGTTGAATTTATCGCGTAATTTGGTATACTCACCAGTGGGAAGAACAGAAAGAGTAGGGAGATGCGAGTCAGAGAAAGGCGAGGTAATTTGGAATGAAGTATGTATATCAAATTGGTATCATTAGTGTGATTAGTTTTGTAGCAGAAATGCTATATGTTTTTTTACCGCTTCCGGTGCCGGCAAGCGTGTATGGACTGCTTATTTTACTGTTTTTGCTGATGACAAAAATTATAAAGCCGGAACAGATAGAGGATGTGGCAGACTGGCTGTTAAAAATTATGCCGATATTGTTTGTGGGACCTAGTGTAGGGTTAATTAAATCCTTTGATGTTATAAAAGGACAGATTTTACCGCTTATCATCATGTGTGTTATTTCTACAATAGGTGTAATGATTGTGACATCGGTTGTGGCGCAGGCAGTAATTCGTATGAAAAATAAAAAAAACGCTGATAAACAGTAAAATAGTGGTTTACAGGTTATGAGAAAGGCATGGTTAACAGCATGAGTGAATTTTTGAGCGATTCCGTTTTTTTTGGTGTGGCAATCAGTATTGCAGCATTTTGGTTTGGGGAAAAACTTCGTCAGAAGTGGAAATTTCCAATTTTAAATCCATTACTGATTACAACTGTGATTGTTATTGCAGTTCTTTTGATATTTGATATAGATTATGAAATTTATAATCAGGGTGCAAAATACATTACATTTCTTTTGACACCGGCAACGATTTGCCTTGCAGTACCGCTCTACAGACAGATAGAAGTGCTTAAGAAAAATGTGACGGCGATTGTGGTTAGCATTTTGTGCGGATGTA
Source organism: Lachnospiraceae bacterium (assembly GCA_017437065.1). Lineage (GTDB taxonomy): Bacteria > Bacillota > Clostridia > Lachnospirales > Lachnospiraceae > RGIG3002. The sequence goes on from JAFSBX010000143.1 coordinate 67,153, forward strand.
TTGCCCATGTGCTGATTATAATTGGGATAGCAATGTTGTTTGACATGGAGGAAATTTTGATTCTTTCGATGCTTCCGAAGAGTGTGACCACACCGATTGCACTGGGAATTTCGAGTGAAATCGGTGGAATTCAGGCGGTAACGGTAGTGGGAGTATGTGCGGCAGGTATTTTAGGTGCGGTAACAGGTCCGGTAATATTTAAAATATTTAAAATAACGGATCCGGTGGCACAGGGACTAGGCCTTGGAGCACCTTCTCATGCCATTGGAACATCAAAAGCATTGGAAATGGGAGAAATACAGGGTGCTATGAGTTCTCTTGCCATTGTAGTGACCGGAATTTTGACGGTGATTATTGTACCAATTTTTGCACAATTTTATTTTGGATAAAAAATTTTAATTTTTTGAAAAAAAATAAAGGATTTTAGAAAACCACCCAGAATATATAAAGTAGGGTGGTTTTTGATTTTGTTTTGAAGTGCTTTATGCCGCAAAAGAGGATTCATATGACAATTCGTGAAAATTTAGAACAATGGGAAAAAAAATATTTAAGCCCATATGCTACATTGAGCATGAACTCCAAAGGAAGATTAAAGGAAGAGGAACAATGTGATATCCGACCTGTTTTTCAACGGGACAGAGACAGAATTCTGCATTCAAAATCTTTTAGAAGACTAAAGGATAAGACACAGGTTTTTTTAACACCGGAAGGAGATCATTACCGTACCAGACTCACGCATACGTTGGAAGTATCCCAGAATGCCAGAACAATAGCAAAGGCATTGCGGTTAAATGAGGATTTGGTAGAAGCAATTGCATTAGGGCATGATTTAGGGCATACACCTTTTGGACATGCAGGAGAACGGGCATTAGACAGGATTTGTCCATATGGTTTTTCGCACAGTGAACAAAGTGTGAGAACGGTGGATTTACTGGAAAAGGGAGGCCGCGGACTGAATCTTACCATGGAAGTTTTAGACGGTATCCGTAACCATCAGACAAAAGGAATGCCTAGTACACTGGAAGGAAAAGTAGTACGTCTTTCCGATAAGATTGCATACATTCATCATGATATGGATGATGCCATCCGTGGCGGAATTCTGACAGAAAATGATGTCCCTAAGGAAATCAGTAGCGTTATCGGCGAAACTTGTGGAGAAAGGCTGAATCATCTTATCCATGATTTGGTGACGGCAAGCAAGGATAAGGATGACATTGTGATGTCAGAGCCGGTAGCAAAAGCAATGATGGATTTGCGAGCCTTTATGTTTGCAAGAGTTTATCGGAATCCGATGGCGAAGAGCGAAGAAGATAAGGCAGAAATGCTGATGGAAACGCTGTATGATTATTACTATGAGAATACGCATTTACTGCCGAAAGAATTTTTGCGCCTTATGGATGAGAAAGGGGAACCGAGAGAACGAATTGTATGCGACTACATAGGGGCGATGACAGACCGGTTTGCCATTGCAAAATATGGTGAAATATATATACCCAAGTCCTGGCATGGGTAAGGACAAAATTTAATATAAGTAACAAAAACAGACAAAATTATTTGACACAGATGAACAGACTAAGGTGAGATCATGTATTATCCAGATGAATTAGTAGAAGAAGTCAGAGCAAAAAGTGATATAGTAGACGTGATTTCCGGTTATGTGCGTATTCAGAAAAAGGGGAGCAATTATTTTGGATTATGTCCATTTCATAATGAAAAGTCGCCTTCCTTTTCCGTAACTCCGGGGAAACAGATGTATTATTGTTTTGGATGCGGAGCAGGGGGGAACGTATTTACTTTTGTTATGAACTATGAAAACTTCACATTTCCTGAGGCGATAAAAATGCTGGCGGAGCGCGCCGGGGTAAATTTGCCGGAAATTGAATATTCGGAAGAAATGAAACAAAAAGAAAATCGTCGTGCAAAGCTTTTGGAAATAAATAAAGAAGCTGCAAAATATTTTTTCTATCAGCTGCGGAGTGAAAAAGGTGCCATCGGTTATCGCTATTTGTCGGGAAGACAGCTTTCTGATGAAACGATAAAACAGTTTGGTTTGGGCTTTGCAAATAAAACAAGTGACGATTTGACAAGATATTTAAAGTCCAAAGGGTATTCGGATGACCTGATGAAGGAAGCCGGGCTTGCCGGCTTTGATGAGCGGTTTGGAATGCACGATAAATTTTGGAACAGAGTTATGTTTCCGATTCAGGACATTAACCATAGGGTAATCGGTTTTGGTGGCCGGGTTATGGGGGATGGTGAGCCGAAATACTTAAATTCACAGGAAACCCCGATTTTTGATAAGAGCCGTAATTTGTACGGATTGAATTTTGCACGTACGGCAAGGAAAAATAATATTATTTTGTGTGAAGGTTATATGGATGTGATTGCCATGCATCAGGCAGGCTTCAATCAGGCAGTAGCGTCTTTGGGAACGGCATTTACGCCGGGACAAGCCAATCTGCTTAGGAGGTATACGGAAGAAGTATTGCTTGCCTATGACAGTGACGGTGCAGGAACGAAGGCGGCACTTCGGGCGGTTGCCATTTTGAAAGAAGTGGATCTGTCAGGTAAGGTCATTAATTTAGAACCTTATAAAGACCCTGATGAATTTCTGAAAAATCTTGGAAAAGAGGCATTTCAGGAAAGGATTGATAATGCGGAGAACAGCTTTTTCTTCGAAATCCGTATTCTGGAAAGAGATTTTAATATGAAAGACCCCGAATCCAAAACAAAATTCCACAGGGAAATTGCCAAAAAGCTGTGCGGATTTTCTGAGGAAGTGGAACGGGAAAATTATATCAGTGCCATTGCAGAAAAATATCATATCGGTTTCGATAATTTGAGGAAACTGGTAGCCTCTTATGCGGCACAGACCGGGTTGGTAAAACCGGTGGAACGTCCGAAATCCGGCATTCAGAAAAAGAATATGCCGGAGGATAATGTGAAAAAAGTACAGAGACTTTTGATTACATGGATTACGGATGAACCGAAATTGTACCATAAAATTAAGAAATATATTTCCGCAGGTGATTTTACCGAGGATTTATATAAAGTTGTTGCGGACAAGCTTTTCACGAGTCTGGAAGAAGGAAATTACAATCCGGCTTCCATTATCAGCAGTTTTGCGGACGAAGAGGAGCAGAGGGAAGCAGCAGCCCTGTTTAATACCAAATTGGAAGCACTGGAGACAGAGCAGGACAGGGAAAAGGCATTTCATGATATTTTATATGCGGTAAAGAAGAACAGTTTTGATTACTATTCTATGAAGCTTGGCTCGGATGTTGAAGCCTTAAATAAGGTGATTGAAGGAAAAAAAGCCTTAGAAGAGCTGAGTAAAACGCATATTTCTATAAACGAAAGCCAATAATACTTATTACTAATGGAAGGATGGACCATAAAATGGACGAAAACACACAAGCAAAGTTTGAAGAGAAAGTAAAGGAACTTTTAGCTCTTGCAAAAAAGAAGAAAAATGTTCTTGAATATCAGGAAGTAAGTGATTTCTTTACGGATTTGCCTTTAGAGGAGGAACAGTTTGAAAAGGTTCTTGAGGCTTTGGAGGCAAGCGGCATTGATGTACTCAGAATTACAGATGATGATGACGTAGATGATGAAGAAATCATTTTGACGGAAGAAGATGAGGTGGATGTGGAAAATATCGACCTGTCTGTACCGGACGGCATCAGCATTGAAGACCCGGTTCGTATGTATTTGAAAGAAATCGGAAAAGTTCCGCTTTTGTCAGCAGATGAAGAAATTGTGCTGGCACAGAAGATGGAAGAAGGCGATGAAGATGCAAAGAAAAGACTGGCAGAGGCGAATTTACGTCTGGTAGTCAGCATTGCAAAACGTTATGTAGGACGTGGAATGCTTTTCCTTGATTTGATTCAGGAAGGTAACTTAGGTCTTATTAAAGCAGTAGAAAAATTCGATTACCGTAAAGGATATAAATTTTCTACTTATGCAACATGGTGGATTCGCCAGGCAATTACCAGAGCCATTGCGGATCAGGCAAGAACTATCCGTATTCCGGTGCATATGGTAGAAACAATTAATAAACTCATTCGTGTGAGCAGACAGTTATTACAGGAATTAGGACGTGAGCCGTTACCGGAAGAAATTGCAGAAGAAATGAATATGCCTGTAGAACGTGTGCGTGAAATTTTAAAGATTTCTCAGGAACCTGTATCTTTGGAAACACCTATCGGTGAAGAAGAAGACAGCCATCTTGGTGACTTTATTCAGGACGATAATGTGCCTGTACCGGCAGATGCAGCAGCATTTACGCTTTTAAAAGAGCAGCTTGTAGAAGTACTCGGCACATTGACAGAAAGAGAACAGAAGGTATTAAGACTTCGTTTCGGTTTAGATGACGGCAGAGCAAGAACTCTGGAAGAAGTAGGAAAAGAATTTAATGTAACCCGTGAGCGTATTCGTCAGATTGAGGCGAAAGCACTCAGAAAGCTTCGTCATCCGAGCAGAAGTCGTAAGCTGAAAGATTATCTTGATTAAATTGCATCTGTGGCTCAAAGTGGCAGGTTGATTGAAAGGTTTGGTCATTAGAAAATATGGAGTTATCCAAGAGACTTAATGCAGTAGCAGCTATGGTTACACCCGGCAATGTAGTTTGTGATGTGGGGTGTGATCATGGCTATGTATCTATATTTTTAGCAGAAACGGGGAAAAGTCCGAAAATATATGCAATGGATGTGAATAAAGGACCTCTGGAGAGGGCAGCAGAACATGTCAAGGAAGCAGGGCTGCAGGATTACATAGAATTAATACTTTCGGACGGACTTATCAATATGCCGGAAGGAAAGGCGGATACGCTTATCTGTGCCGGTATGGGTGGAAAACTTGTCATTAAAATTTTGTCGGAAAGCATAGAAAAAGTAAAAAAGCTGAAGGAATTGGTATTACAACCTCAGTCAGAAATTTGGCTGGTGCGTGAATATTTGAGAACGCAGGGTTTTGTGATTGTTCATGAAGATATGGTGGTGGAAGATGGAAAATATTATCCGATACTTCATGTACGTGTTTCGAAAGATGGATGTGGAGAGACAGAATTTATTCATGATGACAAGGAAAGCACATGCTGTGATAAAGAAGGCACATGTGCTGATGGTGAAAGGGCAGTTTTTGAAAAGTATGGAGAAATACTGCTGAAACAAAAACATCCTGTTTTGAAGGAGTATCTTTTATGGGAAAAGGGACTTTTGGAGCAGATAGAAGCAGAGCTTGAAAAGTCCGGTGGGAAAAGTGAAAAGACGAAAGAGCGTTTTCAATCTTTGAGTGAAGAAAAGGAAAAGCTGGCATCAGCGTTGGCATATTTTAAACAATGAAAATAGGGTGACATTTTTACTTTAGAAAGGAAGGGGTTATATGAAGTGTAGTGAAATTATGGAAAAACTGGAAACCATTGCACCGGTCAGTTTTGCAGAAGAATGGGATAATGTAGGATTTCTTGTAGGCAGACGGGAAAAAGAAGTACAAACCGTTTTTATTGCACTGGATGCTACGGACGAAGTGATTGATGAAGCGATTGAGGTTGGAGCAGACATGATTCTGACACATCATCCATTGATTTTTAAACCGCTTACCAGAGTAAATGAGGATGATTTTATTGGCAGAAGAGTGGTAAGACTATTACAGAATGATATCAGCTATTATGCAATGCATACCAATTTTGACGTTAAGGGAATGGCAGAGGCGGCAGCAGAAGAGATGGGAATATTAAATTCCAAAGTTTTAATGGCAACCTGGGAGGAAGGAACAAAAGTAGAAGGAATCGGCAGATACGGCAAATTAAAAGAAGTAATGTCTCTGGCTGAGTGTGCGGCTTATGTGAAAGATGTTTTCCGTCTGGAACATGTGAATGTATATGGCGATGTAGAAACACCGATTACGGTCGCGGCGATTTCTCCGGGGTCAGGAAAAACGGTAAAGAAGGCTGCTGTAGCAGCAGGTGTGGATGTGTTAATTACCGGCGATGTGGATCATCATATGGGAATTGATTTGCAGGCACAGGGAGTTTGTGTGATTGATGCGGGTCATTATGGAATTGAAAAGATTTTTGTACCATATATGAAAGATTTTCTGAAAAAGGAGCTTCCATCGGTACAGATATGCATGGCAGAAGAAAAAAATCCATATGCTACATTGTAGTGTCTTAAAATGGGAAGGAGGCGCAAAGGGTATGGTTACTGTAAAAATTGATGGGGAAAACAGACAATATCCAAAGGGTACACTTTATGAAACAATTGCGGATGATTATCAGGAAAAATATCATCATTGGATAGCAGCAGTTGTAGAAAATGGAAAAATCAAGGAACTTACCAAAAAAGTAAATAAAGATTGTGAAATTAAGTTTATTACATTGCAGGATAAAATTGGTCATATGACTTATGTGCGGACAGCACTGATGATTATGTTGAAATCCATTGAAGATGTAATAGGCAAAGAAAAGATTACAAAACTGAAAGTGGATTTTGCCATCGGACAGGGGTATTATTGTGCTGCGGAAGGTGATTTTAAAATTGACGGAAAGCTGATTGAAAAAATCAATGAAAGAATGAATGAAATTGTAGCAGCCAAAATCCCGATTACAAAACGGCCGTATTCCGTAGAAGAAGCAATGGAGCTGTTTCACAGACAGGGAATGACAGATAAGGAAAAGTTATTTAAGTACAGACGAAGCTCATTTATTAACGTATATTGCATGGATGGTTACTATGATTACTATTAAGGATATATGCTTCCGGATACATCTTATGTGAAATATTTTGATGTGATTGCTTATGATGGCGGCTTTATGTTACTGCTTCCGGGAAAGGAAACTCCGGATAAGATTTCTTTCTTTGAACCACGGGAGAAATTGTTTAATACCCTGAGGGAATCGGATGACTGGGGGAAAAAGCTGGGTGTAGATACTGTTGGTGATTTGAATGATGAAATCTGTAAAGGTAAAATTAATGAGTTGATTTTGGTGCAGGAGGCTTTACAGGAAAGAAAAATTGGTGAGATTGCAAAAGAGATAGCTGAACGGGAAGGTGTTAAATTTGTAATGATTGCAGGTCCTTCTTCATCCGGTAAGACAACGTTCTCTCACAGACTTTCCATTCAGCTGAAAACGTATGGACTTACGCCCCATCCGATAGCTTTGGACGATTATTTCGTAGATCGGGAAAAGACTCCGAGAGATGAAAAGGGAGATTATAATTTTGAATGTCTGGGTGCCATTGATGTGGAACAGTTCAATAAGGATATGTGTGATTTGCTGGAAGGTAAGACAGTAGAGCTTCCAACCTTTAACTTTATGAATGGAAAGAGAGAGTATAAAGGAAATTACAAAACTCTCGGACCGGACGATATTCTTGTAATCGAAGGAATTCATGGTTTGAATGATAAGATGTCCTATGCTTTGCCGAATGACAGTAAATATAAGATTTATATCAGTGCTTTGACCAGTTTAAATATTGATGAGCATAACCGTATTCCTACAACTGACGGAAGACTTTTAAGACGTATGGTAAGGGATGCAAGGACAAGAGGTGCTTCGGCAAAAAGAACGATACAGATGTGGCCTTCCGTGCGGCGTGGAGAGGAAGAAAATATTTTCCCGTTCCAGGAAAGTGCAGATGCAATGTTCAATTCGGAATTGATTTATGAACTTGCCGTATTAAAACAATTTGCGGAACCATTGCTGTTTAGTATAGGAAAAAATGAACCGGAATATCATGAAGCAAAGAGACTTTTGAAGTTCTTAGGCTATTTTCTGGGTGTAAGCAGTGAGAATTTGCCAAACAATTCTATTTGCAGAGAATTTGTCGGAGGTTCCTGTTTTAAAGTGTAAATAAATAGCAAATAAATAGTGCAAGATAAACGCATGAGTTAATAAATTGTGAACAACCCCATTTTATCTGTTACAATAAAAGAAAAACGGATGGTGGGCATATGGAACAATTATTACAGTGGATGGAAATTATTGAAGATGTAAGACAACAATCAAAA
>JAFSBX010000017.1 GCA_017437065.1 Lachnospiraceae bacterium
TAAAATCAAGAGTAAATCAGCTTGATAAAATTCATTCAAGAGATGTTTCAAGTATGAGAGATCAAATATATTCTATATACAACAATGTTGATGAACAAATGAAAAAATAAGCAAGTCTTTTTACAAATGTTAAAAGAGATTTTGGAGAGTTTAACAAAGAAACAGGAAAAGCAGATATACATATCTCCGTCATGCCAAAAACCATTGCTGACAATATGAAGGTCAATGTTTCACTTTGCGGAACTACAGTTGAAATGATTAAAAATGAAAACGGTGAATATTCTTCTATCGTTCCTGTCGGCATTTTTGAGATAGAAGATTACTTCCCACTTGTAACAATATCTGCAAATGGAGAAACAAAAACAGAATACCTTGAAGACCAAAGTGTACACGGTATATTCTCTAACTATTTACCTACTATAAGCGGTGGAAAAATAAAACCACATCAAGCGACATTAGCCAACGGAGAGTTAACGGTTGATGGAGATTTCTTTATTAACAGTAATCCGGGCGATGTAGATCAAAGTGTAGAATTTGTAAAATACACATTTGTTACCGAATATGCCGGAAAAGAGATAGCACGAAAAGACATTACAGATATGGTTAATGAACACAAGGAGTCAGATGATAATTCTGAAGGAGCCATTGATGCAATAGATTTCAAAGAAACATATAAAATACCTGGTGAAGATATTTTGATCATATACCTTGTTGCAGAGGATTCTCTCGGATATTTACATAAAAAGCTCGCTTTCACCTGGCATCATCCGGATATTAACGGAGCTATCCCTGAACCTGCACACTCCATTGAAGAAGTTATCACCGATAAAAATGGGAAAGTCTTATATGGCAAGGAGATTTAAGGAGGACCAACAAAAATGAAAAAATCAGTTTATATAATGAGCAGTATTGAAATAATTATCGGAGCAATTATACTCAGTCAATGTTCGATAATTAAAATTGTTCTTCCTGAGCTTGGAAGAGTGGCATATCAGGCTGCTGCCGCAGGAAGCTATTCACCTATGCTATATAAGGTATCGTTTCCGCTTGCAACATTTTTCGGAGTAGGACTGATAGCTGCAGGTTTTGTCCAGATGATAATTTCAGCATTAAAAAACAAAGGAAGATAGAAATGAAAATTAAAACATACATAGATAAAGTAATTAAAGGAACTATACTTGCATCATTTGCAATAAATGTTATGTGTCCTGCAGTGATGGCAGCATCATACAGCGATGTTCCCTCAGACCATTGGGCAGTTTCGGTTATCAATCAGGCAGCAGATGCAGGCATAATGCAAGGAAGAGATAATGGTGAGTTCGGCCTCGGCGATACCATAAAAAGATGCGAATTTGCTGCAATGCTTGTAAGAATGATGAAATGGGATAAAAGCACAGCTCAAGTATCAGCTTTTACCGATGCAAATACAAACGATTGGTTCTATGCAGATGTCAACACATTGGCAGAAAGGAATGTATATTCAGAAAGTGCGTTCCGTCCAAATGACAATATAACTCGCAGAGAAATGGCAGTAATGCTTGTAAAGGCACTCGGATATGATGAGCTAGCAAAAAGCGAAACAAACACCGTTTTCAGCGATGTGACGACAGATGCCGGATACATAGCAGTTGCATATAATCTTGGTATTATAAATGGTAAGTCGGAAACAGTTTTTGATCCTGAAGGTTCTGCTCTCCGTGAGGAAGGCGCAGCAATGATGA
>JAFSBX010000018.1 GCA_017437065.1 Lachnospiraceae bacterium
AGCTGCGTAACGCAGTTCTAAACTAACATAAGTTTATCAAAGAAGGTGATGCCTGCCAAGAGGAAAATGCAAATTTAATAAAGTTTTCCACAAAAAAATAAAATTGGATAACTATAAATATAGGATGTGGATAACTTTTGTATTTTATTGCAAGTACAAAACATATGTTTGCTTTTTGCTGAAAAGGCAGGCTATAGATAAATTTACCTTTCATTGCTGCCTTAAGGATGCATACCATTTCATTCGTCAGTTCAGGTAATCTTTTCAAGCAAGGCAACTTCTTCTTAGCATTTGCATATGGATGACGCGTATCAAAATAAAATTGGTTATTTGTAAGTTTTCTTTTTTTAGCATTTTTGTAAAAATCTTTGGCTGACAAATTTATTTCTACACCGGTTAAATGAAGAAAATGATTTACCGGAAAGGATACTTCAAAAAATTCTTCACCATATACATATAGAAAAGCTTTGCCGGCCAGATTTTTACTATATATACCAGCTGAGTCTATAATATCTTGTCGTATTGCATTTTTCTTATCTGTTTTTAGTAGCCATTTATACCTCATACGTAAAGAGGAGTGTGACAAATGCACACTCCATCAAGAATTTCTTTTAAAAAGAGTTTTCTGCTGGTTGTCAGCCTCGGTACCCAGTTAAGATACCTTTAACGACGTGGAAATCATTAAGTCCCCCACGTGGACTGCAGCTTTATCCAAGCTGTCAGGCTCAATGTCCGGTTAAGACATCTGATGATATGGAAATTTACCCTGCTCCATTTGCAGCCCAACTTTTAACGATGCTCTTACATCGAGAACATTACTGTTCTTACCTATATTATAATCAATTTAGTGAAAAAACAACAGATATCTGTGATTTTTGTTTGAATTAATTCATTCCTCCCCGCTGCCTTTCACGGGATTTCCTTGACAGAAAAATTTTGCATATAGTATGATGATAAATAGAACAAAGGAAAAGTGAACTGAATGGGGGAGCATCAAGATGAAGAAAAAGTGGAAAAGTGGACTTGCCTTATTTTTAGCCGGAGTTATTGCCTTAACACCGACAGTGGAGAGTATGGCAGCGAATTTATCGGTGGATAATGCAACGGAAGTTGTTATTGCGGATGAAACTGTAGAAGACGGTAGTCGGGAGAATGAAAATACAGTAGAAATTGAGTCAGAAAGTGGAAAAGAAAGCATACCGGAAACAGAAAATGAGACCGAAATAGCGTTGGAAACCGAGGTGGAAACGGAAAACGAAGTTGAAACAGGAGCCGAAAATGAGTCTGAAATTGAGACAGAATCGGAATCTGAAACTAAGATTGAAAATGAAACAGAATTAGAAACTCAAATTGAGAATGAAACAGAAAGTGAAACGGAAACAGAAATTGCGACTGAGCCGGAAGTTGAAACGGAATCAGAAATTAATATAGAAATTGAAACAGAATTATCGCAGGAAACAGTGGCTGAAACAGAAACAATGACAGAAGAAGCTACTGAATCAACAGGAGAGGAAGAAGAGAACGAATCCGGTCATAAAGAACCAAAGCTTGAAATGAATCTTTCCGCAGCAATGCAGGCAGAAAAGCGTGAACTCGCAGGAACTGCGGAGCATTTGACTGAGCTTCGGAAGGGGATTGAATATGTGGCAAATGAAGCAGTATTTATTGCTTCTTCTGAAAACTATGCGAAACGAGTTGCAGAAGGTTATGGTGCCTCATTATCAGCTTATGAAGATGGACTTGCAATCATGACCTTTGAAGATGAAGTAACAGAAATTATTGCGATGGCGGAAGATAATGAAGTAAAGCTTCCGGCGGTTTATCCGAATTATCTGTATACAGTTTATGGTGATGTGGATACCGCTTTAGTGGAAAGTGATGCCATGGCAACAGCAAGCGGTACAGATGCTATGTTGTCAAAGCAGTATTATCATGATGAGATTCATACAAAAGAAGCATGGAATTATAATTCTGCTGCCGGAAAAGGAATCAAGGTTGCGGTAATTGACAGTGGAATTAACAAAAGTCATGAAGATTTGAGCAAGAGAGTGGCTTCTGTAACAGTTACCCACAGTGAACCATATAACAAAAGTGAAGACAATGATGGACAGGGAACACATGTGGCAGGGATTATTGCGGCAAACAGAAATAATGCAGTAGGCGGAGCCGGAATTGCATATAATGCATCTATTGTTTCCGTGAAAGCACTGGAAGAAAACCCATTGTTTCCGGAGGAAACAGCAGCCGGCAGTACTTCAAGTATTTTAAAAGCAGTAAATGCATCAGTGAAAAGCGGGGCAAGAGTTATTAATATGAGTTTTGGTGGCCGTTACTATGATGCGTTGCTTGAAGAAGCTGTAAATGAGGCAGTAAATAAAGGAATTGTTGTAGTTGCAGCTGCGGGAGATGAATCTATAGAATTATCAAATAATATCAGAGATATTCAAAACTATCGTTCACCTGCCAGTTTTGAAAATGTTATTACGGTATCATCAAAGAAAAATGGAAGTAGTTCGTTGGCAGCTTCCTCTAACTATGGAGCAGGTATCGTTGATATTACTGCACCGGGAGTGGGAATACTTTCCAGTGTTCCGGCAAATGTGTATGGGAAGAAATATGAAAGCATGAGTGGAACATCACAGGCTGCATCCATGGTGTCGGCGACAGCAGCATATATTCTTTCCGTAAATTCAGATTTAAAAAATAAGAAAAACAAACAAACGGTAGATACGATTAAAAAGATTTTGCAGGATTCAGCATCAAAAGAAGGGTTTAGTGATGCTTCTAAGTTTGGTGCGGGGCTCTTGAACGTGGAAGCAGCAGTGAAAATGGCGGCACCTTCAAAAGAAATTGGGACAGAACTGCAGGCACCTGTTGCGACAATCAATGGGATAGAGCTTAAAAATAATAATAAAGTACAGACGATTCAGCATACAGATTTTATTACACTTTCTGCTTTGCTGGGAGAAAATGTTGATGAAAATGTTAAGATTTACTATACATTAAATGGAAAAACTCCGACAGAAAACAGTACACTTTATACAGAGCCTTTCAAATTGGAAATGTCCGGTAATAAAACATTAAAAGTAATTGCCGTATATTATGGAAAGAAAAGTAAAGTTACAACAATAAAAGTAAAAGTAAATGCTTACGCACAAAACTTTTCTATTACATCCAAATCGGGATATAATTGTGTATGTTCAGGGAAGAAACTGACTTTATCGGCAGGACAATGGGAACCTTCTTATACAACAAAGAAGAAAGTACAATGGTCCATTATTTCCGGTGGAGAGTATGCTCAAATTGATAAGAATAAAGGTATAGTGACAGCCAAGAATGTGGATGCAATACAGAAAGTAACAGTGCAGGCAATGGCAACTGACCAAAAAGAAGGACAGGCTGCGGCGACAATTGAGATTTCAATTATACCAAAAGTAAAGAGTTTGAGTTTAAAGAATGCGGCGGATAAAAAAGAAGTACAGATGAATTATCCGGCGACAAAGAAGATGGAAGTAGTGGTAAATCCTACAGGAACACCGATTGTTTATTCAAGTTCAAACAGTAAGGTTGCGACGGTAGATCCAGTAACAGGAATTATTAGTACAGTAGGAGCAGGAAAGGCAACAATTACTGCAAAGACAATAGACGGAAGTAATAAAAAGGTTACGATGAAAGTTAAAGTAACAAAAGCAGTTACTTCGGTCAAGGTAACTTCGAAAAATGGCGAGTATCAGGTTGCGGCCGGAAAGAAATTACAAATGGTTGCAACCATACCAAGCGATGCTTCAGATAAAAAAGTAAAATGGAGTATTACAAAAGGGGCAGAAGGAGTATCGATTTCAGATAAGGGTGTTCTTTCTGTGAATAAAACGAAAATTAAAGAAGTTACAAAAGTTACTGTAAGAGCTACCGCATGGAACGATGCACGGAAATATGACGACAAGGCAGTTACAATTTATCCTGTTGCTACTGATAAGATTACAATGGAAGGCAATAAGACTACTTATCATCTTGGAACGATAAACAAAGGAGATTTGAAAACCGGCATACAGTTGTATCCTTATAGCAATAACTATACAGATGGTTTATTTGGAAGAAAACAGGGAAGTGGTACAACTAATTTAGACAGGTTTACATATAAATCTACTAATACCAAGGTTGCAACAGTTAGTGAAAAAGGACTTGTGACTGCAAAAACAGCAGGAACTGCAAAGATAAAAATTACTGCAAGAGATGGAAGCGGAAAGAGCTTTACCTGTACTATAAAAGTTTTAAATCCGGTAATTAAAGTGGCTGTTTATTCAAAGTCAGGCGTAGATTTTCTGGCAAAAGGAAAAACGATGTCCATGGGAGCGTTAGTATATGGCAATGCTTCTAATAATAAAATTGAATGGACAACTTCCAACAAGAAAATTGCCACGGTTAGTGCAGGCGGAAAAGTAACAGGCAAAGAATACGGTACAGCTGTTATTACTGCAAAGGCTTTAGATGGAAGCGGAACAACAGGTTCATTTACGATAACAATAAAGCCACTCATTAAGAAACTGGGATATTTTGAAAAAGCGGAAAGCAGTAATTTGAAAACTACGATTAGTGATGTGATGTATGTGGATGAACATAAAGGGTTAGAACAGTTTATGCCTTATTATGTAGATGAATCTTCAAGTCAGATAAAATACGAAGATGTGGACAGTCTTGTAAGCTGGAAATCTACAAATATAAATGTGATCCAGATTGTGAGAGATAAAGATAGGAAGTTACAGGTAGTAGCAGTAAATCCGGGAAAAGCCGAACTTATATTTAAAGCACTGGATGGTTCGGGCAAGACAGCAAAAGTAAAGATAACAGTAAAATAATTCTTACGAAAGGGCAGCACGTGTGATAGTGCTGTCTTTTTCCATTAATACTAAATTTTATGCTTGAAGAAATTATACTTGACAAAATCTGTAAAATATGCTTGACTTGCAAAAATGCTTGTAGTAGAATGGATAGTGCACTATTGTGGTGTGGTATGCAATTTTTTTGAAAAGAAAATACCGACAAATAGGCCAAAAATCATAAAGAACGGGGTGAAATGTCAATGGAAAAGAACAGAATACGTCCTATATCATCCGGCAGCGGTAAGAATGTACGTATGAGTTATTCACGACAAAAAGAGGTTTTGGAGATGCCGAACTTAATAGAAGTCCAGAAGGATTCCTATAAGTGGTTTTTAGAAGAAGGCTTGAAAGAAGTTTTCGATGATATATCTCCGATTGCAGATTACAGCGGACATTTAAGTCTTGAATTTGTAGACTTTGAGCTGTGTGAGGATGATGTCAAGTATTCTATTGAAAAATGTAAGGAAAGAGATGCAACATATGCAGCACCTTTAAAGGTGAAAGTCCGTCTTTACAACAAAGAAAAAGAAGAAATCAGTGAACATGAAATCTTCATGGGCGACCTTCCTTTAATGACAGAAACAGGTACATTCGTTATTAATGGTGCGGAACGTGTTATCGTTAGCCAGTTAGTACGTTCACCGGGTATTTATTATGCGATTGGACATGATAAAATCGGTAAGACTCTGTACTCTTCCACAGTTATTCCTAATCGTGGTGCATGGCTGGAATATGAAACAGATTCCAATGATGTTTTTTATGTACGTGTAGACAGAACAAGAAAGGTGCCGATTACAGTACTTCTTAGAGCACTTGGAGTAGGCACAAACGACGAAATCAGAGAACTGTTTGGTGACGAACCTAAAATCGAAGCAAGTTTTGCGAAAGACACTTCTGAAAACTACCAGGAGGGTCTGTTAGAGTTATACAAAAAGATTCGTCCGGGTGAACCTTTAAGCGTAGAAAGCGCTGAAAGTTTGATTACCGCTATGTTCTTTGACCCCAGAAGATATGATTTGGCGAAAGTCGGAAGATATAAATTTAATAAGAAGCTGGCACTGAAAAACAGAATCAGACATCAGGTTTTAGCAGAAGACGTAATTGATACAACAACCGGAGAAGTTCTTGCAGCAGCAGGAACAAAAGTGACAGCAGATCTTGCTGATACAATTCAGAATGCAGCTGTTCCTTACGTATGGATTCAGACAGAAGAAAAGAATGTAAAAGTTCTTTCCAACATGATGGTAGACATTACCAATTATGTAGACTGCGATCCGAAGGAACTTGGCATTACAGAGCTTGTATACTATCCGGTATTACAGCAGATTTTAGAGGAATATGCAGACAATGCAGAAGAGCTTGCAGATGCAATCCAGAGAAATGTGTATGAGCTTATTCCGAAACATATTACAAAGGAAGATATTTTAGCTTCCATTAACTACAACATTCATTTGGAATATGGTCTTGGAAACAGCGACGATATCGACCACTTAGGAAACAGACGTATCAGAGCTGTCGGTGAATTATTACAGAATCAGTATCGTATCGGTCTTTCCAGAATGGAAAGAGTTGTTCGTGAAAGAATGACAACACATGATTCCGAAGAAGTATCACCGCAGGCACTTATTAATATTAAACCGGTGCAGGCAGCGGTAAAAGAATTCTTTGGTTCTTCCCAGCTGTCACAGTTCATGGATCAGAACAACCCTCTTGGTGAGCTGACTCATAAGAGACGTTTGTCCGCATTAGGACCGGGTGGTTTGTCCAGAGACAGAGCCGGATTCGAGGTTCGAGACGTTCACTATTCCCACTACGGAAGAATGTGTCCTATCGAAACTCCGGAAGGTCCGAACATCGGTCTTATCAACTCCCTTGCAAGTTATGCAAGAATTAACGAATATGGTTTCGTAGAAGCACCATATCGTAAAATTGACAAAACAGATCCTGCGAATCCGCGTGTAACGGATGAAGTTATTTATATGACCGCAGATGAAGAAGATAATTATCATGTAGCACAGGCGAACGAAGCCCTGGATGCAGAAGGACATTTCGTAAAGAATTCCGTATCCGGTCGTTACAGAGAGGAGACACAGGAATATCCAAAGACCATGTTTGATTACATGGACGTATCTCCTAAGATGGTATTCTCCGTAGCTACAGCGCTCATTCCTTTCCTTGAGAACGACGATGCGAACCGTGCGCTGATGGGTTCCAACATGCAGCGTCAGGCAGTGCCGCTTCTCATTACGGAAGCTCCGGCAGTAGGAACAGGTATGGAAGTAAAAGCAGCCGTTGACTCAGGTGTTTGTGTAGTTGCTAAAAAAGCAGGTACAATTGATTACGTTTCTTCCAACTTAATCAAAATGACATATGATGACGGTGGAAAAGAAGAATATCGTTTGACAAAATTTGCACGAAGCAACCAGTCTAACTGCTACAACCAGAAGCCTATCGTATTTAAAGGCAACCATGTTGCAGCAGGACAGGTAATCGCAGACGGTCCTTCTACTTATGAAGGTGAACTTGCCCTTGGTAAGAACCCGTTAATCGGTTTCATGACATGGGAAGGTTACAACTACGAAGATGCTGTATTATTAAGTGAAAGATTAGTTCAGGAAGATGTTTATACTTCCGTTCATATTGAAGAATACGAAGCAGAAGCACGTGACACCAAATTAGGACCGGAAGAAATCACAAGAGACGTTCCGGGTGTTGGTGATGATGCACTGAAAGATTTGGATGACAGAGGTATTATCCGTATCGGTGCAGAGGTTCGTGCGGGTGATATTCTTGTCGGTAAAGTAACTCCTAAGGGAGAAACAGAACTGACAGCAGAAGAAAGACTTCTTCGTGCTATTTTCGGTGAAAAAGCAAGAGAAGTAAGAGATACTTCTTTGAAAGTACCTCATGGTGAATATGGTATTGTTGTAGATGCGAAAGTATTTACAAGAGAAAATGGTGATGAATTATCTCCGGGTGTAAATCAGGCAGTTCGTATTTACATTGCACAGAAGAGAAAAATTTCTGTTGGTGATAAGATGGCCGGTCGTCATGGTAACAAGGGTGTCGTTTCCCGTGTATTACCTGTAGAAGATATGCCTTACTTACCAAACGGACGTCCGCTTGACATCGTACTGAATCCTCTGGGCGTACCTTCCCGTATGAACATTGGACAGGTACTTGAAATCCATTTAAGTCTTGCAGCAAAAGCACTTGGCTTTAACGTAGCAACACCGGTATTCGATGGTGCAAACGAAAAAGACATTATGGATACTTTGGATTTAGCAAACGATTATGTAAATCTTGAATGGGAAGAGTTTGAAAGCAAACACAAAGAAGAACTCTTACCGGAAGTTATGCAGTATTTATCTGATAACAGAGATCATAGAGAATTGTGGAAAGGTGTTCCGATTTCAAGAGATGGTAAAGTAAGACTTCGTGACGGTAGAACAGGTGAATATTTCGACAGCCCGGTAACTATCGGACACATGCACTACTTAAAACTCCATCACTTGGTAGACGATAAGATCCATGCACGTTCCACAGGTCCTTACTCCTTAGTAACACAGCAGCCGTTAGGTGGTAAAGCACAGTTCGGTGGACAGCGTTTCGGAGAAATGGAAGTTTGGGCACTGGAAGCTTATGGTGCATCTTATACATTACAGGAAATCTTAACTGTAAAATCCGATGATGTTATCGGACGTGTTAAGACTTACGAAGCAATTATCAAAGGTGAAAATATTCCTGAACCGGGAATCCCTGAATCTTTCAAAGTATTATTGAAAGAATTACAGTCACTTGGATTAGATGTGCGTGTGCTTCGTGAAGATCAGACAGAGGTTGAAATTATGGAAACCATCGAATATGGTGACACAGATTACCGTTATGAGATGGAAGGTGATTCCAAAAACTATGACTACGAAGATGCTTCTTTAGGTTCCATGGGCTACCAGAAACAGGAATTTGACGCAGAAAGCGGCGAACTGGTAAGTGCGGAAGAAGAGATGGCAGAAGATGATGAATTTTTTGCAGAAGAAATGGAAGAGGATTTCGTAGATTCCTTTGACGAATAATTGGAGAACATCCACAAACTTTGGAAGGAGAGCCACAAATGTCAGAAACAAAAAACGAAGTTTATCAACCGATGACATTTGATGCTATCAAAATCGGATTAGCATCACCTGATAAAATCAGAGAATGGTCAAGAGGAGAAGTTACAAAACCGGAGACCATTAACTATAGAACATTAAAGCCGGAAAAAGACGGTCTTTTCTGTGAAAGAATTTTTGGACCCAGCAAAGACTGGGAATGCCATTGTGGTAAATATAAAAAGATTAGATATAAAGGTGTTGTCTGCGACAGATGCGGTGTTGAAGTAACAAAAGCAAATGTGCGTAGAGAACGTATGGGACACATCGAGCTTGCAGCTCCGGTGTCTCATATCTGGTACTTTAAAGGAATTCCGAGCCGTATGGGATTAATCCTTGACTTGTCCCCGAGAGTATTAGAAAAAGTATTATATTTTGCATCTTACATTGTACTTGATAAAGGAGAATCCAATTTAGAGTACAAACAGGTATTATCTGAAAAAGAATATCAGGATGCAAGAGAAACTTACGGAAACAAATTCCGTGTTGGTATGGGTGCGGAAGCTATCAAAGAACTGCTTCAGGCAATTGATTTGGAAGGTGAAGCAGTAGAATTAAAAGCAGGATTAAAAGATTCTACAGGTCAGAAACGTGCCAGAATTATCAAACGTCTTGAAGTAGTAGAAGCTTTCCGTGGTTCAGGAAATAAACCGGAATGGATGATTATGGATGTAATTCCTGTAATTCCTCCGGATTTACGTCCGATGGTTCAGCTGGATGGTGGACGTTTTGCTACATCTGACTTAAATGACTTATACAGAAGAATTATTAACAGAAATAACCGTTTGAACAGATTACTTGAATTAGGTGCACCTGACATTATCGTTCGTAATGAAAAGAGAATGTTACAGGAAGCAGTAGATGCCCTGATTGATAACGGAAGAAGAGGAAGACCTGTTACAGGACCGGGTAACCGTGCATTAAAATCCTTATC
This sequence comes from Lachnospiraceae bacterium, assembly GCA_017437065.1. GTDB lineage: Bacteria > Bacillota > Clostridia > Lachnospirales > Lachnospiraceae > RGIG3002. The sequence continues at coordinate 9,963 of JAFSBX010000018.1, forward strand.
CGATATGTTAAAAGGTAAATCCGGACGTTTCCGTCAGAACCTTTTGGGTAAGCGTGTTGACTACTCAGGACGTTCCGTTATCGTTGTAGGACCGGAACTTAAGATTTACCAGTGTGGTCTGCCAAAAGAAATGGCTATCGAATTGTTTAAACCTTTTGTTATGAAAGAGCTTGTATCAAGAGGTATTTCACAGAACATTAAAAATGCCAAAAAGTTAGTAGAAAGACTTGATACTCAGGTTTGGGATGTTTTGGAAGAGGTTATTAAAGAGCATCCGGTTATGTTGAACCGTGCCCCCACACTTCACAGACTTGGTATTCAGGCATTTGAGCCGATTTTAGTAGAAGGTAAGGCAATCAAATTGCATCCGCTTGTATGTACCGCGTTCAACGCCGATTTCGACGGTGACCAGATGGCTGTACATCTTCCACTTTCCGTGGAAGCACAGGCAGAGTGCCGTTTCCTTTTATTATCACCGAATAACCTGTTAAAACCTTCCGATGGTGGTCCGGTAGCCGTTCCTTCACAGGATATGGTACTCGGTATTTACTATCTGACACAGGAAAGACCGGGTGCAAAGGGTGAAGGCAAATTCTTCAAGAATGTAAACGAAGCTATCCTTGCATATGAAAATGGTGCAATTACATTACATTCCAGAATTAAAGTAAGAGTAAGCAAAGAAAATGCAGACGGAGAAGTGATTACAGGTAATGTGGAATCTACATTAGGCCGTTTCATTTTCAATGAAATTCTTCCACAGGATTTAGGATTTGTAAAAAGAGAAGATCCTGAAAACTTCTTAAAACTGGAAGTAGACTTCCACGTTGGTAAGAAGGGATTAAAACAGATTCTTGAAAAAGTAATCAATACACACGGTGCTTCCAAAACAGCAGAAGTATTGGATGATATTAAAGCAACCGGTTATAAATATTCTACAAGAGCAGCGATGACTGTATCCATTTCCGACATGACAGTGCCGGAGAAGAAACAGGAAATGCTGGATGCTGCACAGGCTACTGTTGACAGAATTTCACAGAACTTCCGCAGAGGTCTTATTACAGAAGAAGAAAGATATCGTGCAGTAGTAGAAACATGGAATGAAACAGATAAAGAGTTAACAGATACACTGCTTGCAGGTCTGGATAAATACAATAACATCTTTATGATGGCTGACTCCGGTGCCCGTGGTTCCAATCAGCAGATTAAACAGCTTGCAGGTATGCGTGGTTTGATGGCAGATACAACCGGTAGAACAATCGAGTTGCCAATCAAATCAAACTTCCGTGAAGGTCTTGACGTATTGGAATACTTTATGTCAGCTCACGGTGCGCGTAAAGGTCTTTCCGATACAGCGCTTCGTACAGCCGACTCCGGTTACTTAACCAGACGTATGGTTGACGTTTCACAGGAACTCATTATCCGTGAAATCGACTGTTGTGAAGGCAGAGAAGAAATTCCGGGTATGGTTGTAAAAGCCATTATGGATGGTAAAGAAACTATCGAAGGCTTAAAAGACAGAATTACAGGAAGATTCTCCTGCGAAACAATTACTGACAGAGACGGAAATATGATTGTTAAAAGAAATCATATGATTACACCGAGCCGTGCAGAGAAAATCTTAAGTGTTGGTGTAAATGCAAAAGGTGAACCGATTGAAGAAGTGAAGATTCGTACTATTTTAGGATGTCGTTCACATAACGGTATTTGTGCAAAATGTTATGGTGCAAACATGGCAACCGGTGAAGCAGTACAGGTTGGTGAGGCAGTTGGTATTATTGCAGCACAGTCTATCGGTGAACCGGGTACACAGCTTACCATGCGTACATTCCATACTGGTGGTGTTGCCGGTGACGATATTACACAGGGTCTTCCTCGTGTCGAGGAGCTTTTTGAGGCAAGAAAGCCGAAGGGTCTTGCAATCATTGCAGAGTTTGGTGGTACAGCCGTTATTAAAGATACAAAGAAAAAACGTGAGGTTATCATTACGAACCGTGAGACAGGTGAAACAAAGTCATACTTAATTCCTTATGGTTCCCGTATCAAAATTTTGGACGGAGCAGTATTGGAAGCAGGTGACGAACTTACAGAAGGTAGTATCAATCCTCATGACCTGTTAAAGATTAAAGGTATTCGTGCCGTTCAGGACTACATGATTCGTGAAGTTCAGAGAGTATACCGTTTACAGGGTGTTGATATCAGCGATAAGCATATCGAAGTAATTGTACGTCAGATGCTGAAAAAAGTTCGTATCGAAAATAATGGAGATTCTGATTTCTTACCGGGTACATTGGTAGATGTATTAGACTTTGAAGATATGAACGAAAAATTATTAGCAGAAGGCAAAGAGCCGGCAGAAGGAAGCAGAGTAATGCTTGGTATTACCAAGGCATCCCTTGCAACAAATTCCTTCATGTCAGCAGCTTCTTTCCAGGAAACAACCAAGGTTCTTACAGAAGCGGCAATTAAAGGAAAAGTTGATCCATTGATTGGTTTGAAAGAAAACGTAATTCTTGGTAAGCTGATTCCTGCCGGAACAGGTATGAAGAGATATCGTGATGTCAGACTGGATACAGATGATATGTTGAAAGCTTCATTGGAGTTTGATGAGGAAACTGATTTTGATGAAGAAGCAGCAGATTTTGCAGATGACAATGAAGTAATGGCAGAAGCAGAAGAAATGCCGGATGATGCAGAATTTGATGAAATTGCTGATGAAGAAGTTGAAGAGGCAGATGAAACAGCAGTTGAAGAATAAAGCAAATTAAGAAATGTAAAAAAGAGCAGTTACAGGTTGTAATTGCTCTTTTTTCAAGTGTTGAAAGAAAGATGAAAGGATGGAGAATACATTATGGAAAATCAGGAAAAACAGCATAAGCGTCGTGTACGTTATTCAGGAACGCATCCTAAGAGATATAAAGAAAAATATAAAGAACACAATCCCGAAAAATATGCAGATACCATAGAAAGAGTTATCCAAAAAGGCGGGACTCCGGCAGGGATGCATATTTCTATTTGTGTAAACGAGATTCTGGATTTCTTACAAATTAAACCGGGACAAATCGGGGTAGATGCTACTTTAGGATATGGTGGTCATACGAAAGAAATGTTGCGGTGTCTGGAAGGACAAGGACATATTTATGCACTTGATGTCGACCCGATAGAATCAGCAAAAACGAAAGAACGCCTTGAAAAACAGGGATTCGGGGAAGAGATTCTGACGGTAAGACTACAGAATTTTGCAGATATTGATATGGTTACAAAAGAAACAGGGAAAAAATTTGATTTTATTCTTGCGGATTTGGGAGTATCTTCCATGCAGATAGACAATCCGGACAGGGGCTTTTCATATAAAGTAGATGGTCCACTCGATTTGCGTATGAATCCGTTAAAAGGGGTGAGTGCAGCGCAGCGTCTGAAAGAGGTAACTCAGGAAGAGCTTAGCGGAATGCTCATGGAAAATGCGGACGAGCCTTATGCAGAAGAAATTGCAGCTACTGTTATGAAGTGGTTTAAAAAGGGAAAGGAAATTGAAACTACCAGACAGATGAAAGCAGTCATAGAAGAAGCACTTGTCTATGTTCCGAAGGCAGAGCGTGAGGAAACAGTCAAAAAGTCTTGTGCAAGAACTTTTCAGGCATTGAGAATTGATGTGAACAGTGAATTTGAAGTGTTGTATGCATTTTTGGAAAAACTTCCGGAGGTTCTTGCACCTAATGGCAGGGTTGCAATTTTGACATTCCATTCCGGAGAAGATCGTTTAGTGAAGCGTTCCTTTAAACAATTGCAGGAGGCAGGAGTTTATAGTGAGGTCTGCAAAGATGTAATTCGTCCGTCCGCAGAGGAATGTGCCAGAAACAGCAGGGCGAAGAGTACAAAAATGCGTTGGGCGATAAAGGCATAGTCATAGAGGAGAATATGTAACAGTGCGGAAAAATGCGGAATTTCAAGTAAAAAACATATTGACAACGGTCAAGTGAAAACGTATAATAACGTAGTGTGTGAAGAAAAAGCACACTACGTTATTTATTTTGCTGTACAAAAGATGCAGCGTGTTAATTTATCACAGGAGGTGAAACAGAATGCCAACATTTAACCAGTTAGTAAGAAAAGGACGTCAGACAACTGTAAAGAAATCTACAGCACCGGCTCTTCAGAAAGGATACAACTCCCTTCATAAGAAACCGACAAACGCTTCTTCTCCACAGAAGAGAGGTGTTTGTACAGCTGTTAAGACAGCTACTCCTAAAAAACCTAACTCAGCTCTTAGAAAAATCGCCAGAGTTCGTCTTTCTAACGGAATCGAAGTAACAAGCTACATTCCGGGTGAAGGTCACAACTTACAGGAACATAGCGTTGTTCTTATCCGTGGTGGTAGAGTAAAAGACTTACCAGGTACAAGATATCACATTATCCGTGGTACTTTGGATACAGCAGGAGTTGCTAACAGAAAACAGGCTCGTTCAAAATACGGCGCTAAGAGACCAAAAGCTGGAAAATAATCTGGTAAGCTTTTGTGACAAACTGAAAAAAGTTTGTTAGTACCACAAATTAAAACTAATTTAGTGTTGGGATTCTGATAATAATATATATAGAATTTTCTATAAATATGATACGCAGGTATACCGCACGAACACATTGATGAAATTAGTGCATTGTGAGTACCGAAGATTTATTCACGCAGCAGAATATGCTGCCAATTAATAAGGAGGGAAGAACCGTGCCACGTAAAGGACATATTCAAAAAAGAGATGTATTAGCAGATCCTTTATACAACAACAAAGTTGTTACAAAACTTATCAATAACGTTATGTTAGATGGTAAGAAAGGTGTAGCTCAGAAAATTGTATACGGAGCATTTGCTACTGTAGAAGAGAAAGCTGGCAAACCGGCTCTTGACGTTTTCGAAGAGGCTATGAACAATATCATGCCTGTTCTTGAAGTAAAAGCTAGACGTATCGGTGGTGCTACTTATCAGGTACCTATCGAAGTTAGAGCTGACAGACGTCAGGCATTAGGTCTTCGTTGGTTAGTAATGTTTTCTCGTAAGAGAGGCGAAAAAACTATGGAAGACAGACTTGCAAATGAAATTCTTGATGCAGCTAACAACACAGGTGCAGCTGTTAAGAGAAAAGAAGATATGCACAAAATGGCAGAAGCAAACAAAGCTTTCGCACATTACAGATTCTAGTACGAAAATTATTTCGGAACTATCAGAAGCTGTTGCTTAATAAATTAGATTTCGTGCAGGAGAAGACTCATCGCTTTAAATTACTGCAATGAGTCTTCTTCGTGAAATAATAATAGGAGGAAAAAATCTTGGCTGGAAGAGAATATCCGTTAGAGAGAACCAGAAATATCGGTATTATGGCTCATATTGATGCTGGTAAAACAACAACAACAGAGCGTATTCTTTACTATACCGGTGTTAACTATAAGATTGGTGATACTCATGAAGGTACTGCTACCATGGACTGGATGGAACAGGAGCAGGAAAGAGGTATCACAATCACATCAGCCGCTACTACATGTCACTGGACATTGCAGGAAAACTGCAAACCAAAGGACGGGGCATTAGAGCATCGTATCAATATCATTGATACACCAGGTCACGTTGACTTCACAGTAGAAGTAGAACGTTCACTCCGCGTACTTGATGGCGCTGTCGGCGTATTTTGTGCAAAGGGTGGTGTAGAACCTCAGTCAGAAAACGTATGGCGTCAGGCTGACACATACAACGTACCAAGAATGGCATTTGTAAACAAAATGGATATTTTGGGTGCAAACTTCTATGCTTGTGTGGATCAGATTCGTACAAGATTAGGTAAAAATGCGATTTGTCTTCAGTTACCAATTGGTAAAGAAGATGATTTCAAAGGTATCATTGACTTATTCGAGATGAAAGCTTACATCTACAATGATGATAAGGGTGATGACATTTCCATCACAGATATTCCGGATGATATGAAAGATGATGCAGAACTTTATCATTCTGAATTAGTAGAAAAAATCTGCGAATTAGATGATGATTTAATGATGGCATACCTTGAAGGCGAAGAACCTTCTGTTGAAGAGTTAAAAGCTGCTTTAAGAAAAGGTACTTGCGAATGTGCAGCTATCCCGGTTTGCTGTGGTACTGCATACAGAAATAAAGGTGTTCAGAAATTATTGGATGCTGTTATTGAATTCATGCCATCTCCAATTGATATCCCTGCTATCAAGGGTGTTGATATGGAAGGAAATGAAATCGAGAGACATTCTTCAGATGATGAACCGTTCTCTGCTTTAGCATTCAAGATTATGAGCGATCCATTCGTAGGTAAGTTAGCATTCTTCAGAGTTTACTCCGGTACAATGAACTCCGGTTCTTATGTATTGAATGCTACAAAAGATAAAAAAGAACGTGTTGGTCGTATCCTTCAGATGCATGCGAACAAGAGAGCAGAACTTGATAAAGTTTACTCCGGTGATATCGCAGCTGCAGTTGGATTTAAGTTTACAACAACAGGTGATACAATCTGTGACGAACAGCACCCGGTAATCTTAGAGTCCATGGAATTCCCTGAACCGGTTATCGAGCTTGCTATTGAGCCGAAAACAAAAGCAGGACAGGGCAAAATGGGTGAAGCTCTTGCAAAACTTGCAGAAGAAGATCCTACATTCCGTGCTCATACTGATCAGGAAACAGGTCAGACAATTATCGCTGGTATGGGTGAACTTCACCTTGAAATTATCGTAGACAGACTTCTTCGTGAATTCAAAGTAGAAGCTAACGTAGGTGCTCCTCAGGTAGCATACAAAGAAGCTTTCACTAAAGCAGTTGACGTTGACAGTAAATATGCTAAACAGTCCGGTGGTCGTGGACAGTACGGTCACTGTAAAGTTAAATTCGAGCCGATGGATGCAAACGGTGAAGAATTATTCAAGTTTGAATCTACAGTTGTTGGTGGTGCTATTCCGAAGGAATATATCCCGGCAGTTGGTGAAGGTATCGAAGAAGCAACAAAAGCTGGTATCCTTGGCGGATTCCCGGTTGTTGGTGTTCATGCTACTGTTTATGATGGTTCTTACCATGAAGTCGATTCATCCGAAATGGCATTCCACATTGCCGGTTCATTAGCATTCAAAGATGCTATGCAGAAAGCAGCTCCGGTACTTCTTGAGCCGATTATGAAGGTTGAAGTTACTATGCCGGAAGAGTACATGGGTGATGTTATCGGTGATATCAACTCCCGTCGTGGACGTATCGAAGGTATGGACGACCTTGGCGGCGGTAAGATTGTCAGAGCATTCGTTCCACTTTCTGAAATGTTCGGATACTCTACAGACTTACGTTCTAAGACACAGGGACGTGGTAACTACTCTATGTTCTTTGAAAAATATGAGCAGGTACCGAAGAACGTTCAGGAAAAAGTATTGGCTGCAAAGAAAGGCTAATGATGCTTATAAGCTAAAAGTTAGCAGTTAATTGCAATCTTTATGAATTAATGCTTGAAAATATTGGCTATCTTTAATATAATTGGAGATAGCCGAGTAACTAAAATAAAAATTATTAAATGGAAAATAAGGAGGACTTTTCAAAATGGCTAAAGCTAAATTTGAAAGAACTAAACCACATTGTAACATTGGTACCATCGGTCACGTAGATCATGGTAAAACAACTTTAACAGCTGCAATCACAAAAGTACTTTCTGAAAGAGTTGCAGGTAACGAAGCTACAGATTTCGAAAACATCGATAAAGCTCCGGAAGAAAGAGAACGTGGTATCACAATTTCTACAGCTCACGTAGAATATGAAACAGATAACAGACACTATGCACACGTTGACTGCCCTGGACATGCTGACTACGTTAAGAACATGATCACAGGTGCTGCTCAGATGGACGGTGCTATCTTAGTAGTAGCTGCTACTGACGGTGTTATGGCTCAGACAAAAGAACACATCCTTCTTTCACGTCAGGTAGGTGTTCCTTACATCGTTGTATTCATGAACAAATGTGACATGGTAGACGATCCTGAATTACTTGAATTAGTAGAAATGGAAATCACAGATCAGTTAGCTGAGTATGATTTCAATGACTGCCCAATCATCAAAGGTTCTGCTTTAAAAGGTCTTGAAGATCCTAACGGCGAATGGGGTGACAAAATCATGGAATTAATGGCAGCAGTAGATGCTCATATTCCAGATCCTCAGCGTGCTACAGATCAGCCATTCCTTATGCCAGTAGAAGACGTATTCACAATCACAGGTCGTGGTACAGTTGCTACAGGTAGAGTTGAACGTGGCGTTCTTCATGTAAACGAAGAAGTTGAAATCGTTGGTATCAAAGAAGAAATCCAGAAAACAACTGTAACAGGTATCGAAATGTTCCGTAAACTCTTAGACGAAGCTCAGGCTGGTGATAACATCGGTGCTCTTCTTCGTGGTATCAAGAGAGAAGATATCGAAAGAGGTCAGGTTCTTTGTAAACCTTCTACAGTAACATGCCATACAAAATTCACAGCACAGGTTTACGTTTTAACAAAAGATGAAGGTGGACGTCATACTCCTTTCTTCAACAACTACAGACCTCAGTTCTACTTCAGAACAACTGACGTAACAGGTGTTTGTAACTTACCTGCAGGTACAGAAATGTGCATGCCTGGTGATAACGTAGAAATGTCTATCGAACTTATCCATCCAATCGCTATGGAGCAGGGTCTTACTTTCGCTATTCGTGAAGGTGGTAGAACAGTAGGTTCAGGACGTGTTGCTACAATTATCGAATAATTGTAAAAAACATTGATTTTATGGGGCTTTCCAGTAATGGAGAGCCTCTTTTTTTGTGCTTGAAATTGGATATAAAAAAGGCTTGTGACGCTATTTTGACGTTATTTTTGCACTTGTGACCTTATTTGTGATACCGCATGATACAGGGTTATAGGTGCTTTTTAATTTAAAATTGAATAATAATGGCTATGTAATCGTAGTCATAACTTTTAAGATTTGACACCGTTCTAAAGTCAACGTATTTATAGGCTTTGTGCGGTGTCATTTCTTATGGTCAAAAGTAAATCAGCTACACACGAAAGGAAGATAAAGAATTATGAAATATGGATATTGCCGAGTAAGTACCAAAGGACAGTTAGACGGAAACAGCATTGAAGAACAGACCACAGCTATTAAGAATGTATATTCTGATACGGAAATTATTGTAGAAAGCTATTCCGGGGCAAAGGAAAGACCTTTATTTAATCAGATATTAGATAAAACACAAAAAGGTGATTATGTAATCGTTACAAAACTGGATAGATTTTGCAGAACTACCAAAGAGGGATTGGAATATATCGACCTTTTACTTAATAAAGGTGTAAAAATCCATATCTTGAATATGGGGTTAATCGAAAGTAGTCCTATGGGAAGATTGATTGTAACCAATCTCCTAGCCTTTGCAGAATTTGAACGTGCTATGATTATCGAAAGAACGCAAGGCGGTAAAGCTATTGCAAAACAGAGAGCAGATTTTAAAGAGGGTAGACCACCCAAATACAACAAGAAGAAAATCAATCATGCCTTAGATTTGTTGGAATCCTATTCTTACAAGCAAGTTGAAGAATTGACCGGGATTAGCAAATCAACACTTATAAGAGCAAAGAGAAAACAAGCCGTATCTTAAAATCGCCAGTATAGAGAAAAATTATATATAAATTTTTAGAGCCAGTTAGTTAATGGTTCTTGAAAGTAATCTTTAGTTATGAACCCGACGCTATTTGTATGAGGTTCTTTTTTATTGTCCTAAGCATGACACAAAACTGCTTTTTTTACTTTGCCAAAATGAAAGGAGAAACGAAAAATGAAATGGTTCAAAGGAGTAAAAACAATCGAAGAACTAAGAAAAATGTACCGGGAACTGCTAAAAGAACACCACCCGGACAATGGTGGTAATGTGTCAGATATGCAAGAAATAAACAGCGAATATGATGTGTTGTTTAAACGTATATCAGCCTCATTTAAAGAGGAAAAAACATCAGATAACCAATCTTATACCTACGATAAAGACGAGGAAAATAAGGCATTTAAAGAGGTTATAAACCGGATAATTAACATCAATGCAGATATAGAAATTATCGGTCTTTGGGTGTGGGTTCATGGTGGATATGAGTACCGAGAACTGTTGAAATCCATAGGTTTTAAGTATGCACCGAAGAAAAAATGTTGGTGTTGGCACTTTGGAGAATATCGCAGACACAGCAAAACAGAAGTGTCTTTAGATGATATTAGGAACAAATATGGGTCACAAAAAGTAAAGAATAAAACAAGGCAATATGTCTTGAATTAAGGGGGTGAGAATTACATGAGTAAAGAGGATTTTATCAAAATATTTGAAATGACACTACTATCTGCCAATCTTGAAGTTACCGGGTTATCCCTTATTGATGATGATAACGTACTGATTCATTTTAAAGGTGGTGGTAGAAAAAGGGTAAACATAACCGCAGACAGTTATGGAGCAATCGTTTTAGACATTATGAAGTATGTATTTTAAGGAAAGAGAGGATTTTATTATGAACACAGAAATTAAAACATTAAAGGGTTGGAATGAATTTGCAGAACAGACCGGAAAATACAGTTGGTACGAATATGCAAAGGTTGGTGATATTGTTGATGAAAGTATTATAGACAATTTTACAAATATTCTGCCACCAAAAACCATGTCTTACGGATATTTGCAAGTCGGTGAACCTTACAGCCATAGATATGACCTTGACCGCAGATTAAAGCCAACTTACATGACCTTTGCTAAATGTGATGGAATTTGGAGATATTATGGACACTGTTTTTCTTATGAAACCATTAACCGAGATTAGAGCCTATTTACATAGTAGGTTCTATTTTTTTGCTTTAGAAAGGGGGTGAAACATTATGTGTATGATGAATTATCAGCCAGTAAATGAATATTGCAGTCCTTGTGGCAGATGTCCGGAATATCTTTGCAGTTGTATGCCCGTTGTTGTGAATGGATTGGTTGCCGGGGAATGCGATTTGATTGCTTGTGAATTTTGTAATTATGAGGATTGCCAAGAAAGGAACTGTTAAAGATGAAGTTATTAAATTACGACCACCGGGAACTCATTATGCAGAATGTCCGGTCTACTACAAAAGAAATACCACCAACATACACCAAAAGCCAGTACAAAATCTTATGCCGATTTATCCGACAAAAACGGATTACAAAGCAGTTTTTTGATTTTTTGTTGCTACAACTATTTGATTTATTAGATTGGAGACAACTGGATTATTCGCAGATGTACCAATTGATTCACATTTTAACTTATTGGAATTACGGAAAGAGAGGAAACTAAATTATGTCAGAATTATTAGTAGAAATTTTTAATCATCTTTTGGAAAGAGATGAGGATGCAAAAGAAATGCAGAATAAGGTAAATTTGGAATTGGAACGTATGTTGATTCCATATAAGAATAAATTTACGGAAGAAGAAAAGGAAAAAGCATATACTTTTCTTTATGATATAGTGTATATTTCAGAACGTGAAGCTGTGCTATACGGAATAAAACTAATGATGAAATTATTTTTAGAACTATAAAACTTTGGCTATTCTTAGCAATGTTTCCAGTTTCACATTATCCATATCTTTAATCGTATTGAGCAGTTCTTTTTCTATTACAGAGGTCGGATTTGAATATTCATTTTCCAACAGATAATCTAATGTTATTCCCAAAGTATTACAAATAGACACAATCAAAGTAAGACTAACCTTTACTTTGTTAGTTTCAATGTTGCTAATATGGGAAACATTCACATTTGTTGCATTAGCAAGAAATTCTTGTGTTAAATGTTTTTCACATCTGACCTCTTTAATCCGCTGACCGATTAGAGCAAAATTAAGTTCTTTCATAAAATTGCACCACTTTCTATAAATATTAATGCAATTATAGTATTTGTTTAGTTTTGGAATAATAATGCAAAACTAGAAAATATATAGTGTAAAATTAAGTGTGGTGTTATAATGACGATATATAAGGTATGCAGAATTATTATTACGAAAGGAAATGAATATGTTTGAGAGTTTTAAGAAATTATTTAAGAAACCTACTGTTCAACAGCAAAATCAAATAACCAAAGTATCTGTAGAAATGTATAGGGATACGTTAAGAAGATATTATGAGAGATATGAGAACAATGTATTTCAGCAGAATATTTTATTAATGTTACATAATCATACAGGGTATAGCATTGAACAAATAAGGCATGATTTGAAAGAGATACGGAAAGAATTGGGATATGTTACTGTTAATGGGCAGAATGTAAAAATAAATTCTAATCCGATTAGTAATGAGGAATATCTTTTACAGTTAGCGGAATTGTATCTTAAATTTGGTAATAATGCATTTCAACGTCTTAAAAGCATAAAGGAGCAAACCAACTATGATATCGAAACTATCAAGCGTGATTTAACAAGCGTTCGTGACAGAATTAATAGAGAAGCTGTGGAAGAATATGCTTTAAAACATGGATTTCCAAAGAGCAATGCTGATAGTAAGAATATATCTATTGATAAAAGCAATAATACAAAATATGGAACAGCTACGTTTCAAGAGCAGTATTTTCAACAATTAAGACAGCTGTATCAGACTTATGGAAGTGTCGCTTTTCAGCGATTAGGTGAAATACAGAAACAAACGCAGTACCCTATGTATGTTATTAAACAGGATTTGAAAAAATTAAGGGAAGAAGAGTATTCTTTACAGTTGGAAGAACTATGTATTAAATACGGAAAATCGGCTAAAAATCATACAAAAGAATTAGAAAGACATAGTGGATATACAAGAGATAAAATAGTTGCTGATTTAAAGAAAGTTCGACCGAAAGCAAGAAGCATAAATACGAACATTACTGTAACTGGTAGGGAAGAGATTAGTCATAATACTAATATCGGAAAAGAGCATGGGGAGGTTCAAACTGAGGTTTTGGAAGTATCTGAAGAAATCAATAAAAATGGAATGAAAAGGATGCTGGCAGTAACGATGAAGTGGGTAATCCATTACACAGACGGAGACACATGGGTACAAACTAATACCTATCCGTATGATTATGATACTTTGTTTTATAAAAGAAAAGAAATTATTGAAGAATGTGTGATGATTTATGGCGATAATATTGATTACATTGATTTTACGGTAATAGTGAGTAAAGGTGTTGAAACAAAATTAGACAGATACTTGCATAGAAAAATGAGCAGATTAGAAATTTCAATTAAATTAAATAAGGATAAAAACAAACTTTATGTGGAATGTTTTGATGATGAAACATGTAAAAATATTACAGATTTTAGGGACGCATGGGTAGCATTGAATGGTATGAGGTATTATGGAGAAAATCTTGCAAAATATATGTGTGAATTAAGCCAAAAATCCGAGTATCATGGTGGTATGCCAGAGGTTATGTTTAAACTATCGTTACAATGCCTGCAATCACTAACACCAATACAGAGAGAAACATTAACACGTGCTTATGAATGGGGTGCAGAGCATAATAGTATAGTTTTTTTATGTGATAAGAAAGAAATTTTGGATAATTATTTCTTTAAAAAGATTGCGGAGATATTTGGGGACGAGGGAAAAGTTTTACACATCTTTGAAGATGAAAGACTTAATAGCATTTATAAAAAATATGCAAATTATCATTTGAATATTGCAGATGACTATTATCGAACAAAAGACTGGAGAGGAAATTTAGTTTCACCATTAGATAATAGTATTACAATAATAAGATAAACTTGCGTTGGGGAGTTACCCCTAGTGTATGGTTACTAATATCTGTAGATTTCATAAAAAATGTAACATAAGGTTGCAGGAGATACTTCATATTGAGAGGTATCTCCTTTTCTTTTTCGTATGGTGGAACTTACACCGGAGCAATAACTAAAATAAAGTATTCTGAAATAACATCATAGTTCTTAGGGGATTTTACTGCTACCTTGCAGGAAATAAAGTCAGTTTTACTCATAATTTGGTTAAAAGAATATACCGCCTAAAAGTCAAATCTGTCAAAGGGTCAAGTAGTCGTTAATGCACTTTAAGGAAATATCTTCTTGTAAAGGAAAACAAATTTAGTGAAAATGCAATATTTGCAAAGAGAATTTGCTGTACGCGACTTTAATTAACAGACAATTTATAATTAAATTTGAAAAAGAAGTTATATTTTTGCGTTTATAATATGCTAAAAATACCCCTAAACGATATGTAAATTTATGCGTCCGCTGTTTTGATAAGGTATTATGGGTGATAGAAACAACACCAACAACAAACGTATAAAGCTAGCTATTGTTTGTGTAGTTTCTAAATAATTATATGGAGGAAATTCAAAATGAATAATGAACAAATAAGAGAAGTTATGCGTGAAAACAACATTTATATGTGGCAGGTGGCAAAGAAGTTGAATATTTATGAAACATCATTCTGCAAGTGGTTTCGTGAGGAACTTTCAGAGGAAAGAAAGAAACAGGTTTTGTCAGCCATTGAGGAAATTAAGTTAGACCGCTTAAAACAACAGAAGTAATGATGAGGAAGAATGACTTATACAAATGTCCTTCGGAGTTTGTATTGTAGTCTTTAGGCTAACAGCAACAGCAGAAACCAACGTATCTATGAAATGCATTAAATAAGCGTAAAATCAAGGATTTTCCACTTATTTAAAGACGGAAATGTAAAGTTTTGCGTTGCTGTATATACATAGTATATGTCATTTGCAGGAGGTTTATAGTGCATACGTTTGAATTGAGTTGCAAAATATCTCCAGTTTCCTATCAGTATCTGCATGATAATCTTCCTCATCTTGTAAAAGTAAGCAATTATGTGGAGCGAACAAACTATTACTCTGCAAAGGGTGTTATGCAGATTGAATTGCGAACATATGAATATGCCAAATATGGAATGATGATGAAACGATATTATCTTGTACTTCGGTGCAATCCGTCAATCATTATGGGGAAGAGTAAAATACTTCTCGTGGATTTAGAGGAATATTCTTCTACTGAAATACTGGAAAAACTGATGAAGCGGATTTATGAGATTAATGAATTACGTTATATCCGACTGGATAAACAGCCAGTAGCATTGTTTCTAACAAGCAGGGCAGATGTGGCAGCGGATATATTGGTTGATTTTCCACAGATTGTAGTATGGCTTTGTAATATGTCATTTCCGTATGGCTACCATAACATGAAGCGGAAAGCAATCAAGAAAGAAGCGGACAGATTATACATTGAGAGTTGTTGCTTTTGCAATGGTTCAAGAGCAATTAATATCTACTATAAAATGATTGCTCTCATTAACACAGGGAAAGAGATACCGACAGAAGAACAGGAGCAGATACAGCATGCAGTCCGACTGGAAGCACAGCTTGAAAAGAGAGGTATTTATAACATGAAGTTACCGACAAAGCGTTCAATCGAACCATTTTTAGAAAAGGATTTCTGCCATAAATACCTTGAAAAAGAAATCAAAGCCATATTTGGCATACAAAAATATGTCAGCAGGGGAAAAGCGGTTGAAATGATTAACAACAGTCAGTACAAGCCATATGATAAAGCAGTCATGCTTTCAATTGTAGATATGATACATCAATTTAAAGGTTTGTATGAACTGGAAAAAGCGATTGCAGACAGCAAAATACATACACCGCCTCAGTATGGAAATTTACGTTCATTTAAAGAGCGTTGGTTGAAGAAGTTTAAAAATTTAGGCATACAGCCAATAACAATTCTCGATAGTTTGGGGATTGATGAAGTACCAAGTATCTATAATTTATTAAGAAAATAATAAGGTGAAAAGGAGACTAAAAGTATGGATAAGGAAATTATTATATACAACAAAGATGTTTTAAATGATATGAAGAGAGCGATAGCCAAAGATTTGCAAGAATTGTACCGCATATTTCCCGAAAAATATAGTGAGAGTAATGCTATGAAATTTTTAGATAAGGCTTTAATGAAATTAACAGAGGAATATGACGGAACAGATAATCAGTATATTGATTTTTGGGTATTAGCTTGTTTAACGGGAGACCTGTTGGTTGCGTTGACATTTTGTGATGAAAGCGTAGTTAATGGAATTATAGTTAGTGAATGAAGAAAGAAAGGGTTAAAGTATGATAACAAATTGTAGAAGCAAAATAATTGAAGATGAACAAGGAACACACATCATTCTTGATGAAGAAACAACGGAAAGTCTAAACGCTATTGTAATGAAGACAAATACTTTTTTGATAGAACCATTAACAATGGAGCAGGGAGAAGAACTTATTGGTAGCATTATTGATTTTTACTTTTCACATAGCGATGATGTGACAGAGTTTGAAGATTTTGTGGATTATATCGCAAGATTTATGGAGTTGCTTGCAGATAATATACACAGAAGAAGTACAAATATGGTAGCAGACGAATAATATACTAACTGAATATAAGGAAAGGAAGTGGAAGATGAGAAAATATACTACATACACAACAAAAGGTTAAGAGCCACCGACCAAAGTAAACTCTTAACCCATACAAAATGCAAGGAATACTCCTGCTAAAAGATTATAACATAGTGAGAGTATTCCTTTCTACATGAAAATGAGCGAAAGGAGAATATCGTAATGATAGAAATAGAAAAAGTATTTTATTCTGCTACAGATATTGTTGAAATGTTGGATGTATCAAGAGCGACTGCTTACAAACTTATTCGTCAAATGAACAATGAGTTACAGGCTTCGGGATATATTATTTTGCAAGGAAAAGTACCAAAAGCATATTTCAATCAGAAATGGTACGGATTAAACAAGACACAGTTGACAGAGGGTGCATAGGCACTCTCTTTTTTGAAAGGAGATTTATTATGCCTGCTTATAAAGATAAAGAAAGAGGTACATGGTGCTGTAAATTTTATTATGAAACTTGGGACGGACAGCGTAAGCATACTACCAAAAGAGGTTTTAAGACGAAAAAATTAGCATCGGAATGGGAGAATGAATTTAAGGCTTCTGTTAAAGCAGAAATGACTATGACACTTGCTTCATTTACCAAAGTTTATTTCAATGATAAAAAGGGGGAGTTAAAGGAGCGAAGTATACGAAACAAAAAGTACATGATAGAAGCTCATGTTCTTCCGTATTTTGGAGAGCGTAAGATGAATGAGATTACACCATCCGATATTATTCAATGGCAAAATATGATGAGAGAAAAACAATACTCTGAAACTTATTTGCGAATGATACAAAATCAGATAACAGCATTATTTACTCATGCTTACAATATTTATGGTTTATCAAATAATCCATGTAAGAAAGTGAAGAAAATGGGAAAGGCAGATGCAAACAGACTGGATTTTTGGACAAAAGAAGAATATGATAAATTCATTGCTACAATAGAGCATGATGATAGATATTATACTTTGTTTGAAATCCTCTTTTGGACTGGCTGTAGAATTGGAGAAGTTTTAGCTTTAACAAAAGACGATATAGACTTTACTAACAATCGTATTCATATTACGAAAACATATTATCGTATGAATGGTGAGGATATAATTACCACACCTAAGACGGAACAATCTGTAAGAACAATAGATATTCCCGAATTTTTAAAGAATGAAGTGGCTGATTATGTAAGTCGGATATATGCGTGTACAGGAAGTCAAAGACTGTTTCCAGTAGTTGCAGAAGCGGTACAGCATAAAATGAAGCGTCATACAGAAAAGGCAGAGGTAAAGAAAATCAGAGTGCATGATTTAAGACACTCTCATGTTGCCTATCTGATATTTCAAGGTGTTCAGCCACTCATTATCAAGGAAAGATTAGGTCACAGAGATATAAAAATTACGTTGAATACATACGGACATTTATATCCAAGTGAACAAAAGAAAGTCGCAGAGTTATTAAACAGCATGAAGTAAAAATGTGACAATATGGTGACGTTAAAAAAGTGAAAAAAGGCTATTTTTATTATAAAAATGTACATTGAAAGTTGCTGAAAACCCTTTAAAATCAATATATTTTCAATGAGTAGACGCTCAAATGAAAGCGTGAAGGTGGACGTACTGTAGGTTCAGGCCGTGTTGCTACAATCGTTGAGTAATTAAAAATTATACTGATTTTAAGGGCTTTCCGATTACTCGGAAAGCCTTTTTTTCTTTTTTTTGAATTAAATGCTTGACTACAGTAGGAGTGCGAGATAGTAGACCTTGTGAACTGTTTCAAAATTAAAGGGGATTATACCAAGGAGAATGATATGCAAAGAAAAGTACGTAAAATGAAATTAAGTGGAAAGATAACGATTACATCAATGCTGATTGCGTTGGGGATTAGTTTGCTAATTGGCGGAATCAGTATTTATTACATGAGAAATTATTTGTTAAACGTCAGCCGTTCCCATACAATATCTGTAGCAGAAACAGCAGCAGCAATAATAGATGGAGAACAGATTGCAAAAATTCAGGTAGGAGACGAGGAAACAGAGGACTATAAGGAAATATTGGAACAATTGCAGTCTTTTTTAGTAGATGAGGACGTGGCATATATCTATACAATGCGACAAGTAGAAGGCTGTGTGCAGTTTGTGGTGGATGCGGATACGGAAGAAGGAGCATCAATTGGAGAAGAGTATGAGACTTATGATAAGATTGATATTGCCTTTACGGGAGAAGTTGCGATAGATGATGAAGTAACCACAGATGAATGGGGGAGTTTTTACAGTGCATTTGCCCCGATTTTTGATGATAATGGTGCGATAGTAGCTATTGTAGGAGTTGACTGTACCGTAGATAGTATTAATGAAAAGATTTATGACATGGTGATGACATTGGTAATCGTTGAGGTGATCTGTATATTGGCAGCATTTATTATTTCCATGATTACCGGGCAGTTGATGGCACGTAATGTACTGAAAATTAATCGTAAAATGAAGGAATTGGCAGGAAGTGATGGTGATTTAACTCAGGAAATTGAGATTTTTAGTGGGGATGAGATTGAGAATGTTGCAAACAGTTTTAATATTTTCATGAAAAAACTTAGAAAGATGCTTTTGTCGGTTAAGGATAGCGAATTAAAATTAGAAAATGCAACCTATCGTACCAGTAGAGAGATACATAAAGCCACAGATGAATTAAATCAGATTTCAGGGACTTTGAATGAGATGACAAGGACGATGCAGGATACGAATGAGGCTGTTACAGAGATTGAGGAAGCAGCAGTGAATGTTAAAAAGATGTCTGTAGATTTGTACCAGCAAACCAAGTCAGGTGCGGCTTATGCAGATGATGTCAGCAAGACAGCAGATATGGCAAGGCAGACCTGCCAGACTTCAAAAGAGCAGATGAGTCAGGTGGTTGGGAAATTGTCAGATACGCTGACTGATAAGATTGAGGAATCTAAAGAAATAGAAAAAATCATAATGTTGACGAAAAATATCATTTCTATATCAGAGCAGACGCAAATGTTAGCATTGAACGCCAGTATTGAGGCAGCGCGAGCAGGAGCAGAAGGCAGAGGGTTTGCTGTAGTGGCAGATGAAGTTGGTAAATTGGCAGATGTTACTGCAAACATTGCGAAGGAGATTGAAGGTATCAACAAGTTTACCATAGATACAGTAAATGAGTTGGCAGATATTTCGAAGGAAATGATTGATTATATAGAGAATGTGATTAGTCAGGATTATGATAAGATGGTTGAAATCGGACAATCTTATCATAATGATTCGATAGAATTTATGAATCAGTTCAAACAATTTCGTCGGCTTTCTGAACAGCTTTCCGGAAACATGGAAACTATCGAAGGGCATATCCGAAAGATTATGGAAGTGATAGAAGGGGAAACGGCAGGCATTACAAGTGTTGCAGAAAATGCAGATGTTATTTATGAAAAAATGCGGAAAGTAAACAAGAATGAAGAAATTAATGAAGAAATTATAGGCGAATTAAGCAAGATGCTGTGCAAATTTACTGTATAAACTTTTCATGGATGGCTTAAAAGCACAAAAATGTATTGTTGAAATGTCTATATTGTGCTAAAATTTTTGTGTAACATTATACAAAATACACAAAGGTGGATAAATATGGAATATAATATAGGGGTTGGTAAAAGTACAAATCCGGAGACATGTGTACAGGAGGCAACTGCCAAATTCCGTAAGCCAAAATTAATTTTATTTTTTTCACCGGTAGAGAATTTTGACAAATATACCGAAATAATGCATCAAAAATTTCCGGAAAGTATATGTATGGGGGCAACATCAATTGCCATGTTTAGCCAAGATGGGGCAGAAAAAAATGTATTAAAAACCGTGGGGATTGAGAGTGGAATTAAATGTAGTGCAGATGTACTGGAGGATGTTGATAAATATCCGATTAAGTACGTGGAACGAGTAAAACGATGTGTGGACGAGGTACGGGATACTAAAAATACAATTTGCCTTGAGTTTACGACAGCATTACTTTGTGCAGAAGAATCCGTATTATCTGCATTGAATACAGTGTTGCTGGATAAAGGAATTCCGGTATTCGGGGGAACAGCGGATGACGGAGGTACTGCTACAGGGACGAAGGTTTCCTTAAACGGCAGAGTGTGTGAGCGAAGCAGTGTATTTGCAATTATACATAATGAAAGCGGTGCAATTAAAATTTTCCGTGAAAATATTTATAAGCCAGTAACCGGAAATGTGCTTACGGCGACGAAGGCAGATGGACAGAAGCGTACCGTATTTGAATACAATCATCAACCGGCGGCAAAGATTTTTGCAAAGGAACTGGGGGTATCTGAAAGTCAGATTACTAATTATTTTGACACCAATCCGTTAGGAAGAGTTGTAGGTAATGAATTGTATATTACGGCAAACTGTGCTATGGCAGGAAGTCAGGGTGTTACATATCATGCAAGAATTTATAACAATTCCAAGGTTATGGTATTAGGACCGGATAACTATAAGGAAACCATTGCACAGACTATGCAACAAATAAAACAGGCTGTTCCACGCCCGGCATTTTCTATTATGTGTCACTGTCTTGCAAGAACGTTATTGTTTGACGGAGATGGTTATTTGACAGAGTATGCAAAAACAATGAGTTCTGTTCTCGGAAATTATATCGGTTTTTCCGGTTATGGAGAACAATCTGGAGAGCAGCATTTTAACCAGACAATGACAGTTGCAGTATTTGAATAACCGGAGGGAAGGAGCAGGCTGGAGACATGAGTATTTTTAAGAAAAAGCAGAATACGGAAAATAATATGAATAATGTAATCGAAAGGAAAAGCACCGAAGAAAGCGGATACATGAAATATGGTGTTGATTTTCTTCTGAAACGTATGGATTTATACATGGATGAGGAAACAAATCTTTCCACATGTATGGATACCATCAGAGAAAAGACATTGACTACAAAAGAAAGACTGGATGGAAGTAAGGAAAATCTGGATGTAATTCATCAGAGTTATAGTGAACTTAGGACGAATGCGGATGAGATTTATGAAGTAATGGAAAAGTCCGACAGGAGAATTTTGGAATCAGACCAGAATATGCAACAGTTGACTATGCAGATTGGTAACTCCAGAGAGCAGCTTTCTAATATGACAGAAACGTTCGAACGATTGGAGACGGATTTTAACAACATTACGTCTTTGACTGCTGATATTACCGGAATATCTTCCAGAACGAATTTGCTTGCATTGAATGCTTCTATAGAAGCGGCAAGGGCAGGTGAGGCCGGAAGGGGATTTGCGGTAGTAGCAGAGCAGATAAGGGAACTTTCTTCGTCAACAGCATCACTTGTAAATGGAATAGAGGAATCTATTGAAACGTTGAAGAATACGTTGCTTAGTTTACAAGGTGAAATTAATAAGACCTCGGATATGATGCAGTCAAATATTGAATATGCAGGAGGTTTGAAAGAGTCGATTGATCAGGTAAAAGAATGTACGGATCAGGTAAAGCATGTTAGTAACACTATTGTAGATTCAATTCTTAAAAATAGCAGTCAGATTGATGATGCTGTGCGTGATATGGGTTATATAAAAGATGCAGTACAAGGCATTGAAGATGAAGTGATGAACTTGAATATGAAGAGTAGTGAGAAATCTACAGCACTCTGCGAAATGGATGATATTTTAAATCAGTTTAGTATAATACTTCATGAAAAATAAAAGTTAGTTACTTTTCATATCCGGGCGAAGAGTGGTAAGTAATTGACAGATACAAATTTTTCAATTAAACTTTAGAAAAAATGATGAAAGAGAGGACTATATGTTAAGCATTGTTAGAATGGAGAATACAGCTAATTAAATAGTTGGAAAAGGTCATCTTTGAGTTTTCCTGTTCGGAGTATGCCCTTTTATATCTGCCATACAATATGCTTTATATATTTCCGTTTTCATTACATTTTGTTATATTATGAATGTAAATTTACAGCATGGAGTATTTCCATGCTGTTTTTGCGTCTTTTATAATGAGAAACCACGGAGTATTATGCCTGATGGCAGATGCACGTGGTTTTTGCTGTATTCGGGAATTATTTTTTGACACAAGGAAAAATGGATGGAACTGGCGTATACACAGGAAACAAAAGAAAAAATAGCCCGGACACAAATCTGCTTGTCAGACAGCTTTAGTACAATTAGAAACGGCAGAATCTGTATTCCGGTAAAAAAGGAATACAAGTTCAAAATAGGCGGAACGGTGATTGACAAATCATCTACGGGAAATACCTTATTTATTGAGCCGAAAGAGGTAGGAAAGGAAAGAAATCTATCTATAATTTCGGCACCTGTTGATGTATAATAGAAAGGAATATTTTGCTATGGGAAAAGTATTTGTTCATGGATTAGGACAAACACCGGAGAGTTGGAATGCGGTGCTTTCGTCTATGGATGAGACGGAGAAATGTGTGTGTCCTAATTTGCTAGAAAGCGCAAAGAATCAAAATGTGAACTATAAAAATTTGTATAATGCATTTTTAGAACTGTGTGATAAGTTCGCTGAACCAATTGATTTGTGTGGGCTGTCATTAGGTGGTGTTTTGGCATTAAATTATGCCATTGAAAGGCCGGATAATGTAAAATCGTTGGTTCTTATTGCGACTCCATATAAGATGCCCAAAATACTTTTGAAATTGCAAAATATATGCTTTCGATTTATGCCAAAGTCCATGTTTCAGCAGATGGGTTTTGAGAAAAAAGATTATATTGGTTTGTGCAAATCCATGATGGAGTTGGATTTTACGGATAGATTGGATAATATATCGTGTCCGGTAATGATAGTTTGCGGAGAAAAGGACAATGCAAATAAAAAAGCTGCAAAGGAATTGGCAACGCTTTTGAAGAATGCTAGATTAGAGATTGTTAGCGGTGCAGGGCATGAAGTGAATGTTGAAGCTCCGGATAAATTGGGGAAATTGCTGCGTTCAATATAAGTGAGGTTGAATATATATTATGGTTAATATACATAGAATTAGTTCGGGTAATGTGAATTGTTATATCGTGGTTGATAGAGATAAAGCCATATTAATTGATACGGGCAGAAAAAAATATCGGGAAAAGATTTTAGATAAGTGCAAAGAGTATCATGTGAGCTTAATAGTACTCACACATGGACATATGGATCATTGTCAGAATGCAGCTTATCTTGCGAATGCTTTGAAGATTCCGGTAGCTATGAGCAAAAAAGATATTAATATGATACCGGATAATAGGAAACAAAAAATGTCGGCAAAAACTCTTTTGGGAAAGATAGTATTATTAGTATCTTTAAGTAGTTTTGAAAAGGATACTTTAGATATATTTGAACCAATGTTGTATTTGCAGGATGGAGACAACTTGAATGAATATGGTGTTGATGCAAAGGTTGTAGAATTGCCGGGACATACAGAGGGTTCTATTGGTTTGGAGATAGAAGGAGACAAACTGTTTGTGGGAGATGCTTTAATGAATATGTTTTATCCAACCATATCAATGCTGTACACAGATAAAGAAAAAATGTTAGAAAGTGCAAAACGCATTGGTGAAATGGGAGCGAAAATAATTTATTTTGGACATGGGAAACAAAAACGAAATCGGAAATGGGTGAAATAAAATGGATATTGTTAAATTTAATGTTGATATGCAGGAGCAAGTGAATGATTTTTTTGAAAAATGTTTTTCTGCCG
>JAFSBX010000019.1 GCA_017437065.1 Lachnospiraceae bacterium
TCCGAACAGTCAAAGCTGTAGAAAAATAGATACAGATCCACAGTGCTTTAAGTATTATAATGGAGTATTCAATAAAACCCAAGAGATTGGGAGAAAGGGGAATAATCCATTACCCTCAAAAGAGGATAGTTGGATTATACGAGGAAAATGAATGGATAACAAAAAAATTACAATTGCTGATATAGCGGAGGAAATGGGCGTTTCCAAGACAACAGTATCAAGAGCAATTTCGGGAAAAGGAAGAATTGGAGAAGAAACGCGCAACAAAATTTTGCAATATATCGAAGAACATGATTATAAACCGAATATTATCGCGAAAGGACTTGCAAAATCGTGTACATATAATATAGGAGTAGTCATGCCGGAGGATTATTGCACAGCAGATGCCCCCTTCTTTATAAATTGTTTAGCAGGTTTACATGAAACGGCAGCTTCGAAAGGATATGATATTTTAGTTACAATCTGTAACAACGAAGATATGGCAAATATAGAACGTATGATTGCGAACCGAAAGGTGGATGGCATTATTCTGATGCGTTCTTTTATTGAAGATCAGGCAATCAAGATG
Source organism: Lachnospiraceae bacterium (assembly GCA_017437065.1). Taxonomy (GTDB): domain Bacteria; phylum Bacillota; class Clostridia; order Lachnospirales; family Lachnospiraceae; genus RGIG3002. Next base: position 569 of record JAFSBX010000019.1, read on the forward strand.
TTAAAGGAGCGAGGGATTCCGTTTGTAGTGGTTGGTAGCTCTAAAGAAGAAGGCGTGGTGCAGGTAGATCAGGATAACGAGGGCGGATGTCGGGAACTGACCTCTATTCTTTTAATGAAAAAATTAAGTCGAATTGCTTTGATTGGTGGAAACGAAGACTATGTTGTGACACAAAGTCGTTTAAATGGTTTTTTGGAAGCGTTTCAGGAAATGGAGAGAATACCACAAAAAGAATTGATTTATATGAATCGTGAAAGTGCAGAATCTATTGAACAGGCTGTGGAAGACATTCTGGAGAAAGGTGCCGACTGTATTGTCTGTATGGATGACAATATTTGTATCGGAGTTTTAAATAAATTGAAAAAGTCGCATATTTCCGTACCGAAGCAGATGAAGGTAGCTTCTTTCTTCAATAGCAGTTTTTTGGAAAATAATGTACCGTCTATAACCTCCCTTTCATTTAATGTGAAAAAACTTGGGATGTCAGCATGCAAAATGTTGATTAAAAGGATTGAAAAAGACGAAATAGAACCAATTAAAAAGATTGGATATGAACTTGTATTAAAAGAATCTACAAAATAGAAGCCGTATATTAATAAAAAAACAAAGAGAATAATCGGTTGCGCGAAAAGTGAGCGCAGCCGATTGTTTTTATTGTGCAAAACCACCAAAAAAGAATTGAAACGACTGGGAAAATGTCACATTGACATTATTGCAAGGCTTTGGTATATTAATATCAGAACAACCGATTGCGCATTAAAACAATCAAACAAAAACAAACACAAAACAAATGGGAGGTACAAAGAAATGAAGAAAAAATTAATTAGTATTTTGGTTTGTGCAGCTATGACATGTTCAATGCTTGTAGGATGTGGTAGCGGAGAAAAGAAAGAAACAGCCGGTGGAGAAGCAAGTGTGGGCGGTGAAGCAAATGTGAGCAGCGAAGCAACAGCCGGTGGAGAAACAATTGCATTAAAAGTATGGGCAGCAGAAGAAGATCAGGACTTAACAAAAACATTGGTAGAAGAGTTCAAGGCAGCAAATCCTGATCAAACATTTGATATTACAATCGGTGTTGAGTCAGAAGGTACAGCAAAGGATACTATTTTGGTTGACCCGGAGGCAGCAGCAGATGTATTTGCATTTGCAAGTGATCAGATTACAGATTTAGTAAAAGCAAACGTGCTTCAGGCAGTACAGGATGTTGAAACAGTGACAAACGACAATGTGGAAGGTGCAATTACAGCCGCAACAGTTAATAACACATTATATGCATATCCAATGTCAGCTGATAACGGATTTTTCTTATACTATGACAGCAACGTTGTTTCAGCTGAAGATGCAAAGAGTTGGGATACAATCCTTGAAGCTTGTGCAACAGCCGGTAAAAAAGCTGGTATGGTATTCAGCTCCGGATGGTATAATGCAGGATTCTTCTATGGAGCAGGATTTACAACAGTATTAAATGAAGACGGAAGTACTACAATGGATTGGAATGGTACATCTGCTAAAGGTATTAACGGTACTGATGTAGTACAGTCTATGCTTGATATTGCAGGACATGAGGCTTTTATGCCGATTACAGATGGTGATACAGCAAACCAGATTGCAACAGGTACATTAGGAGTAATTGTTTCAGGAACATGGGATGCAGTTGCAGTTCAGGAAGCATTTGGTGATGGTTATGCAGCAACAGTTCTTCCGACATTCACATGTGCCGGAGAACAGATACCGATGGCATCAGCAGCAGGATATAAGATGATTGGTGTAAATGCAAACTCAAAACAGGTTGGTTGGGCAATGGAACTCGCTAAATTCTTAACAAATGAATCCAGTCAGCAGAAGCGTTTTGAAGCAAGAGAAATCGGACCTTCCAATAAAGTTGTAGGTAGCTCAGAAGCAGTTCAGCAGAACGTTGCACTTGCAGCTGTTACAGCACAGAACAGTGCAAATGGTGTAGTTCAGATGGTTGGTGGAACATATTGGGATCCTACAAAGAGCTTTGGAGAAATTATTGCACAGGGAAATCCGGACGGTACAGATCTTCAGACATTACTTGATAATGTAGTAGCAGCTGTTGCACAGCCTGTACAATAAGTATGTTCTTGATATAGTAATTAGCGCTAAAAGCGCATGAAAGATTGAAATATGAGCCCACACATGTAATACAACAAAGGATGCGATGCGTGAGTGGGCTCCTTTTATACTCAGAAACAAGTTATCGTGAAAAAATAGAAAGGCGTGGGGACTTGGATGAAAGAAGAAAAGAAAACAAATCCGGTGACCGCATTCTTTAAAACAATCAGTACTTTTTTTAAAGGATTTATAGAGGCTGTCACAAAAGGTGACGGGGCCGTAAAAGTTTCGTTGCTTGTTATGGGAGCGGGGTATTGGAAAAGAAAACAAATAATAAAGGGTGTTTTGGTTACTTTACTGGAAATTGCAGTTCTTGCATATATGGTATTAATAGGCTTGCCGTATATTGGAAAGCTTGGAACGCTTGGAACAATACAGCAGCAAATGGTGTACAATCCGGCAACCATGAAAAATGAAGTAAATGATTATGATAATTCATTATTGATTTTATTGTTTGGTGTAATCAGTTTGGTATCGATAGTTGTTGCTGTTTTTCTATGGATGCAGAATACAGTTGTAGTATATAAGTTACAACAACGTGCGGCGGGAGGAAAGCATATCAACACATTCCGTGAGGATTGCAGGGTAATGTTGAATCAGAAGTTCCATTTTACTCTTTTAGCAATGCCGGTACTTGGAATAATTGTTTTCAATGTGCTTCCACTAATTGTTATGATTTGTGTTGCATTTACAAATTATGACCAGAATCATATGCCCCCTTCCATGTTATTTGCATGGACCGGACTGGATAACTTCAAAAACCTGTTTACAACAAGTATTACAATGACATTTGGATATACATTCTGGAAAATTTTAGGTTGGACTCTTGTGTGGGCGGTTTTTGCTACATTTACTACATATATTGGTGGAATTATATTATCTCTGTTAATCAACAGCAAATTGACAAAATTTAAGAAGATGTGGAGAACACTTTTTGTGGCTTCCATTGCAGTTCCACAGTTTGTTACCCTGCTTTTGATGAGAAACTTTTTTGCAAACACAGGTATTGCAAATACCTTCTTTAAAAGTATAGGTGTGACGGATTTCTTACAGAATATAGGATGGATTACCGGAGATTATATACCGTTTCTTACGGATCCTACATGGGCAAAAATTACGATTATCATCATAAATATCTGGGTAGGTGTTCCGTATTTGATGTTAATAGCAACAGGTGTGCTTATGAATATTCCGGAAGAATTAAAGGAAAGTGCCAGAATTGACGGAGCGAACAAATTCCAGATTTTCAGAAGTATAACAATGCCATATATGCTCTTTATCACAGGACCATATCTGGTAACACAGTTTACAGCTAATATTAATAACTTTAACGTTATTTACCTTTTGACACAGGATGTTTATACGACGACCGACCAGAAAATGGCAGCATCACAAGGTAAAGAAATCGACCTTCTGGTAACATGGTTATATCGACTTACCAGTGAACAGTATAATTATAAAATGGCAGCGGTTATTGGTATCTGTGTATTTATCGTATGTGCGATTATTACATTATTTGCCTTTAACTTCTTAATAAAAGGAGATAAGGAGGATACGTTTAAATAATGAAGAGAAAATTTAATTCTATAATTTTACATCTTGTACTTGCCGTGTTGGCGATTATTTGGATTACTCCGATTGTATGGCTTATTGCCACCTCCTTTAGTGGATACGATGGAATGAATACCGGCAGATTCCTGCCGGAGTCATGGACAATTAGTAATTATACACGTATATTATTTGAATCCGATACAGTATCACAGTTTCCGGCATGGTTTAAAAATACACTGATTATAGCAATCTTTACATGTTTGATTTCCAGTATATTTGTGCTGATGGTAAGTTATGCAGTGAGCTGTATGCGTTTCAAAGGAAGAAAAACTTTGATGAACATTGCGGTTATGCTGCAATTGTTCCCGGGCTTCTTATCAATGATTGCCATTTACTTTATTTTAAAGTCAGTCAATCTTACAAACAGTCATATTGGTATGATTTTAGTTTATTCAGGAGGCGCCGGTTTGGGCTACCTTGTAGCGAAAGGCTTCTTTGATACAATTTCATCTTCCTTACGCGAGGCGGCGTATTTGGAAGGTGCTTCAGAAGCAAGAACATTTTTTACTATTGTACTTCCGTTGTCAAAACCGATTGTAGTATATACAGTTATCAGTTCATTTTTGGTTCCGTGGACAGATTTCGTATTTGCAAAAATCATTTTGAACTCAGGAATTTCTACAGACTGGACGGTTGCAATCGGATTGTACAACATGCTGAAACGTAACTTGATTCCTACATATTTTTCAAGGTTCTGTGCAGGTGGTGTACTGGTAGGTATTCCAATTGGTATTTTGTTTATTATCATGCAGAAGTTCTATGTAGAAGGAATTACAGGTGGTTCCGTAAAAGGTTAATTATTATGAATGGTATATGAATGATAGGAGGATTTTTAAACAATGAGCGAATTTATTCTTAACATTATTCATCGTCCGGAAATGGTGCCGGAATATTCTGCTACTGTTACCGGACATGGAAAAGAAGAAGATATCGGGGACAAGAAACTTCTTACAGAATCTTTAGATATTTTCAAAACACAGCAGCGTCTTGCACATGAAAATGGTCTGAAAGTAACTATTCAGATGACATATGCATCCCTGTTTAATGAAGAAGCAGTGCAGCTTGCTAAAGAGCATCATGAGAAATACGGTGATGAAATAGCATTATCATTACTAGGACTTCCATGTGAGCAGTTCCGTGAAAAATACAAAACAAAGGACTTTTGTATCTGGATGTTTTCAATGGAAGACAAAAAGCAGATTGTAAATGACGTATTTGAAAAATTCCATGAATTGTTCGGATTTTATCCGGAGTCAACAGGTTCTTATTACATGGATGCAGAGTTGACAAATTATATTAAAGAAGCTTATCCGTCAGTGAAATGTGCAGTTGCTACATGCTGGGAAGAAGGACCGAAAGCGTACCATACATGTAACAATTCATGGTATACATTATTTGATGGCGGTCCATGGGCACCATGGATTCCTTCAAAACAGAATACACATGCACCGGCAGCAAATGAAGCAGAAGACAGTGGAATCGTAGCAATACCACATCTTTCCCGTGATTTGTTGGCTTGCTATGACGGAAATGGTTCTAACTTTGGAACACACCCTCAGAATGTACTTCGAGGAATGATTTATGATTCAAAGACATGGGATTATCCATATTTATATAACCTGATTGATCAGTATCGTGCGCAGGAAAAATATAACAATGGTTATGCATATAACATGATGTTTGTAGGTCCCGGATGGATGAATAAAATGGGACGATGGGAAGCTCCATATGAATTGCTGGAAAAATCTTATTCTGATGGCTGCAAATATTATGGTCAGCTGAAAAAAGAAGGTAAATTAATTGACATGACTATGTCAGAGTTTGCAGATTATTATCGTCAGAAAAAGACATATACAGAACCGGAATGTGCGCTGTGGAGAGACATTCTTTACGGATCAGACAAACAGTTATTCTGGTATACAGATCCGTATATGAGAGCCGGTGTAAGTATGGAACAGGGTGGAGCAATTTTTGACCTTCGTCCATATGCTGCTAAATTAAAATGGGAAGTTGGTATCGGTACAAAACATGTACAGGATGCATCTTATCCATTCCTGATTCAGGAAAAATATCGTGCAGGATATTTTACACATTATGCAGGAGAGGGAACAATCAGAAGTGCAAAACTATCCTATAAGGGAGAAGAAGTTGATTTGTGCTTATGCCGCACAAAAGCCCATTTTTCTCAGGAAGGAAACACTAGAATTTTAACACTTGATCCGGTGGAAATTGAATTCTCAGATTTAACAGTAAAACTTCAGACAAAGGAATATTTTGAAGAAGGAACAGGTTCTATTAAGATTGAACGTAATATTCTTGAAATGAGTAATCCTGATGCAGAAGTAGAACTGAATGAATACATGGTAGCCTGCTATGGTACTACAGAATATCCGGAGGATATGAACGGTATCGTTCTGAAGTGTGAAGGCAAAGATGAAAAAACAATTGTATATGAGTACAAATGCAGAGAAGAAAAGGCAGTAGGAGCAACAGCAGTATCTGCTGTAATTGATGCAATCGATACAAAGGTTTCTATGGTTTCATCCAGCGAAGAGGCAGAAGGTTATGTAAGAGAAGGTTATGCGTTCTCACCAATGTTCACACTTGGATACAAGAAAATGATTTCTGATAAGGAGGTATATGCAACATGGCTCAATCTGGAAAAGGTAAATTAAACTACAGATGTCCGTCCTGCTTTATGAGAGATCTGGATATCGATATGTTTTTTGACAAAGATAAAAATGAATTTTACTGCATGCGTTGCCAGTTTACAGGGACAGAAGAGGAAGTACTTGCAGGAAATGAAATGGTACGTACACGTTATAAAGCGATGCATAAACGTTTTGAGAAGTTTGACTTTGATTAGAAAAGGTGGAACTGAATAATTTGCAGGAGACTGTTGCAAAAAGTGACAGCCTCCTGTTTTAGCAAAGGAATATCAGGAAAAGGAAAGGAATCACTGAAATGAAATATGTAAAAGGTATGGATTTATCCACTTTAATAGAATTAGAAAAATTAGGTGCAAAATATTATGATCAGGGTGAAGAAACCGATATTTTGGAAATTATGAAACGATATGATGTGGATACAATTCGTATCCGTCTCTGGAATAATCCGTATTCAGACAAAGGAGAACCTTATGGTGCCGGAGGTAATGATTTTAATACAACACTTGCAATTGCCAAACGTGTTACGGATGCCGGTTTTGGAGTTTTATTGAATTTTCATTATAGCGATTTCTGGACAGATCCCGGAAAACAGATTAAACCCAAAGCATGGAAAAATTATTCTGTGCAAGAATTAGAAAAAGCAGTATATGAGTATACAGTGGATGTAGTCAAAGAATTTGATAAAAATCAGATTAATCTTACGATGGTACAAGTCGGAAATGAACTTAGTAACGGACTTTTATGGCCGGAAGGACAGGTACCGAATTATGACAATATTGCCTGTTTTGTAAATGCCGGAATTCGGGGTGTCAGAGAAATTTACAAAGAAATTCCGATTATGATTCATTTAGATAACGGGGGAAATAATGAACTTTACAGAAGATGGTTTGATGAGTATATAAAACGAGGAGAAGATTTCCAGATAATTGGTTTATCTTATTATCCTTTCTGGCACGGAACATTGGATATGCTGGAGAATAACATGAAGGATATTGCAGAGCGTTATGGAAAAGATTTGATTGTAGCGGAAGTTTCTATGGGATATACCATGGAGGATTACAAAGAGTATGAAAAGCTTTCGGATATAGATAGAAAGGGATATGCAACGAAGCCATCCCTTGTAGAAAAATTAGAGTATCCGATGACAAAAGAAGGTCAGGCGGATTTCACGAAAGATATTTTGGAAAGAATACAGCGCGTGCCGAATGCAAAAGGTTTCTTCTGGTGGGAGCCTGCATGGATTCCGATTCCGGGAAGCGGATGGGCAACACCGGCATCTTTGGAATATATGAATGATAAAGGTCCTTGTGGAAATGAATGGGCGAATCAAGCGCTGTTTGATTATAAAGGTAACGTGCTTCCTGCGTTTGAAGTCATTCGTGACTTCCCGAGAAAGTTTACTGAATAAAGTATTAAACGTATGGCAACATGTAGAATATGGTAAGTAATAAAAAGGAGAGGACATATGGTAGAAAGTTTAATAAAAAAATTCAAAGAAACTTATGGAGAATCGGGAGACATTCGTACCTATTTTGCGCCCGGTCGTGTGAATTTAATCGGAGAGCATACAGACTATAATGGTGGGCATGTATTTCCGTGTGCATTGACAATTGGTACATATGGAATTGCAAGAAAAAGAGAAGATGGGAAACTTCGATTTTATTCTGAGAACTTTAGTGAATTAGGAATAATTGAATCCGATTTAGAGGATTTGGTTCCAAGTAAAGAAGCGGACTGGACAAATTATCCTAAGGGAGTCATGTGGGCATTTGAAAAAAGAGGATTTAAACTTTCATCAGGATTGGATATTTTAATTTACGGTAATATTCCAAATGGTTCAGGATTATCTTCTTCTGCATCTTTGGAAGTATTAACGGGTGTGATTTTAAAAGATTTATTTGGATTTGACGTATCCATGGTAGATATTGCATTAATTGGACAGTATTCCGAAAATAATTTTAATGGATGTAATTGTGGAATTATGGATCAGTTTGCAAGTGCCATGGGGAAAAAGGACAATGCCATATTCCTTGATACAAACACGCTGGAATACGAATATGCACCGGTAGTTTTAAAAGATGCAAAAATTGTAATTATTAACAGTAAAGTAAAACACAGTCTGGTGGATTCTGCATATAACGACAGGAGAAATGAATGTGAAACAGCACTTTTGGAACTTCAAAAGGTAGTGGATATTCAGACATTAGGCGACCTTACAGAAGAAGAATATGAAGCTCATAAAGATGCAATCAAATCCGAAATCAGACAAAAGAGAGCAAAACACGCTGTTTATGAAAATCAGAGAGCAATCAAGGCAGTAGCTGCATTGAAAGAAAATGATGTGGAAACCTTTGGTAAATTAATGAATGCATCCCATATTTCCTTAAGGGATGATTATGAAGTGTCCTGTGAAGAGATTGATATTTTGGTAGATCTTGCATGGGAGATTGAAGGAGTTGTTGGTTCCCGCATTACCGGTGGCGGATTTGGCGGTTGTACTGTAAGTATTGTAAAAAATGGTGCAGTAGATTATTTCATAGAAACAATCGGTGAAAAATATAAAGAAAAGGTTGGACATGAAGCAGAGTTTTATGTAGTGGATATTGGTGATGGTGCAAGAAACTTAGACGTGTAAGCAGTTTAAATATGTAGTGTAAAACAGGCAAAAGGAAAGGTGAAAAACATGGCAATTTTAGTATTAGGAGGAGCAGGATATATCGGCTCACATACAGTATATGAACTTATTGATAACGGAGAAGACGTAGTTATTGTAGACAACCTGGAAACAGGCCACATAGAAGCAGTACATCCAAAGGCAAGATTCTATCAGGGAGACATCCGTGACAGAGCATTCGTAGATTCCGTATTTGAAAAAGAAAACATAGATGCGGTAATACACTTTGCAGCAAACTCCCTTGTAGGGGAAAGTATGACAAACCCGTTGAAATATTATGATAACAACGTCAATGGAACAAAAGTGTTATTAGAGTCCATGATAGCCCATGATGTGAAAAAGATTGTGTTCTCTTCCACGGCAGCAACTTATGGAGAACCGGAAAACATTCCGATTCTGGAAAGTGACAAGACATGCCCTACAAATGCATACGGTGAAACAAAACTTTCCATGGAAAAAATGATGAAATGGACAGATGTAGCTCACGGACTGAAATATGTAGCACTCCGCTATTTCAATGCATGCGGAGCACATGAAAGTGGAAACATCGGTGAAGCACATGCGCCGGAAACGCATCTTATTCCACTGATTTTACAGGTACCTTTAGGAAAACGTGAATTTATCAGTATATACGGAGATGATTATGATACAGAAGACGGAACCTGTATCCGTGATTACATACATGTAACAGACCTTGCACAGGCACACATTCTTGCAGTGAAATATTTACTGGCAGGAAATGAAAGCAATACATTCAATCTTGGAAACGGTGTGGGCTTCTCCGTAAAAGAAGTAATCGAGACAGCCAAAAAGGCAACCGGACTTCCGATTAAAGCAGAAGTTGTGGAAAGACGTGCAGGAGACCCGGCAAGACTTATTGCATCCAGTGACAAAGCAAAAGAAGTACTTGGATGGAACCCACAGCATGCAGATTTGGAAGAAATCATTTCCTCAGCGTGGAAATGGCACAGCACACACCCCAACGGATTTGCCAAATAGGAGGTAGAGTATGTTTTTTCAAAACATTAAAAAACTGGTACAGTATGGAATTGACACAGGATTAACGCCGGAATGTGAACGCATTTATACAACCAACCTGTTACTGGAGCTGTTCCATGAAGACAGCTTTGAAGATGTGGATATCGAAGGACAGGAAATTGAACTGGAAGAAATATTAAAAGAACTTTTGGATGAAGCAGTGGCAAGGAATATCATAGAAGACAGCATTGTTTACCGTGATTTATTTGATACAAAACTGATGAACTGTTTAATGCCAAGACCGGCACAGGTGCAGAAAGAGTTTGCAAAGAAATATGAAGCTTCTCCGGCAGAGGCTACGGATTATTTCTATAAATTAAGTCAGGACAGCGACTATATCCGTCGGTACCGCATAAAAAAAGACCAGAAATGGAAAGTGGACAGTGCTTATGGAGAGATTGATATTACCATCAACCTGTCAAAACCCGAAAAAGACCCGAAAGCCATTGCGGCAGCCAAAAATGCAAAACAGAGCAGTTATCCCAAATGCCAGCTCTGTGCAGAAAACGAAGGATATGCCGGACGTGTAAACCATCCTGCAAGAGAAAACCACCGCATCATGCCCATTACAATTAATGACAGCGCGTGGGGATTCCAGTATTCTCCGTATGTGTATTACAATGAGCACTGTATTGTATTTAACAGTCAGCATACTCCCATGAAGATTGAAAAGGCAACTTATGTGAAACTGTTTGATTTTGTGAAACTGTTCCCACATTACTTTATCGGGTCAAATGCAGACCTTCCGATTGTAGGCGGTTCCATTTTAAGTCATGACCATTTTCAGGGCGGTAATTACACATTTGCCATGGCAAAAGCACCAATGGAAGAGACGTGTACCATTACCGGCTATGAAGATGTGGAGGCCGGTATTGTAAAATGGCCATTATCCGTGCTGCGTCTCCGCGGAACAGATGAAGCACGTCTGATTGAACTGGCAACCCATGTTTTAGACGCATGGAGAAACTATACGGATGAAACAGCCTTTGTTTTTGCAAAAACAGATGGGGAACCACACAACACAATTACGCCGATTGCCAGAAAAGTAGGAGATATTTTCGAACTGGATTTAGCACTTCGTAACAATATTACAACAGAAGAACATCCCCTTGGAGTTTATCACCCCCATGCGGAAAGACACCACATAAAGAAAGAAAACATCGGTCTGATTGAAGTCATGGGCCTGGCAGTTCTTCCTGCACGACTGAAAGAAGAAATGGAAATTCTTGCAGAATATCTTGTGGAAGGAAAAGATGTAAGGAGCAATGAAAAAATAGAAAAGCATGCGGAATGGGTAGAAGAATTCAAAGGCAGCTATGGTGCAATAACCGATGAAAATGTCATGGAGATTCTGAAGAAAGAAATTGGTATTGTATTTACAAAAGTATTAGAAGATGCCGGAGTATTTAAATGCACGGAAGAAGGAAGGGCGGCATTTAAGAGATTTATCAATACACTGTAAGAGGTAATGATTATGCAAAAAAGAAGTTTCGGAAAAAATGCAAAGGGTGAAGAGGCAACCCTATATACATTTGAAAACAAGAATGGCATGACAATGGAAGTTTCCGATTTTGGTGCCACACTGTATTCCCTGACAGTTCCTAATCAGGAAGGAAAACTATACGATGTGGTTTTAGGATACGATACTCCTGCCGGTTATGAAGGACCGGCAGGAACATTCTTCGGTGCGACTGTGGGAAGAAACGCCAATCGTATTGGAAATGCCGCTTTTTCCTTAAATGGAAAAGAATATCAGCTGGATAAAAATGACGGAAAAAATAACCTGCACAGTGGTTCGGACAGCTATAGTTTCCGTATCTGGAAGGTAAAAGAAACGACGGAAAACAGTATTACATTTTCCCTGCACAGTCCGGATGGGGATCAGGGATATCCGGGAACATTGGATATGGATGTGACGTATGTACTGACAGATGATAATGCAGTGCAGATTAATTATTATGGAGTGCCGGAGAAAGATACCATTATAAACATGACAAACCACAGCTATTTTAATTTAAATGGCCATGGGTCGGGTTCGATAGAAAAACACTTTGTATGGGTAGATGCAGATGCGTATACTGTTACGGATGAAGAATCCATTCCGACAGGAGAAATCATTCCGGTAAAGGGAACGCCGATGGATTTTAGGGTAAAGAAAGAGGTAGGAAAAGACATTGATGCAGACTATGAAGCTGTGATTAACGGAAAGGGATATGATCATAACTGGTGTCTGAATAATCACGGAAAATTTGCAAAGGTGGCAGAGCTGAACGCAGATATCAGCGGTATTACGCTGGAAGTATACACCGATTTACCCGGAGTACAGGTTTATACAGGAAATTTTATTCCGGAAGAAGCAGGGAAACAAGGAGTAGTATATAAAAGGCGTCAGGGTATCTGCTTTGAAACCCAGTATTATCCGGATGCGATAAATCATGATAATTTTGAAAGTCCTGTATGCAGGGCGGGAGAAGTTTATAAAACAACAACGGTATATAAATTTAGCTAGTATTATTGTTGGTGAAATATGACTGAAGACTTGTACACTGAAAAAGATGGAGGGAAGGGGCGAGGAACATGAAGAATAAGTTATTGTCGAAAATCTTAATGATGTTGATATTTTGTACAGTGTTCACCGGATGTGGAAGCAACAGTCAGAATAATGTGAAAGATTTAGAGGAAAGTACACAGACGGAAGAAGTAACCGAAGCAGATGATGGTGTAGTTACTTTGACTGTATGGGCAGAAGAAGCTAACTGGGAAATGTTAAACAAAATGATTGATAGCTTTAAAGAGGCTCATGCAGGTGAAGCTGAATTTGAAATTACTTTAGTACAGGAATCAGATGCTAATACAAAAGACGTGCTTTTGGCGGATGTATATAATGGAGCGGATATATTTCCGTTTGCAGATGATCAGTTGAACTCTCTTGTGGCAGCGGGGGCGTTGGCACCGGTGCCGAATGCAGATGAAATTAAGGAAGTGAATCTCGAGGATGCAGTAGCTGCAGCTTCTATTAATGATACTTTATATGCTTATCCAATGACTGCAGATAACGGATATTTTATGTATTATGATAAACGTTATTTTACAGAAGAAGATGTAAAGACGTTGGATGGTATGCTTGCGGTGGCGGAAGCTGCCGGCAAGAAATTGACTATGGAGTGGAGTTCCGGCTGGTATTTGTATGCATTCTTTGGTAATACCGGTATGGAATTTGGCATTAATGAAGATGGTGTAACGAATTACTGTAATTGGAATACAACAGAAGGAAGTGTGAAAGGAACAGATGTTGCGCAAGCATTGCTTGATATTGCAGCAAGTCCCGGATTTGAGAGTCGGACAGATACAGATTTTCTTGTAGGAGTGCAGGATGGAAGTGTAATCGCCGGTGTCAGTGGTGTATGGAATGAAGTGGAAATAAGAAAGGCGTGGGGAAATAATTATGGTGCAGTAAAGCTGCCTACCTATACCTGTGCCGGAAAGCAGATACAGATGTCTTCTTTCAAAGGCTATAAAATGATGGGAGTAAACTATTATAGTGAACATAAAGAATGGGCATTAAAATTGGCAGACTGGTTTACTAATGAAGAAAATCAGACACTTCGTTTTATGGAAAGAAGTCAGGGACCTTCCAATAAAAATGCAGCAGCATCTGATGCAGTAAGTAAGGTGCCGGCAATACAGGCGGTTATTGCACAGTCTGAGTTTGGGGTACTTCAAAGAGTGGGAAACAGTTATTGGGCACCTTTCACCGAATTTGGTGAAACAATGGCAGCGGGCAATCCAAAAGGAAAAGACTTACAGGAACTTATGGATACGCTGGTAGAAGGGATTACGGCATCTGCGGCGAATTAAAGAGGATAGGAGGATGCATGGATGAAAAAGAAGAGGTATGTAAGCATTAAAGCAATCATCCTAATACCTGTATTTATTTTAGGACTTGTGTGCATTATGTCTAATATTATGGCAATTTCCAGTCTTAACAGTGTAAATGCAAATGCTGCCGTAATTTCAAATAAATATATGGTGAGCATTTCAAAATTAGGTACTATACAGGAAAGAACACAGGGAATTCACAGACTTGCTCTTTCGCACATTATTGCAACAGATTTGGATACAATGATTACGCTTGTAGATACTATCCGTGAAGAAGAGAAAAAGTTGGATGATGCGTTGGGAGAATACAGACAATATGTAACAGAACAGGATGCTGCCAATTATAAAAGTCTGCTTGAAAGTTATGAGAATTTTAAGCATCAAATCGGTAATTTAATGGCATTTAGTGGTGGTGGTAATAATGAAGCAGCGTATGCGTGTGCAAACGGAGAATTAGCAGCCCAAGGTGCTGCCATGCAGAGTAGTATCGAAGCTATGGTTACCTCTGCAAATGAGTTAGCGGAAGAAGCAAGAAATCAGCTTGCAACAGTTTATGGCAGAGCGCTTCTGATAAATGCGGTTACAATTGTGATAAGTATTGTGGCAATAGCGTTAGCACTGTTTAGCGTTTTGTATAAGGTAATTCGTCCGTTGACAAAGACGAAACGCGAAATTACAGAGATTATTAAAGATATAGATAACAGAGAAGGTGATCTGACAAAAAGAGTTACTATTTTATCTAATGATGAAATTGCAGCTTTGGGAAAAGGTATTAATCTGTTTATGGGTAAATTACAGGATATCTTTAAAATGATTACATTAAATTCTCAGGAAATGGAAGAAGTTGTAAAAGAGGTTTTGGAAAATGTTACAACTTCTAACGGAAGTGTTTCTGATTTGTCTGCGCTTACGGAGGAGCTTGCAGCAACTATGCAGGAGATGTCTGCAAATGCGGCTCTTATTAATGCAAATGCAGAATCCGTAAAAGATGAGGTAAATGTAATAGCGGAAAGAACAAATGAAATTAACAGTTATACAAAAGAAATGAAGGAGCATGCAAGTGGCATGGAAAATGCTGCGCGTTCCAATATGGAAACAACCAGTATCAAAGTTAGTGAAATGCTTACGGTATTGAATAAAGCAATTGAGGATAGTAAGAGTGTAAATCAGGTAAACAGCTTAACAGATGATATTCTGAATATTGCAAGTCAGACAAATCTTCTTGCTTTAAATGCTTCTATTGAAGCAGCAAGAGCGGGTGAAGCAGGAAAGGGTTTTGCTGTAGTGGCAACCGAAATAAGCCAGCTTGCAACAGCAAGCCAGCAGGCAGCAAACAATATACAACAGATAAACAGTGTAGTAACTGTAGCAGTACATAACCTTTCGGACAATGCAAATGGATTAGTGAGATTTATGAATGAAACTATTTTGCCGGAATTTGAAGCGTTTGTAGAATCCGGAAGTGAGTACAAAAAAAATGCTACTTACATTGAAGGAGTTATGGATGAGTTTGCTGCAAAAACAGAAAGTTTGCAGAAAGCCATGCAGGAAATTGCAGGTTCTATTAATACAATTGCCAACGCAATTGAAGAAGGTGTAAATGGTGTAAGTAATGCTGCAGACAGTACGCAAGTACTTGTAACTGATATGGAAAACATTACACATAATATGGACAACAATCAGTCAATTGCAGCAGCACTGAAACAGGAAACGCAAGTATTTAAAAATATGTAAAAAAGGTTTTTGATTAATGTCAGGGATTTACTTTCATGTTATGTGAAAGTAAATCCCTAATAATTTGTCTACTATTTTATCTGATCATTGTGGGTTTATTATTGTTCATTCCGTGACCGGTAACGTGGGTTTACAGTTATAGTAAAGTTATATAGGAAAAGAATGACAGAGAACTATAAAATGTGTATAATTATAATCAAATGTAGTAGTAAAATTGCAGATGAAGTTTAAAAAGACATTGCTGGAAGAGGAGAGCTGTATGAAAAAGATAGCCCTTATTATGGATGGTTGGAAACAGTTTTTTACATATGCGTGGCCGTCCGGAATATTACAGAGAATGCATGAAACAAATGAAGAAGTGAATTTGTATATATTTAACAGTTCCGGTAACTGGAGTAAAGATGAGGATTATAATATTGGAGAATATAATATATACAGGCTTCCAAATTTGGATGACTTTGATGGAATTATTTTGGATTTGAATAATGTTGCTTGTGATGATGTACGGAATGAAATTATCAATAAAGTAAAGCAGTCCGGTGTGCCGGTAATAACTATCGGAATGTGTATTGAGGATTTTTATTATGTAGGGCTAAATAATTATGAGGCTATGCGTAATATGATTGAGCATTTGCATATTTGTCACGGGGCTCGTAAGTACTGGTTTATTATGGGGTCTGAAAATAATTATGAAAATGAACAACGTGTACTGGCTTTAAAGGATTATATGAAAGACAATGATATTTCGTATGATGAAGAGGCATTTTATTATGGAAATTTTGAATATCAGTCAGGAGTAGATGGGTTTAAACAATTGTATTCTAAATACAATTGTCTGCCGGAAGCAATTATTTGTGCCAGTGACAATATCGCGGTGGGAGTATGCGAAAGTGTGAAAGCGTTAGGCTTTAAAATACCGGAAGATGTGATGGTGACCGGAGTTGATAATTTTGATAAAGCAGAGTGTTACGAACCACGCATTACTACTTTAGAACAAAACAGGGAAGAAATCGGTTACCATTGTGCGGAATTGTTTTTGCGTTTATGGGCAGGTGAGGATGTACCACAATGTGTATATAATGATATCAAATGTATTTTTTGGGATAGTTGCGGGTGCGAGAATAAGATTGTGTTGGATGCAAAAACATATTTAAAAAATCAGATTATGTACGGAATAGAAACAAACGAGTTTGATGAAGAAGTACTATTTCTTGAGTACGAGTTAATGCAGTGCGAAACGGTCAATGAGATGATGAAATGTATTCCACAGTGTATGCCGTCTATGAAATGTGATGCAATGTATCTTGTTTTGGATGAACATATTGATGTGTTCAAGAATCAGACAGAGCTTATTTGGGATCAGCAGTTGATTGAAAATGAAGGCTTTCAAGTGATAGGATATCCTGAGAAGATGAAAGTGAGTTTTGCCTATGAGAATGGGAAGCTTTTAAATATAGAGAATATGCAGATAGATAATATATTTCCTATGTTTGATTACGATAAGGGTGGTGAAAGTTTTCTTTTTCTTCCGATTCATTTCAGAAGTAAAACCGTGGGATATATTGTCATCCGAAATGCAGTTTATCTTATGGAAAAACAATATTTGTTTCAGGTAATCAAAGCGTTGACTACGGCAATTGAAAACCTTCATAAAAAAGAAAAGCTAGAATACATGAATCAGATGTTATCTGAGTTATATATCAGAGATTCCATGACAGGAATGTATAATCGATTTGGATACCAAAGGCTGGCTGTCAATTACTTTAAAGATATGCATAAAAAAGGTAAAAGCATATTAATTATGTTTATTGATATGGACAGACTGAAGTACATTAATGATAATCTTGGCCATGAATTCGGAGACTTGGCAATTGTAACAACAGCCAATGCAATTTTGAAGCATTGCAGGAAGGATGCTGTTCCTGTAAGAAATGGAGGAGATGAATTTATATTAGTACAGGAGGCAATGCCGGAGAAAGAAATAAATGAATTGAAAAACAGTATTCAGCAGGAGTTGTCAGAGGCATCAGAAAGGATGAATCTTCCTATTGTATTGAGTGTCAGTGTTGGGGCAGTAATTACATCACCTACGGATGCAAGAGATTTAGAGGATTATGTAAAAGAAGCCGATGAAATGATGTATCAGGAAAAAGTAAAAAAGAAAATGGAACGGAAATAGAGTAAAGTGTATAGGATTTGCTTGAAACAGGAGCAAATAATGTTTATAATAGTACTTAGAGGGATAAATATGTAAGGCGACTTTAAAAATCATTTTGAGGCACTTGAGAAGGGAAAGTGTAATAAGGAGTGCATGTCTATGATGAATTCTTTTAAAGCGCAATTGAAAAACGTTACGAAAACTAAAGAACAGGTTAGTAATGAAGAATTAGAGATTTTCAAATCAAAAATTAAAAATGAATATCTTTTAATAAAAGAAAAGTTGTTGGAAATGGCTCAAAAAGGACAGTATACTGTAGTAAATTTTCAAAAGGAAATTGTGTTGAATTACGACTCAGCTTTATTTGAAAGTCTTATTTCTATGACTCATAAAATTATTATAGTAAACAGGACACTTTCTAATCCAAATGGTGATTTTTGTAATGAGGTTGACTATGAAATTAATGAGCAGGAAAAGTATGCTCTTTTTGTAGATATTATTGAAAAAATATCAAAAGAAGACGACATATCCATATCTCCTATTATGTTAAAGGTGGATAAGCATTACAGTGATAAGGAATTTTATCAGGTACCATGTTCCATTCATGGTGTAAGATTGACAACGAATAGCTATCAGCCTGTTCTCAGATGTGTAATCAGATATTAATATTATAAAATGAAATTTAATATGATATATAAACAATAAAATTGAGTGAACGAAATTTTGTAGATGGAAATTTCGTCCACTCAATTTTGTTTAAATAATGCAATAATAACAAAACCGAAAATAGGAATTCAAATAAACTAAATATGAATTTCTGTCTTTAACCAGTCAAGTGCTTCTTCAACAGTTTCAAAATGTGCTTCTGCAACACCTGTCTGAGAACGTTCAGTATTTTTCTGAGCCTGAACTTTTAGCATAATAGATTTACCTTCTGCGAATGCAAAAGCTTTACATCCTGCATCAACAAACTTTTGAGTCATAGTAACTAATTCGCCACCTTCAGCGGGGGTTACAGGACTCATTTGAGAACAGTCGGCAATGTAAGCCCAGCCTGTGCTTCCCCAAGATTTAGTGAGAGATAAGATGGTTTCGGTAAGCCATTTTAGTTCATCGATATTTGTTTTGCCAACACCTGCAGAAAGAATAACTTTTCTTCCGGAAATAACTTCAACTGATTGAGCACCATTTTTCTTTACCATAATAAGTTCTCCTTTGTATTTTTTTTTGTAAATAATCAGAAAATTCTATAACTTATTATAATAAAAGTATTATATACTGTCAATTCAAAATGAAAAGAAATAAAGTGAAAAAATAGTATAAGTAAAAGCTGTGTCAGGCACGAAAATATTTTGTGTGTCCACGTTGTCTTCTTATTCGTTTCTTAAATTAGCCGAAGTATCTCTTTAATAAACCTTCAAATGCTTTTCCGTGTCTTGCCTCGTCGCGTGCCATTTCATGCACTGTATCATGGATAGCGTCAAGGTTAGCAGCTTTCGCACGTTTTGCAAGATCTGTTTTTCCTAAAGTAGCACCATTTTCAGCTTCTATGCGCATCTCCAGGTTTTTCTTTGTAGAGTCTGTTACAACTTCTCCGAGAAGCTCAGCAAATTTTGCTGCGTGTTCTGCTTCTTCGAGGGCTGCTTTTTCCCAGTAAAGACCGATTTCCGGATAGCCTTCTCTGTGAGCAACTCTAGCCATGGCAAGGTACATACCCACTTCTGTACATTCTCCGTTAAAGTTAGCTCTTAAATCTTCAATAATATCTTCACTCACACCTTGAGCCACACCAACTACATGTTCAGAAGCCCATGTTTTTTCACCGCTCTGTAAAGTGAATTTCTCAGCCGGTGCATTACAAACCGGACATTTCTCCGGTGCTGCATCTCCTTCATGAACATAACCACAGACATTGCATACATATTTGCCGGTGGAAGAGGGGAGAGTTGGGACAGGTGCAGGTTCAGTAGTGCTTCCGGTAAGAATAAAATCTTCCTTTCCATGGTTGCACAGTGGACAAAGAAAATCTTCCGGTACCTCATCTCCTTCATAAACGTATCCGCATATAGAACAGGTCCAAGATTTCTTTTGTGTTGCAACAGGCTTGGGCTTGATATTGCTCTGATAAAATCCGTAGGTACAGGAAAGGGCATCTGACAATACCTTACCTTCTGTAAGTTCACCTACAAAAAGAGTGTGGCTTCCCAAATCAAAATGCTCGGTCACTTTAGCGGACAAATACATATTGGATACATCTGTCAGATAAAAAAGATTATTTTCACTGCGGGCTACGTTCTGAAAGTCTTTGAACTTATTAACATTCCGACCGGACTGCATGCCAAAGCGTTGGAAAAGACTGAAATCAGCCTCCGTTGTGATGGAGGAAACATTAAATATTCCTGTATTTAATATCATATCATGTGTTTTATTATTTTGAATGACAGAAATAGCAATACGGGTTGGGTTATTTGCAACCTGAATAGCAGTATTGATAATACAACCATTATCAATACCGTTTTCTTGGGCAGTTAATAGAAATAAACCATAGGTTAATTTATATAAAGCCTTATCGTCCATAAGTTAGTCTCCTTCCGAATCAAACAATAAAGGCGGAAGATTACCTCCTCCGCCTCCAAACTCTACATATTTATTTTAAATAAAAGTCACCTTCAACAATCTTCAAAAAGTAACGTATTTGTTTTAGCCAAAATATCTCTTTAAAAGACCTTCAAAAGCTTTACCATGTCTTGCCTCATCGCGAGCCATTTCATGCACTGTGTCATGGATAGCATCAAGGTTAGCAGCTTTTGCACGTTTTGCAAGATCTGTTTTTCCTAAAGTAGCACCATTTTCTGCTTCTACACGCATTTCCAGGTTTTTCTTTGTAGAATCTGTTACAACTTCACCGAGAAGTTCAGCAAATTTTGCAGCATGTTCTGCTTCTTCCCAAGCAGCTTTTTCCCAGTAAAGACCGATTTCAGGATATCCTTCTCTGTGAGCAACTCTAGCCATGGCAAGGTACATACCAACTTCTGTACATTCTCCGTTAAAATTAGCTCTTAAATCTTCAATAATATCTTCGCTTACACCCTGAGCCACACCAACTACATGTTCAGCAGCCCATGTTTTTTCTCCGCTCTGTGCTGTAAATTTCTCAGCCGGTGCATTACATACAGGGCATTTCTCCGGTGCTGCATCTCCTTCATGAACATATCCACATACCTGACATACAAATTTCATAGTTTTAATCTCCTTTTCTTTTCATACTTGGAACATAATATTGTCCCACATCTTCAACATACTAACATATTAATTATATTGTTTGTTACTGTAAGTATTTCCGTTTTTGGTATTTTAAGACAAAGTCTTTTTGTGACAATTACCGCAATTACCGTAGAAGTAAGTAATATGACCTTGAATCTTACCATCGAAATTCATTCCGGCAATATCAATAATGTTATCAATACTGTCCATCTCTAAGTCAATTACGCTTCCACATTCCGTACAAACGAAATGGTAGTGAGGAGAAACATCAGCGTCAAAATGGTCTACACCATCGCCAACACGCAGACGCTGAATTTCACCGATATCTGCCAATAAAGTTAGGTTACGATATACAGTGCCAAGACTGATATTGGGATATTGTTCCCTGACATTCATGTAAACTGTATCAGCAGTGGGATGGTCCTTGCGGGTTTTTAAAAATTCTTTGATGACTTCACGCTGTCTGCTATACTTTAGTGCCATATGTCCTCCTTGTTAATATTAGTAACTGTTACTGATTTTATTATATCAATTTTTTTTTCTATGTCAACATAATTTTTAAAATTTATTACAAAAATTAATTTAGAAACTTTTTATAAGAAAATTTTTCTAATTTTATAAACAAAATCAACATATATGGTATACTCTTATATATAGTACAGTTAGTATGTTCAATGGTTTTATTTATCGTAAAAAGCCGATAAAAGGTGCTACAGATGAAACAAGAGAAGAAGAAAGGCGGAAGAAAAAATGAAATTTAAGACAAGACTGCAGGTGACTTTTATAACGATTATTATCTTGCCGCTTGTACTTACCATACTTGCCTTTTTTATAATAGGACTGGCTTTGCTTTATCATCCCGTAAAGGATTTAACTATTACGGAAATTGATTATTCCATGATGTCGGATGGAATTCAGTCCTATGGAAAAATTACGGAGGAACTTTACAGCCAGATAAATGAGGAAGTAGTACAAAATCCTGAAAAAGCGGCAGATTTGCAGTATTTGGAAGAAAAGAATAAAGAAATCCGAAAAAGATTTTCTTATTTAATAGTAAGAAAAGACAAGCAAATGTATTATAGCGGAGATGATACCGCAAAGAGCATATTTGAAAGTCTTCCGGCATACAGTGAAGAAAATCATGCGGATAAAACTTTTTACTTTAATAATATTCAACGTATTGTGAAGCAAATTAATTTCCGATTTACGGACGGTTCGGAGGGAACGATTTTTATTGTAACGCACATTAAGAGTCTGATTTCAAAAACGTTGTTGATTGATATGGCGATAGCCATTGTGCTGATTCTGGTATTTACCAGTATTATGCTGACACAGTGGATACGCAGAGGAGTATTTTTGCCGGTCAATGAACTGAATACTGCTATGCAGAATATTGCAGAGGGAAATTTTGAATATCGGTTATCCGAGGCGGGAAAAGGTGAAATCGGTGAATTGTACCATAATTATGAAGAAATGCGTCTGCGCCTGAAAGAATCGGCAGAAGAAAAAGTACAGCAGGAAAAGCAGAACAGGGAGCTTATCAGTAACATATCGCATGATTTAAAGACGCCGATTACTGCAATTAAAGGCTATGTGGAAGGAATTATGGATGGTGTTGCGGATACGCCGGAAAAAATGGATAAATATATCCGAACGGTCTATAACAAGGCAAATGATATGGACAGGCTGATAAATGAGCTGACCATTTATTCCGGAATTAATTCAAACCGGATACCGTATAATTTTCATCGGATAAATGTGGCAGATTATTTTAAAGACTGTATAGAAGAGGTTGGACTGGATTTGGAGTCCAAAAACATAGAGTTGAATTACTCGAATCTGGTCAGTCAGGATGTTGTAGTGATTGCTGACCCTGAACAGATGAAAAGAGTCATTGATAATATAATAGGAAACAGTGTGAAATATATGGACAAGTCACACGGGGTAATTGATATCCGTATTCTGGATGAAATTGATTCTATACGGGTGGAAATAGAGGATAACGGTAAAGGAATTGCAGCCAAAGATTTACCAAATATTTTTGAGAGATTTTACCGTACGGATTCCTCAAGAAATTCTTCTAAAGGAGGCAGTGGTATCGGGCTTTCCATTGTGAAGAAAATTGTGGAAGACCATGGCGGTTATATATGGGCGACCAGCAAGGAAGGCGAAGGAACATGTATGCATTTTGTCTTGAGAAAGTATTCAGAAGCAAAAATGTAACGAAATATGAGAAAAATCAGAAAGGAAGCAGTTGATATGAGTAAAATTTTAATTATCGAAGATGAAGAAGCGATTGCAGATTTGGAGAAAGATTATCTGGAATTAAGCGGTTTTGAAGTAGTAATTGAAAATACAGGAGATATAGGACTTGCAACAGCGTTAAATGGTGAATTTGATTTAATTATTCTGGATTTAATGCTTCCCGGAATCGACGGTTTTGAAGTGTGTAAGAGAATTCGTGAAGAGAAAAATGTACCGATTCTGATGGTATCTGCGAAAAAGGATGATATTGATAAAATCAGAGGGCTTGGTCTTGGAGCGGATGATTATATGACGAAGCCTTTCAGTCCGAGTGAGCTGGTGGCAAGGGTAAAAGCGCATATGGCACGCTATGACCGATTAGTCGGTTCTAACCACAAGGAAAATGATATTGTGGAAATCAGAGGAATTCGCATTGATAAAACAGCGAGACGCGTTTATGTAAATGGAGAAGAAAAGAGCTTTACTACAAAAGAGTTTGACTTGCTGACGTTCCTTGCGGAAAATCCGAACCACGTTTATACGAAGGAAGAATTGTTCCGGGAAATCTGGGATATGGATTCTATCGGTGATATTGCAACCGTTACTGTTCATATTAAAAAGATTCGTGAAAAAATTGAATTTGATACAGCCAAGCCTCAATATATAGAAACGATATGGGGGGTTGGGTATCGTTTTAAGGTGTAAAGGTATTGAAAGAGGTATTAGATTTGGGAGATGCTAATTTAATGGAGCAGGATTTTTATGTTGAAGTTAAACAGATTTTGAATTCTGCGAGAGAAAAAGTTTATAAAACAGCCAATTTTGCAA
>JAFSBX010000144.1 GCA_017437065.1 Lachnospiraceae bacterium
ATTCTTAAGGAAAGTATCATAGTCAGAGCAGTCAAAAAAGAACAGTTTTACAAAATATAAAACTGCTCTGACTGTGATTCTTTCTGATTGTACCAAGTCGCGACCGTGTAGCCGATATTTATATGGGGATAGTATTCACTTGATTATTCAAAAATAGTTTATTTTAAAGTAAAAAATAACACTTTTGGATATATGATGAAACATTTTTTTATTTTTGGGCATGCTTCGCAGACCACCCATAGGCAGTCTGGTAAAAGGGAATATTTGGTAAAAATATATTTATGACTTATAGGAACGCCCAAGGTAGACCATGGTGCTGTTTCCACATACAGGGCACTGGCAAATATCAACATTCCATACTTTTTTGATTAAATCCTGCATGGAAAGATCAGTGTAGCGTCGCTTGAAACGCTGATGTCCCTGAAGTTTAAATATTAGTTTTAGGTTTTCGGTTTTTTTGCGATTGTTAAGGAAACCATAATAACGTATCTTTTGAAAACCTGATGGCAGCACATGCATTAAAAAACGACGGATAAATTCCGTATTAGAAAGTTTAATGGTCCGTTTTGCTTCTCCCGGTTTTTTACCCCGGGCAGAAAAAGTAGTTTCCGTTTGAGTAACTGACAGGATTCTGTTGTTTGAAATTGCAATCTTATGTGTATAGCGTCCAAGATATTCGATTGCATTGCCAAAACCATTAAAAGTTTCCTTGATGTATGGACACCAGTCTTTCTGGTAAAGTTTATTTTTGAATTCGCTCCAGAAATAACTGTTTTTCATTTTTTCACAGGAACGGGAAAATATAAGTTTTTCCTGCTGATACAGTTTTTGGAGTTCAGCAAGAAACTTACCTTTAAATTTATCACGTAAAACATATACAGGTATAAAAAATTTACCTTTGGATTTTTTTAGTTTTCCGGTTTCAGTAATGCCACCACCAGAAATGATGCAGTGCATATGAACATGGTAATCCAGTTCCTGGTTCCAGGTATGCAGAACCTGAATAATACCGGGTGTTGCTCCGAGATACTTCTTGTCTTTTGAAAGTTCAAGAAGTGTTTCGGCGGAGCATCTGTGCAAAAGTCCATAAAGAAGTGTCTGGTTGCAGTAGAGTAATGGATTCAATTCATGAGGCAGTGTAAATACCACATGAAAATAAGGAGCGTCCATGACTTCTGCCCTGCGTTTGTCAACCCAGACTTCTTTTGAAACAGCCTGGCAGTTGGGACAGTTGCGGTTTTTGCAGGAGTTGTTGTGGATTTCAAGATGTCCACAATCAGTACATTGGTTTACATTGCATCCAAGATTTCCGGTTTTGCAGTTTAAGATTGCACGGGATGTTTTGTCCTGCACCGTGGAACGCAGTGGGTATCTTTCGCAAAATGCATCATAAGAAAAATTCCAAATCTGTTGTATCTTTGAATTATTCATGTGCAGCACCTCCCATTTTGTCGAGGGGATTTATCACGTCAGAAAATGAGGTAGATGCCAAATGAACATAGATTGTCGTGGAATTCAAAGATTTATGTCCAAGAATGGCTTTTATAGTCAGTAAGTCGGTGCCATTCTCATAGAGGTGGGTTCCTAACGCATGCCGGAAAGAATGACAGGTGATACGTTTTGGCCATCCAAGACGTTTTTCATGCTCATGAATGTGACGAGACAGGAAAAAGGTATCAATCGGTTTGGATAGATTTGTCTGTTTGGGAAAAAGCCATTCTTTCGGTCTGCCACACTCAAACCAGTATTGTGTAAGAATATCGAGAGCAAATTTAGAAAGAGGTGCAAAACGTTCCGTTCTGTTTTTTGAACGCCGGATATGTATCCTCATGGAACTGCGCTGGATATCTTCATAACGAAGATGACAGACTTCGCTAATCCGAAGACCGGAAGAATACATGACAGCCACCATGGCTTTTTGCTTTATATCAGGGATGGTACTGATGAATTCAAAAGTCTCTTTCTGTGAAGGGACAAAGGGAAGATATTCATCGAATTTTCGTTTCGGAAGCTGATTATCATCCCATGGATTATGTAGGACATAGATGGTAAAAAAGCGAAGCTGGGAAATGACACAGTTGATGGTGCGGTCAGCCAGGTTTCGTTCTTTTTGAAGCCATTTGATAAAATCCCGCAGTTCCTGCCATGAAACATTCTCAGGAGATTTATGAAGAATATTTTGCAGGTAATCAAGGTAGCTGCGAATGTAAGTAGAATAACTATTTAGGGTATGATCAGTAAGACCGCGAAGTGAGATCATTTCACGATAAAGATTAAGATATTTGTCCATAATGGAACCTCCTTAAAATGATTGTATGTAATAAAATATAATAAACAA
>JAFSBX010000145.1 GCA_017437065.1 Lachnospiraceae bacterium
ACCGCCGGGGAGGTATAAAACACCCTCATCATCTCAATAACATGATTTTTATCCTTTTCTTCCATGCATCTGATTGTACTGTTCATACATCTAATTCCCCTTTTTCGTTCATAATCCAATAAGCTGATACCACCGGTTATACCTGATTCAAGATTTTCAGCACTTCCGGTATATCATTTTTAAGCGTCTCATACACAATACTCAAATCCACATGTCCATAATCATGTACAAGACGATTTCTCATACCATACAAAGCAGACCATGGAATATCTTTTCTAGACTGTTTATATTCATCCGTTAATTTCCTTGCGTTCTCCGAGATTTGAATCATACGAAACAACATAGAATCTAATAATACTTCATTTTGGCCTAATTCTTCTATGCCTACATCCCGCATATGCAATATAATAAATTCCAAATCCTTCTTTATCTTTAGGATATAATAGTTATCGCCTTTTATATTATCCATAAATTTTAATTCCGTCCTTCAGAATTTCTTCCGTCAATTCAAGATTATTGCTCAATTGTTTGCTGTCTAAAACATCTACTCTTTTACGCAAAACAGTTCTTATATTTTCCACCAATGCATAAAATTCCATCCCTTTTATGTTCACGGAAATCAGCAAATCAACATCACTGGCAGGTTTCGCTTTGGCTTTCGCATAAGAACCAAAAAGATAACAATAATTCACATCATAATTATCTAATACTTTTGAACACTTTCTCACAATCTCTTCTACTTCAAGAATTCCATGTTCTTCATCAATCGGGTTGATTTCTTCCAATTTTTTTACTATATAACTATATTTTATGCTTCCCCTTTTCTGTTCATCGTTCTCGTATGACTTGTATGAACGCAAGGAAATCCCCACCAGATCTGCGACCTGCTGTTGAGTCATCTTCTTTTCGTTTCTAAGTTCTTTTAAATCAACCATATATGCACCCCTTTGCTTTATTGTAGTGCAAAAAATGCACCTTGTCAATTGCAAAGTACATTTTCATTTTATCTTTTTTACTATATCACTCTATTTTATGATTCCCTTTTCACATGTAATATTCTATATATTTAAAACTTCAAAATAATATATAGCGTTCCTTCCCGATACTCCGAACGAATTGTTCCTTTCATACACTCAGTAAGATGCTTCGCAATGGAAAGCCCAAGCCCTGTAGAATTACGGCTGTTTTCTACGGTATAAAACCGGTCAAAAAGTTTTTCCGTCATAACGGGATCCAGACCTGATGCCGTATTCGAAAACACCACTTCACCATCCACTTTTAATTCTGCCTTAAAATCCGCATCGCTGTACTTAACTGCATTGCTTATAATATTAGAAAATATCCTGGTAATTGCCGTAACATCTAACGAACGCATCACCGGTTTTTCCGGCATAATAATTTCCGGTTCAATGCCTTTTTGCTTAAATGTTCCATAAAAAGAAAGCAATGAATCCGTCAAGACACGACATAAATCAACGGAAGTATATTCCAAATTTGTTGCAGACATCACCATAGAATACCGGAACAACTCTTCTGTGAGAACTTTCATATTTTCCACGCGATCACTGATTACAGACAGGTATCGTTCCACATTCTCCGACTTTTCTTTCTGTTCCAGCAAATCCATATATCCGCTGATGGCAGTCAGAGGCGTGCGAAGATCATGGGATAAATTCAGAACTGCATTTTTCAGTTCCAAATCGCCCTGTCTGTAGCGAATTTTTTCTTCCCGAAGTTTCTGTAATTCCCTATTTACCTCATTTGCAAGTTTACGCATATATTTGTCTGAGGATGAAATATCAATTAAGGTATTGGTGTCCATCCCAATCCACTCTGACACCCCCCGGGCAATTTCGTCGGCTGACTTACGAAGATAATAAATTTTTATACAAAGAACTATTATTATAATGGACAAAATAGTAATTATCACGTAAGCCAACACGACACCTCCTTATTTTAATTCTTTTTCCTTCAAAATTTTAATACTAACTAATACAATACTTACAATTAATAAAACAGACAATAAAAGCTGAACCGACACAGGCATGGGTGCCACCGGTAAAAGTCTGGTTGATAACATCCATTGTCCCATGGGAAAACAGTTGATAATAAATGTAATCAATTTGGTTCCCATACCCATATTTTCAATTATTACAACTCCCATCAACGGAATCATAAGTGAAACCCGGGCAAATTCGATTTCCAGAATAACCGCCAGCGCTTTGCTCTGAAACGTAATGCTAATCATTAAAAGCAAAGCTGCATATGCCGCACTAAAGAAGATTGCCGCAATTGCTATTTTTAGAAATCGAATCCCTTCCAATTCCGCTCCGACTACGCCAAAGGCTGAAATCGTTCCAAGTAACCACGCTGCAAACAGAATTCCCATAGCAGTATAAAGTGTAAAAAGATATGACAAATACACTTCTTTTCTGGTATGTCCCACACTTAATTTATTGCGAATGGTTTTATTGGAATACTCTGTCCCTACAAAAAATCCTGTAAAAAGAGTCAGAAAAGCAGGAATCATTCCCACAATAAATGTTGTATAATCCATTGCATCTGCCTCTGCCGGATGTATCGCCATGGTATCAGCTCCAATACAAATATACCAAATTGTAATACCAAACATAGCTGCCGTATAAAACCACAAGCTTTTACTTTTCATTAACCTTATATAATTAGCCGATAATAATTTTTTCATTTTCTTCTCCTTTTATCTGATATCCTTGTGTCTGAAAATAACGACTCCTATTACAAGAAACACCAAACACACACAAACACAACCAATAGGTAACGAAACCTCCGTCAGGCACTCATTCACAACCAAATCTTCATAAGATCTGATTTTGCCAAGATATGCTTCCGGCAAAAAGTCGAACCACACCCTACTTTGTGTTTCATGAGTAAGAAGCATACCTACAATAGCGTTTCCCCCAAATGTACAACAGGTTGCCACACAATTAGCAACGCCACAGCCTATCGCTTTGTTCTGCGTAAATATCACGATACAAAGACTTACTGCACACATGGCCGCAATGGCAAACACGCTGTAAATAGTATGTTTAAACAGTAAAGAAAATGAAATTGTCAAAGTTCCTATGCAGAAACGTCCAAACAGATATCCCGTCCACATGGCAAGTATATGACAGATTACCATAGCAATAAACACAACGAAATAATAACTGAAATAAACCGTCACACGATTAAGCCCGCCTATCAGTTTATTTCGAACCGTTTTATCACTATACTCATCTCCGATAAACAATCCCACCAGGATTGCTGTTGCAATTCCTATAAACATAGTATGATCAAACAGAATCGCCCCCGGCATCTGTCCCGGAAACAACTCTATAATCTGCTTGCGATTCACCAGTCCCAGATATAAATTCATGAGAGAAACAAGAAGCAAAATGCCCCAAAAATACCAACTTTTAAAAAGTCTTGTAAAACCTGCTGCCAGAAGATTAAACATCACTTTGTCCTCCCAACAGACTGATATAAAAGCTTTCAAGACTTTCACTGTGTTCTTCCAAAGAAAGAATCTCACAATTTTCTTTATTCAAAGCCAGCGTAAGCTGTGTAATATTAACTTTGGCATAAATTTCTGCATTTTTTTCAGATATGATTTTATACTCCTGCTTGGCTTCATCCAGAACTCTGGCAAGAATACCGGTGTCAGACACTTCGATTCTGGTATATTTTTGGCAGGAATTCTCTAATTCTTCCGCGCTCATTTCTCTTACAATGCACCCTTTATCAATAAAACCGTAATGAGTTGCCAGCTTAGACAATTCATCTAAAATATGACTGGATATCAACACCGTAATCTGCTTCTCACGGTTAAGTTTCAGTATCAATTCGCGCATTTCTATAATGCCCTGAGGATCCAAACCATTTGTAGGTTCATCCAATACCAAAAAATCAGGATTTCCTGCAAGAGCTATGGCAATTCCCAGCCTTTGGCGCATACCAAGCGAAAAATTTTTCGCTTTCTTTTTTCCGGTATCGGAAAGTCCTACCAACGAAAGTAACTCTTCAATACCTTCATCACTTGGAATTCCAAGAATACGGTATTGCTGCTTTAGATTATCTACTGCAGTCATGTCGCCATAAATAGCAGGTGTTTCCACAACAGCACCAATCCTGCGACGTGCCCGACATATACTTTTATCTGTATTGGAAATTCCGTATAAAGTAAATTCTCCGCTTGTAGGTTTCTGAAGTCCGCACAAAAGCCGGATCAATGTGGTTTTACCGGAACCGTTTTTGCCCACAAAACCATAAATAGCGCCCTTGGGCACATGCATATTCAATTGATTCAGCGCTTTAAAATTTCTATATTGTTTTGTCAAAGAATCTGTTTTAAAAATGTATTCCATTTCTTATCTCCTCCTTTTCTCTATACGCAGTATATCTTTTAAACGTAAAGAAACCGATAAAGAAAAGTGTAAAGAAATCGTAAAGATTTAAATATTTAATTGAAAACCAATTCCCCATACAGCTTCAATATAATCTGTTCCGTTTACTTCACGAAGCTTTTTTCTCAAATTGCTTATATGTTGTTTCAACGAACTGTCTGTACAATCCGGAGTATCCATGCTAATGCGGTCCAGAATTGTATTTTTGGAAATTACCTGGTTCGCATTCTGTATCAAAAGCTTAAGAATTGCATACTCTGTTTTGGTTAATTTCACAGGTACGTTGTTTACCGATACCTCATGCTTATTCATATCCAATGTCAAATCACCGGCACACAAATTGCTGTTATTCTGCCTTACCGGACGCAAATGAATTTTAATACGTGCAAGCAATTCCCCGGTATCAAAAGGCTTGGTAACATAGTCACAGGCACCGTTTAGCAAAAGATTCACCTTATTATCCATATCAATTTTGGCACTTACCACAATCACCGGAAGGTCCTTAATATGTGGCAAAACGTCTTCACCATTCAATCCCGGAAGCATTAAATCCAGAAGCACCAAATCCGGATTCTTCTGCGACAAAAGGTAAAGTGCCTCAGTCCCTGAATAAGCACGCAGGGTGGCATAGCCTTCCTGTTGGAGAAGCTCTTCTAACATATTCCCAATATGTATATCATCATCAATTATTGCAATTGTTTTCATGAATGTACCGATAAAATAAGGTCTTTTATCTAATCCTTTCCTTAAAAATAACTAAGAATCTGCATTCTCAAACTCCAACAACTTCTTTCGTCTCTCTACCATCTCATCAATCCGGGCAAGATATTGCTCCACATCTTTGACATTATCGGAACGTTCAATGCGATTCCCAGGCAAAACAAGTTTGGTAATGCTGCCTGCACCTACTGCTGCTATGGTCTGCTTCTCTTCCAAACTCACACAGCGCTCACACTTTATCCCGTATTACTCTGTATTATTGAAGTTTTGACCTTTATCGTCCAAACTAAAACAGCGTATTATTGGGTATTATTCCTTTATGATTGATGTACATTTGATGTACACACACATATTTTGATGTACTCAAAGCCCTAACGGACTCTTCCATACATATTATCTAGTTAAAATAAAACCATTTTTTCTGACAAGGCTTCCATAGACTGTTTCTTTCTTGCTTCGGAAACCTCTGCATAGATGTTCATTGTTGTACCTATGTCAACATGACCCATTACCGACTGAATAACTTTCAGATTTGACTCCAGCTCACAGAACCGGGCACAGAAAGTATGTCTAAGGCTGTGACAAGTGAAATTCGGTAACAACATAGCTTCTCTTTTCTTTAATGCTGCATTATGCAACTCGGTGTTGTTGTAAGCATCAATTATTCTGCCCAACGCTCTGTCTAAATCCGGCTGAATGAATACATTACCGAAGCGATTGAGGAAAATGAAATCTGTATAACCATCAATATCAGATTTACAGAACACACCATTTTCTAATTGATACTCCTTAATTTCTTCCAGTGCTTTCCGCACCTCTTTCACTAAAGGAATTTTACGAATACCAGCTTCTGTCTTTGGTGTTGAAATATAGAGCCTTTTTCCGGTCTTATTCATCTTGCCCGCAAAATACACAACAGCATGATCAACTGTGATGAACCCATTTTCAAAATCAATATCGCACCACCTCAATCCACTCAGCTCACCGACTCTGACACCTGTTCCGATAAAAAATGTAAATATCGGCTTCCAATGTGCATATACCGGATGTCCGTCCATGAATTGTAGAAACGCTTTCTGCTGTTCCGGTGTCAGGGCATTTCTCACACCCCGCTTTGCCCCGGTCTGCTTCTTTAGCTGTCCTAAAACCTTATGTGTCGGATTGGTTCTGATAATACAATCTCTTACCGCCATTTCAAACGCAGGATGTATCTCTCTCTGCAAATGTTCGATTGTTCCATAGCTCAAATTATGTTCTTCCATTAAAACCTTGTAGAAGTACAAAATATCCGAATACTTGATGTCCTTAATCTTTCGTTTCCCTATGGTTTGTCTCACATGCAAATTGTACTGATATAAATATCCAGCATAGGTACGAGCAGCCAAATCTTTTCTCGTAGCCATATATTTGTCGAATATCTCATTCAAACTCTGGTTCTTGGCAGTCAGACTGTCTATTCCATCCAATCTGTCTCTCAATACTTCTTCTTCCTTCTGACGAAGTGTAACTAAATCCTTGGCATATATATACTGACGCTTTCCATACTTATCGTTATATGCGTACTGATACATAC
Organism: Lachnospiraceae bacterium; assembly: GCA_017437065.1. Lineage (GTDB taxonomy): Bacteria > Bacillota > Clostridia > Lachnospirales > Lachnospiraceae > RGIG3002. The sequence continues at coordinate 6,715 of JAFSBX010000145.1, forward strand.
CATTTGTGCGAACGGTCTCGCCCTTTCGCAATACTCTACCTTTACTATCCTTTCGTGACTTTGCCATGTGTCTGCTCCTTTCTTTTGGAAAGAAGAGAACTACACCTTATTTTTGAGTCTTATACAATAATTCAACTCCTTTTTTAATGGTTTCCGTTATAGTCTGTTGATGCTTTTCAGAATAATCCCTCAGCTTAATGTATTCCTCATCAGACATTCTTGTTGTCACAATCTTATCTTTAATTACATCTGATTTTGGACGTCCCATTTTGCTCATCGGCATTCTCCTTTCTATCATCTACAGACATTATACTTTTTGTAATACGAAATGTCAACTACTTTTTGTAATACGCATATATTTTTAATAGATATAGTTCTCTCCCACCCACTTTATTCTGCCGGAAGTCTAAATGCTTCTAAGTATCTGTCAAGGACTTCACAGTCAACTATAACTGCTTTCCCAACCTTGCAGACAGCTCCGGCTTCCTTTGCCCATTTCTCAAAAGTGGACTGACACACATCATAAATCTCTGCTCCCGTTTTGTATCTCACAAAACGCTTTTTTTCTTTCTGTCCTAAACTCATCATTTCACCCTTTCTCGGTGAATATATTTTATCCACCGATGACAACCGACAATCTCTTGCAAGCTCTCATAGGTAGACAAAATATTGCAATACAGGTGGCAGTTCAGTACGCTGCCCACATCGGTCTTGCACCGTCAACAAAATTGACCGGATTGCTCCGGAAGTATCATTATTATAGATATGCTTCATCGCCCTGCGTAACTGCTACACATTTTGCCAAGTTCTTCTCGCTCCATACCTTAACTTCAATACCGCAGTATTTCTTCGTGTTCACTCTATCAAAGAGCAGATATATCATGGCGAACCTGCCTAGTGGCTCTGCACACCCTCATGTCCTGTATGCAAAAAATATTCAATTATCAAGGTACAAACTTTTGGATAAATCATAATTGGACTTGTCAGCCCAAAAAGCACATAAGACACCTTCGGCTGCTATCAACCGACCTTTGAAAAATTATGTGCTTTACAAGAATGACAAGTGTTGTAGTAGGATTGAAATCGAAAGCATTTCTGTTTCCTGTGTTATGTATCAAATTTCTGAATGGCTTTATATAAAACTACCCGAACCTCCTGCTTCATATCGTCCAAAGGCATATATGAAATATTGACTCCCTTTCTCCGTGAAATATATTTGAACTTGGCATGAATAAGTCTGTCATAAAAGTCCAGAACTTCTTGTACCGCCTTCTCATTTCCTTCTATCGCACTCAGGATAACCTCCGGCGAAATCAGTTCATCGTCCTTATCATTCTTCTTTTCCATTCTGACGAACCTCCTTCCGTAAGGAGCTGAGTGCTTCATATTTATAATCTGTCACTGTTTTCTTTGACACATTTAACTGTGTCGCAATTTCTCCTATCGAATATTCCAATACCACAGCCAACAACAGAGCAATACGTTTCCTCTCCGGTATTTTCATAATGGCTTTTGCCAGTTGGCTACTTTCCAGATAAATACTTTCCTCCCCAACCTTGATTTCAATTTTTTCAGAAAGGTATTCATCGGTCACAGTCTGTAACTGTTCCATTTCTTCATCCATCGCCATTACTTCATACTTTTGACAATACCGCAGATAATTCCGGATTTGATTTTTTACACTGTTATCAATAATCTTCTTGCAGTAGCAATCAAACCTGTGCTGTATGCTCTCCAGCTCGCCATGCGTAAAATCCTCTGTTTTCATCCTCTTCCTTTCCACAGAGATGACTTCGATTAATCCCTACATATCGACAACAACACCAGAGGGGAAGTAAATATCGGTACTTAATTAATTTTTTTTGCAAATAAATTTTCTGTAACAAAAAACACCTAATGAACCACCCGGCTCATCAGATGCCCTTATACGCAATTTCCCTTGGCTCCCCTTCTAACCAATCCCCTTGTACACTCCATAACATTCCTTATACCTCCGGCTTTATTTCGATTGACTATTCCTCCTCTCCTTGCTAAAATAAACATTGGATAAATCATAAAATTCTATATTAAGACACCAAACTGCTATTTACTTTTAGCGGACTCTTTCGTCTGCTGAAATTTATAGCAGTTTTTTTGTTCCAATGTGCTTGTCACAAAAGCAAAACTTATCTTAGGGCAGATATGCCCATATGAGTTTTAAGACGGTTGCCTAAGCAACCAAAACTCCAATACCACCCCGCCGGGTGGCATTGCCGGAGCAAGGCTCCGCCTTCCTCCTCAGAAACATAGCAAGCACTGCCTGTGTTCCCACACAGGCGACAAAACACTCATTTTCTCCAAAGTGGAAAATGAATGTTTCTTGCTTGCAAGGGGCATATCCCCCTGACCCCCTAATTCGTGTCTGCTCCAATTTCCACACAGGCGAAATCGGACAGAACACTCACAAAAACATACCGCCGGATACGGCACAAATTTTATAAAGGAGCTGCATAAAATGAGTAACCGAACACGCACAAACGAATTGAAATTCTTTTTAAGCGATGATGAGCAATATATCCTCAACCGAAAATATGAGCAATCCGGTATGAGGAGTAAATCTGCCTTTATCCGTCGGCTTATCCTTTACGGATATGTGTATGACGTGGACTATTCACATCTTCGTGAATGCAACACTATCCTTGCAAGAATAAGCAATAACATAAACCAGATAACCAAGCGGGCAAATGCTACCGGGCATCTCTATGGCGATGACATTAAGGAACTAAAGGAGCTGATGAATAAAATATGGGATACACAAAAATCCATGCTATCAAAGCAACCGTCAATAAAGCAGTAGACTACATCTGCAACCCGGCCAAGACAGATGAAAGCATCCTGATCTCAGCTTATGGTTGCAGTCCCGAAACCGCAGCTTATGACTTCAAATTCGCTTTATCCAAAACAAGCCAATCAGACGAAAATAAAGCCTTTCATCTGATACAGGCTTTTGCTCCCGGAGAGGTAAGCTACGAAGAAGCTCACCGCATCGGAATGGAGCTTGCTGACAAATTGCTTGAAGGTAAGTATTCCTATATCGTTGCCACGCACATAGACAAAGGTCATGTACATAATCACATTATTTTCTGTGCAGCTGATAACATCGAACACAAAAAATATCACGATTGTAAAAAGTCCTACTATAATATTAGACACTTGAGTGATGACCTTTGCCGGGAGCATGGTCTGTATGTCATACCTGAAACAAATCAAAAAGGAAAATCATATAAAGAATGGTTAGAAGATAAGAAGGGAACTTCATCAAAATCAAAGCTCAAGACTGATATTAACGAAGCCATTAAACAGGCAAATTCCTATGATGAGTTAATTTCACTCATGCAAAATAAAGGTTATGAGGTTGAAAATTCTGACTTCAATTCCTCCGGAAAATACATCAAATTTCGTCCTCATGGAGCTGAGCGATTTATCCGTGGCAGCGAGCGAACTCTGGGCAAGGATTTCACAAGAGAACGTATCCGAGAACGCATCGAGCAGAAGCCAAGGGAACGTACTTATAAAATGCTCCGTTCTGCAGGAATGCGAAAACTGATTGATACCTCCGCTGACGAAAAATTTGCTCAAAGTCCCGGCTTGCAAAAATGGGCGAACAAACAAAATCTGAAAGTTGCTGCCAGAGCCTATGCAGCCTTAAATGAAAAAGGCTTTCACTCCATGGAAGAATTGGAAGAACAGATTTCTATACTCTCTCATCAATCCACTTCTTTCCGAAGCGATACCGTTGCTCTGGAGAAGCAAATGCGTGAACAGGCTCTTATTCTCAAATATGCCGAGCAGTATGCAGAGAACCGACCATACCACATGAAGTATTATAAGGCAAAGCACAAGGACGCTGTTTTCCGCAAGTATGAGTCCCAGCTCATTCTTTACGATGCTGCAAAAGAGATGCTAAAAAAAGCCGGACTCAATCCTGCCAAAGTCAATCCCGACGAGGTACGAGCCGAGTATCAATCCCTTGTCAAAGACCGTAATGCTCTATCGGCAAAATACAAATCTTCCGAAGCCAAGCTGAAGGAACTGCAACAGCTCCGGGACACTATCACGCAGTACATGGACGCTCCGGAACAGGCTCAAACTGTGCAGAAGCAGAAACATCAGGATATTCTATAATTTTCCAAATATGGAGCATTTTAAAAGCGGCAGAATATAACCTCTGCCGCTTTACTATACCGCCCTCTACTCAGCAAATGTGTGAGTCGGAACCTTCCACACAATGAACTTCCCCATGTAAATCTCTGATGAAATTACTAACCTATTCTTTCCGTCAGAGAAGATATAACCACTGCCCGCCTGCTCCAAAAATTCAAAGCCTTTGCTGTATGCCACATCATGGAACAGAGCTTCGCACTTTCCACCTTCACGCAGAGAAATGTAAATTGCATTTGTATCATCTACATCTACTTTCACATAATAATTGTTCTCGTCAATATCCATTGCTGCCTTCAGATACGGAATAGGATTACCTCTCTGGAAAATGACAGGAGACCACAAATTTGCAATCCAAAGCAAAAGCATTACCCCGGCAACAGCAGAAATAATCACTACCCGGCGTTTCCATATAGATGTCTTTTTCTTCAACTCCTTCTCAGAGTAATTGATTGCTTCCAACACTTTTGTTTCAACCTCTTTTTCTTCCTCTGCACTCTGCTCTCCGGATATAAGGTCTGTTACCTTCACTTCCAGAATTTCAGATAAAGGCTCCAACAAAGAAATGTCCGGCGCACACAATCCTCTTTCCCACTTCGATACCGCACGGTCTGTAATGTGCAACTTATCTGCAAGGTCTTTCTGTGTCATACCTTTTTCCTTGCGTAACTCTTTGATTAAATTTCCGGTTTTAATATTATCCATACCGTACCTCCACAAGTTTTTGATAAGGAAATTATACTATATCCCACAGAAAATGCACCAAACCGCAGGTTGAGTGCATGAAAAAGCTGCGAATTTTTCATCGCAGCCCCTCATTATATTACTATTTCTTCTTTATTATCGGAACAACTATACATAATTTTATTCATATAAGTTACATCACATCTTCACCTCAAAAAAGAATCTCTTAAATAAAAGAAAAAGCCGATTGGTTTTTGCACCGTTCGACTTTGTTTAACATAAGCGTACTTAATCCAACTATAACTTCCATTATTGCACTTCATTTCCTTCTACATCAATGAATATATATTCTGACGGTATAAAAGGAACATAAAATGTGTAAGGAATCGTCCCTTTCTGAATTTCTTCTTCTATCACTTCGCCATTTTGGAGTGTCATTTTGACGGTTGCAATATTGGGATTGTTTATGAGGAAGGCATATCCTTGATTCCAGTTTACTATTGCAACATCACCAGCTCTATCTGTCATCGGTTTGTGTGTATGAACAAAAACATACTCAGCATTATTTTTTTTTATTTCTACTTCCATCGGCAAATAGTAGTGAGCTTGATATTCATTACCCGAAATAAACCAAGCAATTGCTTTGTTATCTGTTCCGCACATTCCTGCATATTGCATTTCGATGGTGTCTGCATCAGAAATCGGAATTTCCTTCCTCGCTCTTTCCATTAATGCATCTGTTCCTTTATAGGTCTTTGTACCACAGCTAGCCAACACAAGCACGCATACCAATGCCATAGCAAATGCTATCAGTTTCTTCATTCAATCACACTCCTTTGTCAAATTGGAACTGGCTTACTTCTTTTTCTGCTTGTACTTGATGATTGCTTTTATTACAAAGCAAATCAGCAACACAACAATGGTAAATGCTCCATACACCAAAATGCTTGTGTACCAAGGTGCAGATTGCATAGCATACAGTTCGGGGCGAGTTTTGAAGTTCCAAACAACATAAACTCCATGTCCAATAAATACACCCACAAAAGCACCTATAATGGTGTTTAAGATAGTGTTCAATTTTTTCGTAGGTATGCCCCCTTTATCTCTGTCATCCTTTTTCTTCTCATTGTAGAGAGCAACAGCTACTCCTGTTCCTATTGAAAAAATGACACAAATCATAATCAATCCAAAGTTTGGTATCATAGTTTTACCCCCTTTTTATCGAATTCTATTTGTCTATCTCTTTACACACAGGAACGGTCCTAAGTAATCTTCATGCGTACGAACATAAGTCCATGAAAAATCTTTAGCCACAATATACACATCACTATTTCTGTCTTTGTCAACTTTTTGGGCTGAAATCTTATCTATAACAGATACGCCTTCAATGTGGTTCGCATATCCATCATAAAATCTGATTGCCTCTGTATAATTCAAAGCATCAAATGCAATTCTTGCTTCGTCACCTTTGATACAAGGAACATTTCCCCAAGTAAATAGATGCCATAAAAGATTGCCATATGAAGTTACATGGTCTTTAATCAGCTTTGTCTCTACACCCTTACCAAAGACAGAAAGCCATTTATCAATTAGCTCACGATTATCCATAATGAAATTACCTCCTGTCAAATTGGAATTCGTAATATATAAGTGAAGGTTCTCAGCAGCCTTCACTCTTTTATTCTATAATGAAGGTGATTGGCTGACGGAATTTGGAATTGGGACACCACGCCCGTAGTCAAATGTGTCAGCTAGCCTTCATTTTCT
>JAFSBX010000146.1 GCA_017437065.1 Lachnospiraceae bacterium
CCGAACAGTCAAAGCTGTAGAAAAATAGATACAGATCCACAGTGCTTTAAGTATTATAATGGAGTATTCAATAAAACCCAAGAGATTGGGAGAAAGGGGAATAATCCATTACCCTCAAAAGAGGATAGTTGGATTATACGTAAAAAAAGAATGGCAACTGCTGAATTTGTATTAAAAATTGAAAATGGAGAATTAGGAGTAGAGGGAAAGATTCCATATTATAAATGTGAAAAGTTTCCCCAGATTACATTAAATAAAAATGCGGTTATAAAAGCAATGGAATTGAACCAATATGAACAGTTTGAAAAACAAGTTGATGTACATGATGATTATTTCATAACATATTTTCTTGATTTAAAAGAAGATGGGATTATAAATATTTCATATACAACTCCCGTGGAAGGATGGGATAACCTTATCAGTGAAGACTTAGTAGCAATTAGTTTATATTCCCATGCTTTTCCGGCTAATTTGCCGGATTATATACAGGATAGTATCTGTTATTTCGGTAAAGGTTTTGAGAACTATGATATTTATAAAGCTTATGTGGATGAGGAAACAGGTCTATATGCGAAAGGGACAAAAAAATTGTTTGGAGAAATTGTAAATATCATTGGTATTCGAAAGGGAACTGTCAAGACATATAAACGGGATAAATTTTGTATAATTTATCGGGAAGGGTGTGATTGTGACAGTTTATGCGATAGTATATCCATAGGGGAAAGTGCATTTCAATATTATAATAAGATATATCCTGTCAGAGACATGGAACAGATAGATATAGTAGTGTTGGGAAATGGAGATTTAGGTGGTGCATATATCAGGAATAATCTGATTGTTATGGGTGAACCACCGGCCGCAATGCCGGTTCAGGAAGAGGCTGAAATGCGGACATATCAGTTGTTTGCACATGAGCTGGGGCATGTATGGTTTTGTAAGGCTGATGTAAATTCTTTTGAAGATTGGCTGAATGAAACCGGTGCAGAGTGGTCTCATATGTTGTTTTTGTTGGAAACAGGAAAAGAGGAGCTGTTTAATCGAATGATGGAATGGCGTTACGATGAACAGCATCGTATGGGTGAGGAAATCCGACCCAAAGACGGACATCATCCGAATACAGTACATACTTCGGGAACAGTGCTGTTTCATATGATTTATGAGAGGTACGGAAAAGAAGCGGTTGTGAAAATTTTGCAAATTCTTAGTTCTATGGAACAGCAAAATACCGACAGCTTTTTGGCACGTGTTGAGATAGAATACAGCGTGGAAATAGCTGGATTTATACGGGAAAATTTAGATGAGAAAATCCATGGTAAAAAATAAAAATCAGCCATATGTAAATTTAATTAGTATTGTAGTGCGGTATCTGAAATGTCAGTGATTATATAGCTTATAAACAACGAAAACTGCATGTTGCATAAATTTATGCAACATGCCAAACACAACTTAAATAAGTACCTTAAAAATGATTAATTAGTCTCCTGTGAATCCCCTGCCTGAAGCTTCCGATATTCATTCGGCGTAGTATGAAATTCCTCATAAAACATCTTCCGAAACAATTTATAATTTGTAAATCCATGTTTCTCCAACAACGTCTTCAACGGCAAATCTGTAGTGACTAAATCATGATGAATGTGTGACAACCGAAGCTCATTCAAATACTGAAAATAGGTAATCCCCATATTCCTTTTGAAAAAATGGCAAAAATAACTCTCTTCAAAACAGGCGATTACTGCAATTTCAGACAGTGTAATAGGTTCACTGTAATGTTCATCCGTATATTTTAATACAACATCAATTCGATTGAAATTCTTTTCTTTCTTTTTCAGAAGCTTTTCCGGCATAACCCGGGCAAAATTGTGGTACAACTGGAAAAGCAGTTCAAATACCAGACTATTAAATCGCAGTATTCCACCATCCGGCTGAATATTGAAAATAACCTGCATCTGTTTGATAACATCAATCAGCTGAAGGATTTTTGTACGCAATATCGGGTCTGTGGTATGGCAGTCAAAAGAGAAATTCAAAGTATCAATATTAGGTATATATTTTTCCAGCATGGAGTATGGAAGTTGAATCAAAATTGCCGCATTGCCGTGAATAGACATAGTGGAGTGTGGAATAATGGAATCAATAAGGTAAACATCTCCCGGTAGAAGAGTGATAGTCTGATTATTAATCGTTACATTTACAGAGCCTTCAAAAATGTACATAATCTCAATGGCTTTGTGCCAGTGAGTTGCAACATAACTGCTCTTGTCATGAAATTCCCAGAAAAAAATATCAAAACCGCTTGTAATGCGGTCAGTTTCAAAATTAGTTGAAGAATCAATTCCCATTGCAGTAACGCCCTTTCCCATAATTTGTAAATCTGTGCCATGAATCAGCCAAGTCTTATTTTAAATTATAGTACTATGTTTAGAAAAAAACAATATTGACCTATCACAAAGCAACAGCGTCCCTTGTTGGAGCGAACATCCAATGATAGAATTTTATCAAGAACAAAGGAAATAAGCATCTTAAGAGGAGGTCAAATGTGAAAGAGCAGACACAAACTATAAGTGCAAAACAAAAAGATACTATAAAAAACAGAGCAAAAAGGTTCGTTTCTGATTATCGAAAACAATTACCCTTACAGCTCATGGTAATACCGGGAATTATCTTCATGCTGATTTTCTGTTATTACCCGATTTATGGATTATCCATAGCGTTTAAGAATTATACAGTAATTGACACACTTGATTCAGCAAAATGGGTTGGCTTTGAGAATTTCATTATCATATTTAAAGATAAGTATTTCTGGCAGTCCGTAGTAAATACATTGGGAATCAGCTTTTTGAAGCTGTTAATCGGTTTTACGACACCGATTGTTTTGTCCATTATGATTTATGAATTAAAAGATGGACCATTCAAAAGAATTGTCCAGACAATATCATACCTACCACATTTTCTTTCCTGGATTATTTTAGGAGGAATGTTGACAAACTGGTTATCAACTACGGGTATGTTAAATCAGATTCTTATGGGAATCGGTTTGATTGACCAGCCGGCAAACTATCTGTTGGATTCCAGTAAATATTGGTGGATTGCTTCCCTTTCTGATACATGGAAGGAAGCAGGCTGGGGAACGGTGCTTTATCTTGCAACCATGGCAGGCATTGATCCTACTTATTATGAAGCAGCAAGGATTGATGGAGCGGGACGTCTCAGACAGGTAGTGAGTATTACGCTTCCGATGCTTCGGACAATTATCAGTCTGAACTTTATTTTGACAGTAAGTGGATTGTTGAAATCCAATTTGGATCAGACACTTGTACTTATGAATTCGCAGAATCAGGTAAAAGCAGAAGTTATTGATTCTTATGTATATCGAATGGGTCTTGCACAGGGTGATTTCTCTTATGCGACGGCAGCAGGACTTGGAGTTTCTATCGTGTCAGTAATTCTGTTAGTTCTGGCGAATAAGCTGACCAGTAAAATTAATGATGAGTCAGTACTGTAGAAAGGAATGGTTAAGAAATATGTTGAAAGTGAAAAAACCTACAGGAAATCAGATTTTCAATTTTTTCAATATTACTCTGATTACGCTGATTACCATTATTATATTAGGACCGATTTTGAACGTAGTTGCATCATCTTTTGCAGACAGTAAAACATTGGCAGAAGGGAAATTTATATTCTTCCCGGACAGTGTCACATTGGATAACTACAAGGCAGTATTTAAAGATGAAAGTATTTGGAGAGCATTTTTTATCTCTGTGGCAAAAACGCTGATTGGCGTTGTGACTCACGTATTTTTCTGTTCCATGGTAGCCTATGGACTGAGTAAGAGAGATTTAAGGGGAAGAAAGCTTTATACCGTAATGGGTGTTGTTACATTGTTCTTTTCCGGTGGAATGATTCCTACATATCTTCTTATGAAAGAACTTGGATTGTTAAACAACTTTATGGTGTATATCCTTCCGCAGTTGTTCAGCTATTATGACGTAGTAATTTTAATGAACTTCTTCCGACAGGTTCCTTCTTCGTTGGAAGAGTCGGCACAGATTGACGGTGCAGGAGTGTGGAGAAGATTTCTTTCTATCGTCCTTCCGCTTTCCAAGCCGGCACTGGCAACCATTGCATTGTTTAATGGTGTGTTCCAGTGGAATGACTTTATGACGGCAAAGTTATACATGACGGATCAGAATTTGTATCCGGTGCAGATGAAATTGTATGAAATCATTGTACAACAGCAGGCAGCAAGCATGAATTCCATTGGGAATATTGCACTGTCTACAACATCCAAAGGAATCCAGCTTGCCACTATCGTTGTGACAACAGTTCCAATTATTATTATATATCCTCTGCTTCAGAAGCATTTCGTTTCAGGAATGATGCTTGGAGCAGTGAAGGAATAAATTAAAAAACTATATAATTATTTTAAAAGGAGAGGAAAAAAGTTATGAAACATCGTATGGTAAAACGAGTAATTGCAACAGCAATGACAGCCGCAGTAATGTGTGGAGCACTTACAGGCTGCGGAAGCAGTGAAAAAGCAACAGGCAGTCAAAGTAATGATGAGAAGGTAACTGCTGAGTATGTGGAGAAAAGTGAAGAGGACATTGCAGCTACCGCAGGTACAGTTGTAGAGGATGGAAGATATACTCTTGATCCGAACACACCGGCATGGCAGCTTGATACAAAAGAAAACAGCACACTGACATGGTATGTAAATGCAGACTGGTGGAACACAGGCTGGGGTGAAGATGTTGTTACAAAGAAAATGAAAGAGGACTTAAAAGTAGATATTGAGTTTCTTGTTGGAGATGATACAAAGCTGAATACATTCTTTGCAGGCGGAGATATGCCGGATATCGTTACAATTTTCGATGCGTCCTCCAGTGTAGCACAGAAAGCGGACAGTTGGGCATATTCTTTACAGGAACTGGCTGATAATTATGACCCTTACTTCTATCAGGTGGCTTCTGAACAGACTATGAGCTGGTTTGCACTTTCTGATGGAAAAACATACGGATATCCTGATTATTCCAACACACAGGAAGATTATGACAGTGGAGATTTATTTGCAAAAACAGCGTTTGTAATTCGTAAAGACGTTTATGAGGCACTTGGTTCACCGGCAATGGATACACCGGAAGCATTTCTTTCTACTTTGTCAGAAATTAAAGAACAGTACCCGGATTTAATTCCACTTGGATTTAATGCTTTTGAAACAGATTCCACAGGTTCTTTAGGAGATGTTTTACAGGATTATATCGGTGTGCCGATTGCAAACGAAGACGGCAGCTTCTATGACCGTAATCTGGATGAGGATTACCTGACATGGATTAAAACATTTAATCAGGCATACAGAAACGGATGTATCAATGATGACAGTTTTACAGATGACGGTACTGCACATGAAGAAAAAGTCAGCATCGGAAAATATGCATGTATTATGATGGATGGAACACCACAGAGATCCGGTTTCCTTACAACATTTGCAAATGACAATCCGGGATGTGAATATATCGCAATTGACGGACCTAAGAGTACAGTAGGAAATGAACCAATGTTAAATCAGGCAGGTATCAGCGGATGGATGATTACTTATGTATCCAAAACATGTGCAGACCCTGCAAAAGCTATTCAGATTTATTCTTACTTATTAAGTGAAGAAGGACAGATTCTCGTAAACTATGGTGTAGAGGGTGAGACATATACAGTAGGCGAAGACGGAAGCTTCTATTTAACAGAAGAAATGAAAGAACTTCAGGCAACTGACAATGACCGTTTCAAACAGGAAATCCGTATTGGTGAGTTTATTCCTTTCGGTCATGACAAATATAAAGCATTAAGTGAAGATTCCTATCCGGATTCTATCAAACAGATGCAGGAGTGGGGCGAAGGCAAATTAGTACCACATTTCATTCTTGAGAACACAGATCCGGATGCAGGAAGTGCAGAAGCAAGAGCTTACAGTGCAATTAAGACAAACTGGGCAACTACGTTAGTATCTTTAATCCGTTCCGGCAGTGATGAAGAATTTAACAGCACATTAGAAGCTTACAAACAGTTCTTAAATGATAACAGCTGGGATGCAATTACTGCAATCAAGACAGAAAAAATGCAGAAAAATAAAGAAAAATTAGGGCAGTAAGAAAGGCTTGGGCGTAAAATGAAATGCTATGTGACAAATGAATTACAACACATGAAAGAAATGCAGATTTCGCTCGAGAAAAGAGATGGCGGAGAAATGCAGCTGGTAAAGGTATATCCATCCGTTTCATACCAGGAAATTCTTGGTATGGGCGGAGCCTTTACCGAGGCTTCTGCCTATACTTATTCTCAAATGAGTGAAGAAAAGCAAAAGGAATTAATTTCACTATATTTTGGTGAGAATGGAAATAATTATAATTTCTGCCGTACGCATATCCAGAGCTGTGATTTTGCACTTGGAAACTATGCGTATGTGGAAGACGAGACAGACCGTGATCTAGAGAGCTTTTCTATTGAAAATGACAGAAAATATCTTCTTCCGTTAATCAAAGCGGCAATGAACGAAAAAGAGGATATTAAACTTCTGGCAAGTCCGTGGAGTCCGCCTGCGTTTATGAAAACAAACGGTGAAATGAATCATGGTGGAAAATTAAAAGAAGACTATCGTGGTATGTGGGCAGATATGATAGCCAGATACATCGATGAATATGAAAAAGAAGGCGTAAAAATAAGCAGACTGACCATTCAGAATGAGCCGGCTGCTACACAGACATGGGATTCCTGTCTGTTTTCGGGAACAGAAGAAGCAGAATTTGCAGCAAATTTCCTTCGTCCTGCATTAGATAAAGCCGGACACACTGACGTAAAAATCAGTATCTGGGATCATAATAAAGAAAAAATGCTGGACAGAGCAGAAGAAAGCTTTCGTGTAAACAATGCAGACAGTGCAATCGACGGAATCGCATTTCACTGGTATACAGGTGACCATTTTGAAGCATTACAGGAAACAGGGAAACAGTTCCCGAATAAGGAATTGATTTTTACGGAAGGTTGTGTGGAATATTCCAGATTTGCCGGAGACAATCAGGTGGCACATGCAGAAATGTATGCACATGATATTATTGGTAATTTTAAGGCAGGCATGAACGGTTTTATTGACTGGAATTTGATTTTAGATGAAAAGGGCGGACCAAATCATGTTGGAAACTTCTGTGATGCGCCAATTATGTGTAAGACAAAAGAGGATTTGATTGATGTGAAATTGTCCTATTATTACATTGGACATTTCAGCAGATTTATTCAGCCGGGAGCAAAACGTATTTTGGCATCCAGCTTTTCAAGACATTTGGAAGCTGTTGCTTTTGTTAATCCGGATGGAGAAAAGGTATTGGTTATTTTAAATACTTCAGATGAGGAAATGAAGTTTACAATCACAGATACTGTGTTAAGTGGGGAAGTAAGTATAAAGGGACATTCAATTATGACACTTTGCTGGTAAGGGTGATGTTATGCGTGATAAGAAAAATCGCAATAAAAATGTACCAAAACTGAATAAACACAAAATAAGCATGAGAAATATCAGTATCAGAATTAAGAGTATTTTTCCGATAGGACTTTTAGTTATATTATTGTTTGTATCCAGTGCCGTAGGGGTAATGAATATTAATAACATGATGAAAGTTGGTAAGGATATTTCAGAAAAATATAGTACAAATATGATTCATATGCTACAGCTGTCTGCGAATTTTGAAACCATTCAAAAGACGTTGTATGCCCATTGTCTTACGGATGATTCACTGGAAAAAAAGAAGCTGACAGAGGAATATCAGAAGCTTTCCGAAAGTAATGCACAGATGATGAATGAACTGAGTGTGATACTGAAAGAATGTGAAGAAGAGGCGGCAGGAACTGAATTTGAGTCATTACAGATGATGGTAATGATTGATACATTTCTGAAATTTGAAAGTGATTATAGCAAATTTATATCTGTATACGATAAGACGATTGACCTAAGCAACAGTGGAAAAAAGGAAGAAGCCGAAAAGATGGCAAATTCCACAATTTCACAGCTGGGAGAACAAATGACCGAAGAAATTACAAACATGGTTGCTGCCAATAAGGCAAGTATGGAGAATGCGGTAAAAATACAGGAAAGTACTTACAGTCAATCGTTAATGCTTGCTGTCTGTATTATAGTAGCAGGAATGATTGTGGCAGTGCTTGCAGTTGTATTAACCATTTTCGGAATTTTGGTTCCGTTAGGAAAAACTAACCGTCAGCTAAACAGAATTATTCGGGCAATCCAGCAGGGACAAGGAGATTTGACCGAAAGAGTAACAGACACCGGAAAGGATGAAATCAGCCAGTTGGCAAAAGGAATCAACCTTTTCATTGAGACATTGCAGGGAATTATGAAAAGGATTGTGGACAATTCCAACCGTTTGGATACCATTGTGTGTGATGTAAAGAGTAGTGTGTCAACTGCAAATAAGAGTTCAGAAGATATTTCAACGGTAATGAGTGATTTGTCAGCCTTTATGGAAGAGGTTTCAGCAGGCACATCGGATGTAAACAAAAATGCAACGGATGTAGACCGGGAAATTAAAGAACTGGCGTCAGCATCGGAGAGTCTGCTTGCTTATGCGGAAGAAATGCAGGAGAGAGCTGTTGAGTTGGAAAGTACGGCGGTGGAGAATAAGCAGAATGCAAGTGGTGTAATTAATGACATTCTTAGTACATTACGTGTTGCTATTGAAGACAGTAAGAGTATACACCGTGTAAATGAACTGACGGATGAAATCTTAAGCATTTCCGGTAAGACTAATTTGTTGGCATTAAATGCTTCTATTGAAGCGGCAAGGGCGGGAAGTGCAGGCAGAGGATTTGCAGTAGTTGCAGATGAAATCAGAATGCTTGCGGATTCCAGTCGCCAGACAGCAAGCAATATTCAGGAAATTAATGCTGCAGTAACTTCCGCCGTAAATGAATTGATTAAAAGTGCGGACGAAATGGTACGTTATATTAATGAAAATATTCTGCCGGATTACGATGGTTTTGTAACCTCCGGCAAGCAATACAGTGCAGATGCATCCCATGTAAATGAAACCGTCAGTCGGTTTTTTACAATGGCTTCCAATCTGAAAAGTCTTGTAAAAGGTATTACAGAAGCAATAAAAGAAGTGACAGATGCCATTGATGATACCACAAATGACTTATCAGCGGCTGCTTTAAATACAAATCATCTTGCTCAGGATATCAGTAAGATTTCAGAAGAGATGGTAAGTAACAGCCAGGTGGCCGGTGATTTGATGACGGAGGCAAATGTATTTGTAAAATTATAAAAAAGGAAGCTTCTAAATGATATTTTTTCATCCCGCTATTCAAAGTGATTAGTTTGAGTAGTGGGATATTTTTGTGTAATAGGGTTAGGGTGTCAAAAGGTGCTGTGGAAGGTTGTGTATGGCATGTTGCACAAAATTGTTTCACCCTTTGTTCCAAGTTACGGATATAAGATTTTGTAAATGTTCTGGGCAGGATGTTTGAAAACGGACGCAACCGGCTGAAATTCGCCATCCATGGCTCAGTTTCAGCCTTTCGTCAGCGTCGTGCTGACGAATTGCTGGATACCCTACAGAACATTAACAAAATCTAATATCCTGCACAAGTCACAAATGGCAAAACAATTTTGTGTAACATGCCAGTAGCAATTTTTGACAGCACCTTTTGACACCCTAATCGCAGTAGGAAATTGCACGAGCCAAGTGGGGAGAAAAATACAGACTTATAATAAAAAAAAGTACCTTGTTGGTGTATGTTAAAGTGCTAAAATATGTTTTTAGATAAGGGAATAAAGTATACTGCGATGTTAATTGTAGTAAACATTTAAAGGAGGAAGTATGTTTAAGGGTATAGTAAAAAGGTTAGGGAAAGTGATATGTATATCTGCGGGGGCGATGCTTATACTGGCAGGTTGCGGGAAGGATGCAGAAAGTACAAATAGTGGGGACGTGAGTCAAAAAGAGTCCGATGCAGAGGCAGTCATTCCGGCTGTGCCGTCAGGAGTTTCAATTACAAGAGACGGAGAGAATCTGGTGCTTTCGTGGACAGGCGATGAAAATGCAAAGGGATATCGGATTTATCAGGGAAGCGGTCGTTTCAGCAATGATTATGAGGAAGTAACTGACAAGCCTGTAGAAGGAAATACATATGTAATTGAAGGAGCCGGATACGACTATTATAAAATTGCCGGGGTAAACGGTGACAAAGAATCCGAACTTTCGGAGGCAGTTTTCATGGAACAGGAAGTATTTGGAGAAAATGTATATATTTACAGTCCCACAGACGATCCGAAAGAGGTAAATAAGGAACTGTTTTCGATGTATCTGAAGCAGGAAACTGCACAATTTGACAATCGCAGATATGCGGTCATGTTTAAGCCGGGAGAATATTCTGAGGAAATAGAGGTAAATGTAGGCTTTTATATGGATGTGATGGGGCTGGGGCAGACACCGGTGGAAACAACTCTTCAGAAGTTCCAGTGTACGGCACAGTGGCTGGGAGATGACAGCAACCACAATGCCACCTGTAATTTCTGGCGAGGTGTATCCAATCTGCAAATTAACAGTGATGTAATGTGGGCGGTTTCTCAGGCTACATTTATGCGCCGTATGCAGATTAACGGAAATCTGGCATTGCATGATAATTACGGCTGGTCCAGCGGTGGTTTCTTATCGGATTCCGTAATTACCGGTCAGGTGGATTCCGGTTCTCAGCAGCAGTGGCTGTCAAGAAATTGTGACTGGAAAGTATGGGCAGGAGAAAACTGGAATATGGTGTTTGTTGGAATAGAGGAAGGAAAAGCTCCGACAAAGACTTGGCCGGTGGCGGCTTATACTGCAGTAGATAAAACACCGGTTGTTTCCGAGAAGCCATTTTTATTTTATGAGGATGGAAGCTACAAAGTATTTGTGCCGGAGTTGACAACAGAGACAGAAGGGATAACCTGGCAGAATGGAGTTCCGGGCAGCAGTATCTCATTAGATGAGTTTTATGTGGCACAGGCTAAGACAGATACGGCGGCAACAATGAACGAAGCATTGGCACAGGGCAAACATTTGCTTTTGACACCGGGAATTTACAAGCTGGAAGAAGCATTACAAATTTCAAATCCTGAAACAATTGTACTTGGAATCGGTTATGCAACATTAGAGTCCACCAATGGAAATGCATGTATGACGGTAGCTGATGAAGAAGGCATCAGAATCGCAGGACTGTTGTTTGAAACGGGAGAAACAGAATCTCAGACCTTATTGCAGGTAGGAGAAGAGAAAAATGAAACAAGTCACAGTGAAAATCCGATTGTATTAAGCGATATGTTCTTCCGTGTAGGAGGTGCTTATAAAAATCCAACTGCAACAAAAAGCTGTGTTGTAATAAACAGTAATAACGTAATCGGAGATAATTTCTGGGTATGGAGGGCAGACCATGGAGATGGAGTGGCATGGGATACCAACACGGCACCTAACGGAATTATTGTAAATGGTGATGATGTGACAATTTATGCCCTGATGGTAGAGCATTTTCAGGAATACCAGACAATTTGGAACGGAGAGCGAGGCAGCGTATATTTCTATCAGAGCGAGCTTCCGTATGATGTACCAAACCAGAGCGAGTGGCAGAGTCATGACGGAAAAATGAACGGATATGCTTCTTATTATGTAAATGAGAATGTCAGCGAGCATACAGCTTACGGTATAGGAATTTATTCATTCAACAGGGATGCCATTGTGGAAGAATACTGCGCAATGGAAGTACCGGAGGCAAATGGAATGAATCTGCATAATGTATGCAGTGTTATGATTACAGGAAATCCGGGGGTTAGTCATGTAATAAATTCGTATGGTTCTCCGGCATACTCGGCAGGAACAAGAAGTACGGTTATTGATTTTCAGAAAGAGCGTGCGAGGGCTGCAAAGAATCAGTAATATTGGTCAAATAAGTGTTAATACTTGCATATTTTGTTATGGTAAGTTAAGAGAGAGTCGCAGGAAGTTAAATTCCTACGGCTCTTTTTGATGTAATAGGATGCGGGTGTCAAAAGGTGCAAAATATTCAGAAAATAATAGATGTCAGGATAGTATTTGTGATAAAATATAAGGGTAGTGTTAAGTGAAACATTAGGTGGATTAGTAGGAAAATATCGTATGCGGTAAAAGCCGGAAAGAGGTAGATTATGAAGATTGCAGTTATTTTGGCGAGTATGGATATTGAGTATGTTCGGGAGACCCTGCAGGGAATTATGGAGCAGGCGAATGCGGAAAATAATGATTTGTATATTTTTAATATATACAGTAATTCAGATGAAACTCTTAAGCACAACGAGGGGGAATATAATTTATTTTCATTAATTAATTACCGTGAATTTGACGGTGTAATTTTATTTGCAAATATGATACAGGGGCATAGTGCATTCTTTAAAATCATTGAAACAATACGACAATCGGGGGTCCCTACGATTTGTATTGATACGGATATAGATGGCTTTTGTCATGTGGGTACAGACGGTTATAGCGGAATGAGAGATATTGTCGAACATTTTATAGTACATCATAAAATGAATAAATTTGCGTATGTTTCCGGATTGGATTTTAATTCAGACAGTGAGCAGCGTTTACGGGCATTTAAGGATACATTGCAGGAACATGGTATTCCATTAGACGAAAGTACTATTTATAAAGGCACTTTTTCGCTGGATTGTGGATTGAAGGTTGGACAGCAAATACTTGAGCGGGGAGAGTTGCCGCAGGCAGTTATCTGTGCAAGTGACAGTATTGCCATGGGTGTCAGAAGGGTTTTGGTTGATAATGGAATTAAAATTCCGGAGCAGGTGGCTTTAGCCGGATTTGATAATGCGTTTGAAGCAAGGAATTCTGTACCGGTGCTAACTACAGCGCAGCACAATCAACGAAAAATAGGAGCGGAAGCTGCCAAGAAAATTAGTATGTATATTCGGCATAATATAGTGATGACAAGTGAGGATTTTCCGGCACCTTTAATTATTGGAGAAAGCTGTGGATGTACAAGCTGTAACGGAGTAGATGAAAAAACGGTTCGTGAGCAATATATAGGATTAAAAGAACATTTTGAAACATATTTATATGAAACTAACATGATGGTGGAAGATTTAAATGACAGTAAGAATTATGATGATTTTATAGAACGTCTGAAACCACATATGGAAATGTTGGAATGTAAAAGATTTTATATGTGTCTGTTGCCTGAAATTGTTGAGGAAATGAAAGAAGAAAATGAAAAAGCAATAAAAGATAATTGGGAAGAACAATACTGCGTAGAAGGGTACTCTTCGGAGATGTGCATTATTCTGGCATATGAAGAGGGTAGATTTGTGGAACGGGAAAATATCAAGACTTCCCGGATGATACCCGAAATAGAAAAAGTATCGGAAGAGGGAAGTGTTTATTGTTTCTCACCATTACACCATAGAGAACGTTGTTTAGGATATCTGATAGCGGAAGGCAGTAAATTTGTAATGGAAAGTCCGCTATATCGTACATGGTTGATTGATTTGTCAAATTGTCTGGAGAATTTTAGAAAACAGGCTGTGTTACAGAAACTTTTAAAACGAGTGGACAGTATGTATGTTAAGGATGCACTGACAGGCTTGTATAATCGTTTTGGTTTTGAGCGTTATACGAAGGAAAGTTTTAGGAAGTGTATAGAAGAGAACATTGGATTTATGATTCTGTTTGTGGATTTGGATGGTTTAAAGAAGATTAATGACCAGAACGGACATGAAAAAGGTGATTTAGCCATCAGTACGGTGGCGGCTGCTTTACGGGAAAGCTGTATTGGGGAGGAAATCTGTGCCAGATTTGGCGGTGATGAGTATGTGGTGTATGCGCAGGATTATCTGGAACAGGATGCCGTTGAGTTTGGAAAGCGACTGGAAGCACGGTTACAGCATTATAATGAGCAGCTAAAACAAAACTTTGAGATAAGTGCAAGCTATGGATTTAAGATTGTGTTCCCGAAACAAGGGGACATGATTGACAGTTATATTAATATGGCGGATGATGAAATGTACTTGTATAAAAAGAAAAAAAAGCAGCAAAGAGCATATAAAGAAAGCTGTTTTTAATCAATTGCAAGTTTTTTATGTGCGGAAAACCCCCTTTTTGTCAGACAAAATTAAGTCTGATTGAAGGGGGTTTTGTATATTTTGTAAAAATATTAACTTGTAAATTTTGCTAAAACGTACAAAAGGCAAGTCTTGTTAAACGAAAAGAACGGTGTTACAATAAGTTTAACGTTAAACTAAATATAAAAACATCTGACTGTTGTATTGGAGGTGACGTACATATGAAATTAAAAAAAGTCAAAAAGCGTCCTAAGTCACAAAAAGGAGGTCTACTGGTAAAACTGTTGTTGGGATATTCCGTATCCATTGTGTTAATGATAGCTCTTGGTAGTATTTCTTATACGCAGGCATCTAAAGTAATTACGGATAATTATAAAAATACGGTTACAGAAACTATTCGATCTATAGCGAGATATTATGAATTGTCAATGAACGTGGTTTCAAACAAAGTACAGGAGCTTAGAAATGATTCTGAATTGATAGCCTATTATACCAAAGATGATTCAGAGGAGAAAACATCACTTTATAAGGACATAAAATCCAATCTTATGTCCATGAAATCAAATACGGATGGTGTAAATGCAATTTATGTCATAGGTAGTGGGACAGCAGGAAAGAACGATAAGACACATGCATTAAAGCCGTTTTCTACATCGGGAGAGTTGTCGGACAATGTGTATGCGGAGTTTCTGGAGTCAGCCGAGGTGGAAAGCTGGCAGAGTATTGGCAGTAAGGACGGATGGTTCGGATACCATACATTTTTGGATGAAAAATCAGGAAAAACTTCTGATAAGTATTCCATTGCGTTGGTACGCGCATTAGGTAAAGGCGAAGGCTATATCGTTGTTGACATGAATATGGACAGTGTCGTTTCCACACTGGAAGAAATAAACATGGGTGAAGAATGCAAAGCGGCATTTGTTACGGCAGATGGAAGAGAAATTCGTACATCTGCATCAACGGAAGAAGGAAATATGTATGAGCAAATTTCATGTTTTAATGAAGTGATGGAATCAGAAGAGGAAACAGGTTCTTATACCATTAATTATAAAGGGAAAAGTTACTTGTTTACTTTTGCTAAAATCGGTGATACAGGTACGATTGTATACATATTAATTCCGGAATCCTTTATTTTATCGCAGGTGCAGGGAATTAAAACTAACACGATGCTTGTTGTGGTGCTTGCTTCTATAGTTGCGATATTAATAGGACTTGTTCTTGCGCTTGGAATTAACAAAAATATTGTTTCCATTATAAAGAATCTGGAAAAAGCATCAAAGGGCGATATGACAGTCAGCTTTAAAACAAAACGTAAAGATGAATTTGCGATGCTGACAGTAAGCCTGAATTCGATGATGGATAGTATCCGTAAGCTGATTGTACAGGTTTCGGGAGTGGGAACACAGGTAAATACTACTTCTGAGGAAGTATGCGAAAGTGCGGAAGTTCTTTTGAAAGCAATAGGTGATGTAACTTTGGCTGTACAGGAAATTAATGCAGGAAACGGACAGCAGGCAGAAGATACTACGGATTGTGCGTTACTAATGCAGCAATTGTCAGAACAGATTGAGGCAGTATCGAATCGTTCCAAAGAGATGGATACGATTGCCAAGGATGCAAATGACATTGTAGAGGAAGGAATGCTCATTTTAGAAGATTTGAATGACAAATCCAAAGAAACAACTAAGATTACACATGTTGTTATTAACGGTATTGAAGAACTGGACGAAAAAACTGTCAAAATTCATGATATCGTGGACACTATTAATGAAATAGCAGAGCAGACCAATCTGTTGTCACTGAATGCGTCCATTGAAGCAGCAAGAGCAGGGGATGCAGGAAGAGGATTTGCAGTAGTTGCAGATGAAATCCGTAAATTGGCAGATCAGTCTATAAGTGCGGCAGGAACCATTCAGGAAATTATAGAAGATATCCAGAACAGTACTTCTGAAACGGCAGGACTTGCAAAAAAAGCAGATAAAATCATGCAGTCACAGGAAGTGGCTCTTGAAAATACAATTCAGACGTTTAATTCCATCAATGAGCATGTTACTTCTCTGACGGAAAATCTTTCAACTGTTTCGGGAGAATTGTTTGCAATTGATGAAGCGAGACAGAATACACTGGAAGTAATCCGAAATATAGCTGCGCTTTCAGAGGAATCGGCTGCCACTTCACAGTTAATTGAAGAGACAATCGAACAACAGAATAAATCTGTTGAAAATCTGGCACAAAAAGCTGAGGTATTAGCCGGAGATGCGAAAAATCTCCAGAAGACTATCGGATATTTTACGGTGTAGTGATTAATTTGGGTAAATATATAAAAGGTTACATGAATAAAAGTATGTATAGTGCTAAAGTGTACAAAATGACGGTTGGAGCATATACTTTTGTGAGATGAAACAAGAAAATGCTGTCAAAATGCACATGAGAAATTTTTTGAAAAAACATATTGACAGCAATATGTCTAGATGTTAATATTAGTTTAACGTTAAACCAATATTAAAATAAAAATACAACAGTGTATATAATCTAAATTAAAAAAATAAATCTTTATAGATTGAAAAGTTTAACGTTAAACGTTCACTATTTTCAGATTTGAAAGGAGAAAGAGAAATGAAAGTGAAAAAGTTATTAAGTATTATGCTTGCAACATCAATGTTAGCAGCAACATTAACCGGATGTGGAAAATCTTCCGAAACAAGCATAAAAGCAGAATCAACAGCAGATGCAACAGCAACTGTTGAAAAGACTGATGAGGGAGCAACAAATACAACAGATTCAGCTGATGCAGATGCAGAAACAGAAGCTGCAAGTGGTGAACCGGTAGAAGTTACTCTTGGTATCTGGCCGGAAGACACTATGACAGCCGACATCGAAATTCATGAAGGTTATGTAGCAACTTTAGCAGAAAGAAATCCTAATGTAACATATACACCGGCATATTACAAATATGCAACAGATACATTTATGCCAATGGTTGAAGCAGGAACTGTTCCAACTGTTTTTGAAACATGGTTCACTGAGCCGCAGAAATTAATTAAGAATGGTGCAGTAGCTGATATTACAGATGAACTGGAAGCAAGAGGATGGTTAGAAAAAATGAATCCATCCATTAAAGAACTTCTTTCCGATGAAAACGGAAGAGTATATGGTGTGCCTCGTGACGGATATGCTTTAGGCATGATGATTAATGTTGAATTATTTGAAGAAGCAGGTCTTGTTGATGAAAACGGTTATCCATTATACCCGAAGACATGGGAAGAACTTGCACAGACAGCTAAAACAATTAAAGATGCAACAGGTTCCGCAGGACTTTGCTTATTGGCAAAAGATAATTCCGGTGGATGGCATTTCTCCAATATTGCATGGGCATTTGGTGCTTCGTTAACATTGGATAATGGAGATGGTACATTTACAGCAAACTTAGCAAGTGATGAAGCAATCGCAGCTATGGAATATATTAAATCCTTAAAATGGGAATATGATGTATTAACAGCTGACCCTACAAGCGAAGACTGGGGAACAGGATTCATGCAGCTTGGTACAGGTGGAGCAGCAATGTATATCGGAGCTAATGATGCTGTTGCACAGCCTACACAGGTAAACGGACTTCCGGTTGATAAATTAGCTATGTGCCCGATTCCGGAAGGACCTGGCGGACAGTATTCTTTATTTGGTGGTACACCTTATATGTTCTCAGCAGATGCTACATCTGAAGAAATTAATGCAGCCTTAGATTATCTTGAAGTTATGGGTAAAGCTCCGGTTGCAACTGACGAAGCAATTGCAGGTATGAAGTCAGGTGCTGAAAAGAGTGTTGCAGAAGGTGTTCCTGTAATCCAGGGATTCCCTTGTTGGACAGATCAGGCAAAGCTTGATGCAGAGGCAGCAATTGTTGAAGAATACGGAAACGTTGATTCTCAGATGTTTAAGCCATATTTTGATGCAACATCAGCTGACGGATTAAGAAGTGAAGAACCGGGGTTGACACAGGATATGTACGCTGAGTTAACTAAAGTTCTTCAGGAAGTAATTACAAATCAGGATGCAGATGTAACAGCATTAATGCAGCAGGCAAATACGAACTATCAGGCACTTTTAGATGCTGCAAAATAAGTAATATACATCAAAGGTAATAAAATCTGCCGGAAGCCAGTTGGTTCTCCGGCAGAAAACTTATATAGAAGGAATTTGGGACTGGGTTACAACATGTTTTTAGATAAAACGAGGAGGTTTGAAAATGAAAACAAAGACCAAGTTTAAGAAAAGCGATTTAGTAGGTTGGTTAATCATGTTGCCGACACTTATTTTGTTTGCTTTTTACATATGGCAGCCATTTATTGAAAATGTCAGATTATCACTTTTTTCGACGGTAAGATATGAAATTCAGGAATTTGTTGGTTTGGATAATTACATCAGGGTATTAAAAAATCCTGACTTTTTAGCAGCATTAAAAAATACGTTTTTATATACATTTTGGTCCTTTTTAATTGGATTTGTAACACCGATTGTACTGGCTGTTTTAATTTCTGAGACTGTACATTTAAGAGGACTTTTCAGAACAGGGATTTATTTCCCGAATATTGTTCCGGGTATTGCAACTATATGGATTTGGAATTACTTTTTCACTCCGGGCGATACAGGTGTCTTGAATATTTTACTTAGTAAGATTGGCATAGAGCCACAGGTTTGGCTGAATAACACAACATGGACGATTCCGCTGATAGTAATTGTAATGACATGGAAAAGTGCAGGCTCTACAGCATTAATATATATGGCAAATATAAGTAGTATCAGCCCGGATTTGTATGAGGCTGCAACAATTGATGGTGCAAATATCTGGAAGAGAATCCGACACATAACATTGCCGAGCGTAATGGGACTTGCAAAAACATTGGCAATTCTTCAGTTTATTTCCGTATTCCAGATTATGTATGAACCGATGATTTTGAAGAATGGTGGTCCGAACAATGCAAGTATCTCATTGATGATGTTACAGTATCGTTATGCCTTCAGAGACTTTGATTTCTCAGGTGGTGCGGCATTATCTGCAATGATTTGTGTGATTCTGGTTATTTTGAGTGCTGTTTATATGAAAATTACAGCTAAAAAAGAAGAATATTAGGAGGGAAGGACTATGTTTTTTGAGAAGTATACTAAAAAGAAGGATGGCGTAATTCGTGGATATGATGTTCATTCCACTCCTGTCAAAATTGCATGTATTCTGATTATGATAGCATGTTTTGCAATTGTACTGTGCTGTATATTTCCGATTATCTGGCTGTTTCTTGCCAGCTTTAAGGACATTAAAGAATTTAATCGAAACGTAACTATTTTCCCGGCGGCTTTTGATTTTTCGAGAATAGCGGAAACATGGAACGCATTTAACTTCCTAAAATATTACAGAAACTCCTTGTTTTCTGTTGTAGGTTGTGTCGTATGTGCAGTTATCTTTAACGGTATTCTGGCATATGTGCTGGCAATATTGAAACCGAAAGGAAACAAGATAGTATCAGGTTTGGTAATGCTGAGTTTATTAATCCCTTCTTCAACCAGTATTATCTCCCTTTTCCGTAACATTAACGTATTAAACTTAGGTGGATCATTTATTCCAATCTGGCTGGCAGCCGGTGCGAATGCATTCCATATCGTAATGTTTAAGGAATTTTTTGAAGGGATACCAAAAGAGCTTTTGGAAGCAGCAAAGCTTGACGGATGTGGTGTTTTAAAGGTATTTTCAGCGATTGTACTTCCACTCTCAAAACCAATAATTATGGTAGTTGCAATTTTTGCCCTGACAGGAGCGTGGTCAGATTTCCTTCTGCCATATTTAACATTGAACGGAACAGGAAAAGAAACAGTTATGGTTAAACTGTTTGCATTTAAAGATACACCTACAGATGCGGTTAGTATGCTTAGAGCATGTTTCTTCGCAATCATACCGCCAACCATTATCTTTTCCATTTTCCAGAAGCAGATTACAGATGGTGCATCAGCAGGTGCGGTGAAAGGTTAATGGTGTTAGCCAACACATTATAAAGAAACGAGGTAAAGAAAAATGGCAAAAGTAGCAGATATGTATTTTACTACAGACCCTTGGGAAATTATAGAAGAAGGATTTGATTCACAGTATTCTACAGTGGCAGAATCGGTTTTTTCTCTTGGAAACGAATACATGGGTATCCGTGGAATTATGGAAGAAGGATATTCGGGAGATACGCTGGTTGGAAGTTATTTTAATGGAATTTATGAAAGAATTATGCAGAATAAATCCTATAAAGGAATTACGGATTGCAGCGAATATATGGTAAACAGCGTAAACTGGCTTGCACTGAATATTACAGTGAATGAAGAAAAGCTGGATTTAGGCAAAGTGAAATTTGAAGACTTTAAAAGAGTTCTGAATTTAAAGAATGGTGTATTAACACGTTCGTTTACATGGGTTCTTGCTGACGGAAAGAAGATGGAGGTTGCATTTGAACGTTTCTTATCTATGGAGCAGTCAAAAGTAGGAGCACAGAAGATTGCGTTAAGGCCCATTAATTTCAGTGGTACAGCAACAGTAACCATGAAACTTGATTTTTCCATGATTCATCAATCCGTGGGAGAAAACATGTGGGATTGTGAAGAAGGAACATGCGAAGGTAATTTTATCAGTATTTTAGGTACAACGAAAAAAACAAAGCAGCAGGTATATTCCTGTTGTGTAGTATCCGGTAGTGATGTAGTATCGGAAAAAGAATTTAGGGCAGAAAAGCAAACCGGAAAAACATTGGAATTTGAATTGGAAGAAAGGAAAACCACTTTTATAGAAAGAATTGCATATAACATTGTCAGAAAAGAAGTGGAAGAGAATCCGAACTATGCACAGAGCAAAGTAAAATTTGCAAAAGAAGTAGAAACAGCAAGAGAAATTGTATCTGCTTATTCTTATGATGCATTGAAACAAGAAAATGGTGCATGGTGGCAGCGTGTATGGGAAAAATCAGATATTGTAATTGAAGGAGATGAGCAGAATCAGCAGGGAATCCGTTTCTGTATCTTCCAGATGTATCAGACATATCACGGAACAGAACCGGGTACGAATATTGGAGCTAAAGGCCTTACCGGTGAAGCATATAGCGGGAATGCTTTCTGGGATACAGAAACATATTGCCTGCCGTTTTATATTTTCAATGACTTGAGTGCAGCTAAAAATCTGCTTTTGTTCCGTTACATTACTTTGGCAGAAGCAAAGCTTCGTGCTGTAGCACTGGATTGTAAAGGAGCATTTTATCCGATTGCAACCATAAGTGGTAAGGAATGTTGTAATCTTTGGCAGCATGCCAGCCTTCAGTTGCAGGCATCTACAGCAGTAGCTTACGGAATCTGGTTTTATACAAAATTGACAGGGGATGTAGATTTTCTGGCTGATTATGGACTGGAAATGCTGGTGGAAATCAGCCGTATGCTGGCAACCAGAGGTGATTATACAGAAAACGGCACAAAATACAGTTTCTACTGTGTCATGGGTCCGGATGAGTTCCAGATGATGGTAAATCATAATTTCTATACAAATTATATGGGACGTTTTACGTTAAACTATACTCTGGAAGTAATTGAAAAACTAAAAGAAAAAGATGCAGCAAAAGTAGAAACTATGTTGTCACAATTTGGTGTGACAAAAGGCGAACAGCAGGAGTGGAAGAAAATTGCCGATTGTATGTATTTGCCACAGGATAAAGAAACGGGATTATTTGAACAGCATGAAGGATTTTTCAAGCTTCCTCATGTGGATGTGGATGCAATTCCAATGGAGGATTTCCCATTATATCATCACTGGTCATATGACCGCATTTACAGAAATGACATGATTAAACAGCCGGACGTATTGATGGCAATGCTGTTGTTTAATTCAGATTTTACACAGGAACAGTTGGAAAAGAATTATGAGTACTATGAGCCAAGATGTATTCATGAAAGTTCATTATCTCCGTCCGTTCATTCCATTCTGGCAGCACAGTTGAAAAAGCGTAAAGAAGCATATGATTTCTTTGGTTTTGCAACAAGACTGGATCTTGACAATTATAACCGTAATACCAACGAGGGATTACATACAACATCAATTGCAGCAGCATGGATGAACATTATTTATGGATTCGGCGGAATGCGTTCTGATGGTGATACTTTGAACTTTAACCCGTCTATTCCTGAACAATGGAGCAGTTACTCTTTCCGCATTACATATCAGAGCGAAGTCATTATGGTTAAGGTAGAACCGGATTATGTTTCAATTAACACAAAAGACGGAAAAGAAATTTCAGTTGTGGTATACGGCAAGGAAGTGAAGCTTTCAAAAGAAGAGACAAAGATTTCAATTCCGGATGAATGGAAATAAGAGAATTGTTTCCGGCAGGTAACAATGGTAAGGAGAGTATCATGAAAAATTTATGGATTGTAGAGGAACAGGGATTCCATAAAGAAGGGATTGCAGATAACGGTAACCGTTTCTTGATAGGAAACGGTTACATGGGAATAAGAGGAACATTGGATGAGTTCACAAAAGAGCAGCTTGTGGCAATCAATTTGGCGGGAATCTATGACAAAGTGGGTGATGGCTGGCGTGAACCGCTTAACGCTCCTAATCCGATTTATACAGTTTTGCATGTTGACGGAGAAAAGTATGGAGTATTAGAAAAAGAAGCGATAGAGCATACGGTTACATTAAATTTCAGAGAAGCTGTACTTTGCAGAAAAACAGTTTTTCAAACACAAAAAGGAAATGTAACATTTCAGGCAACACGTTTTCTGAATATGGAAAATCCACATCTTATTCATGCACAATATGAAGTTATTTGTGACTTTGATGCAGATGTAGAGTTTAGAACAGGTATTGATATAGATGTATGGGATATATACGGACCGCATTTTGAGAAATATGAATGTGGACAGGAACAGATTTTTTCCGTAAAGGCATCCATTCAGGAAGAACGTGAGCAGGTGTGGGTTTTGGAAAAGACACAAGGAGCAGGCAATGAAACAGTGTTGAAAGAAAATGACAAACTGCTTCGTGTATTTTCCTATCGTGCCGTGAAAGGTGAGACGGCAGTTTTTACAAAACAGTGTGCAATATATACCTCTAAGGATAAAGAACTTGCAGCCGGCAACCTGACAATAAATATAGATGATTTGTTTGCAAAGGATATGGAAGCTGCCTACGAGAAAGAAAAGGCAGAACACATTGCATGGTGGGAAGAAAAATGGAACACTTCGCAGGTAGTGATCGATGGTGATGACGAGGCAATGTGTGCATTGAACTATTCACTGTACCATTTACATTCTATTGCACCGAGACACAGTGACAGTCTTTCCATTGCAGCGAGAGGTTTATCGGGACAGACATACAAAGGTGCTGTTTTCTGGGATACGGAAATGTTTATCCTTGATTTCTTCTTATATACTGAGCCTTCTGTTGCGAAAACGTTGTTAAAGTATCGAATTGATACCCTGGACGGTGCCAGACAGAAGGCAAAAGATTACGGATATCAGGGAGCATTTTATGCATGGGAAAGTCAGGAAGGTGGCTTTGATGCCTGCTCTGACTATAATGTAACAGATGTATTTACCGGAAGACCGATGAGAACATATTTTAAGGATAAGCAGATTCACATTTCGGCAGCTATTGTTTCAGGAATCATGCGATATGTGGAACATACGAAGGATTATTCTGTTCTGGAAGAGGGCGGAATTGAAACAATTGTGGAATGTGCACGTTTCTATTACAGTTTGCTGATAAAGAAAGTAAACGGAGCAGTATATGAATTGCATGATGTAATCGGACCGGACGAATACCATGAGCGTGTAAATAATAACGGCTATACAAACCGTATGGCAAAGTATTCTTTTGAAAAAGCATATGAACTGTTAAGTAATGTCGAAAAATTTTCAGAGAGTACTCAGAAAAAGCTTGCGGAGAAATTTGACGTAAGCGCGTTGAAAGAAGAATTTAAGGACGCGGCAGAAAATATTTATATTCCTGCTCCGAATGAAGAAGGAGTTATTGAGCAGTTTGACGGCTACTTAGGTCTGGAAGATGTATCTGTTGAAGAGGTAAGAAAAAGGCTTCTTCATGAAAAGGAGTATTGGGGCGGTGCTTATGGTGTGGCTTCACATACACAAATTATTAAGCAGGCAGATGTTGTAACGTGGCTGACATTGTTTGCAAATGAATTTTCAAAGGAAGTTCTTGCGAAGAATTGGGAGTATTATGAGCCAAGAACAGAACATGGTTCTTCGCTGAGTGCATGTATGTATGCATGGCTTGCCTGCATTAATGGATACCCTGAGAAAGCATATCCATTTTTCTTAAAGTCAGCGATGGCTGATTTAAAGGGCGGAGGAAAGCAATGGGCAGGACTTGTTTATATTGGAGGAACGCATCCGGCAGCAAGTGGTGGAGCTTATATGAATGCTATCCACGGCTTTGCAGGTGTTTCTTTTGAAGACGGAAAAATAAAGGTAAACCCGGTTCTTCCGCCGAACTGGAAGAGCATGAAGTTTACCGTATCCTATCAGTCGAAACAATATGCAATTGAAATTAACGGAAAGAAATCCACGGTTACCGAGCTGTAAAATCGGTTATATGGAACGGACACTTTCTCGTTCAATCAGCTTGGTGGACAGGATAATTTGCGAATGCCGGGGGGGATTGCCTTCCAGCTTTTGCAACATCATGTCTACCGCAAGAGAACCCTTTAAAGGGATATCCTGATGAATAGTAGTTAATGGCGGTGTAATCAGGCGCGAGAGCGCAATATCGTCGAAGCCTACGATGGAGATATCATCCGGAATGGATTTGCCGCCTGCTTTGAGGTGCACCATGATGTTAGCAGCCATAATATCTGCAGTTGTAACAAGAGCCGTAACATGGGAAAGTTTACAGAGTTTATCACTTACTGCCTTACAGGAATCATAATCCATTTCGCTTTCCAGTACGAGAGCTTTATCAAACGGAATGGAGGCATCACAAAGTGCCTGACAGTAACCGTCAAAACGTTCTTTAACAACACCGCTTTCCTTGATGCTTGGAGAGGCAAAAGCAATATTCCGGTGTCCGCGGTCAATCAGGTATTTGGTGGAAGTATAACAGCCGTTATAGTCTTCCAAGCCCACATTAAATACATTCAGCTGTTCGGTATAACTGTCAATCAATACGACAGGAATTTGGATAGAACTGAGTGCTTCAAAAAAAGTATCTTTAAACACACCGGTAAAAAACAGACCATCTACATTCCAGGTTCGTAAAAAGGTTAAAAGTTCTTCGGAGGTTTCCACTGTGCGATACATCAGATAGTAACCGTGTTCACGAAGCTTTTGTTCCAATATATTAGTAAAAATTGAGTGGAATGGGTCATCTATGATGTTCTGAGTCTTTTTAGGTATTGTGTGGTTAATATAACCGATTACCTTAGAAGAATTGGATACGAGTGTACGTGCCGACATATTTGGAACATAACCAAGTGTCTTAATGGCACTATTTATTTTTTCCACTGTTTCAGCAGATACTCGGTTTGCTCTTCCATGTATGACATTTGAAACCGTCGTAGCGCTTACACCGGTGACTTTAGCAATATCTTTTATCGTTACCATGTAGTTGTGTCCTTTCTGAAAAGTTTAACGTTAAAGCTATACAGATAATATAGCAATATTTGGCTGATTATGCAAATAAAAAGATTATAAAACAGGGGAAGTGTATTTCCCACTTAAAAGAAATTTAAAGAAAAATGCGTGAAAAGTAAAGTTTTATTTAACAATTGGAGGTTAACAATGATTAAGAGTGTAATTTTTGATTTAGATGGTGTTTTAGTATCAACAGATGAGCTTCATTACAATGCATGGAAAAAACTGGCAGATGAACTTGGTATTACTGAATTTACAAAGGAAGACAACGAAAAACAGAGAGGTGTCAGCAGAATGGAATCTCTGGAGGTTGTTTTAAGTAAAGGAAATAAAGAGTATAGCGAAGAAGAGAAGATAGCGTTAGCAGACCGCAAAAATAACTACTACATAGAAATGTTGGAAAGCATTGATGAAAGCGTTATTTTGGGGGGAGCAACAGAAACGTTAAAAATGCTTCGCGAAAGAGGAATTAAAGTAGGGGTTGGTTCTGCAAGTAAAAATACCCCGATGATTCTTGCCAAAACCGGACTTGAGAAATATATAGATAAAGTCAGCTGTGGATTGGATACAACAAAATCAAAACCGGATCCGGAAGTATTTGTAATCGCAGCACAGAAGCTGGAGACACCACATGAAGAATGTCTGGTTGTAGAAGATTCGGCAGCAGGAATCGTGGCGGCAAAAGCAGCAGGAATGAAGAGTCTTGGTGTGGGACCTTATTATGAAACATTGAAAGCAGATTATGAAGCACGTACTTTAAAGGCAGTTGATGACTGGAACATTGTGCTGGATGTATAATAAATTACATGGATATGGGGAAATAAAGGAGGATGGCAATGGAAAAAACAAAAGGTAAAAAGAGTGAATTTATAATGATTATTTTGCTTGTTATTGCAATTGCTGTTATGTGCGGATTTATTGTTAAGAAAAAATTAAGCGAGCAGGGAAAGAATGCCAATATATTTGAAAATTCAAAACTGGTTTTATATGAAGGACCAAAGTCATTAAAAGATGCAACAGAGGAAGATTTAAAAGCCACATCAGAAGTAATGAGGGATTTTTCTTTAATGCATTGTATGGATACAACAGTTACGGTTAATGGATATGACTGTTATGTATATGATACAAACGTGAACCATTCAAGAACATGGTCAAACAGTTATTATCCATCAATTTCAAGAACGCCGATTACATATTTTGATTTTGAGGGTGCGGCAGAAATCAAAGTTACTGTTCCGGGTAGAGAGTTGGAGTCTGTTAAGATAAGTCCGGTTTCTTATGGAATCGAGCCTCAGATTGATTTGGAAACATCTACAATTACCTTTACGATTACCGAGCCGGATAATTATACATTAACCTTTAATGGAACCCCGGACAGAGCACTTCATATATTTGCCAATCCAATCGAAACAGACATACCGGATGCAAATGATGAAAATGTAGTTTATATCGGACCGGGAGAATGGAACATAGAGGCAATTGTATTGGAGGAGGGACAGACACTTTATCTTTCAGGCGGTGCAGTTGTTCATGGCGTTGTTAACGGCAATAATACAAAAAATGTTACCGTAAAAGGAAGAGGAATTATTGATGGTTCTCATTATGAAGGCTGGAAGGGAAAAACAGCATACGTTCCGCTGAAATTTGACAATTGCGAAAATGTTACACTGGAAGACATCATTGTTTTAAATGCTAATGCATGGGTATGTCAGGCATATTGTTCGGAGAATGGTGTAATTGATGGTTTAAGAATCATATCTCCAAGACCAAATGGCGATGGTATTTCATTGCAGTCCTGTCAGAATTATGAAGTAAAAAACTGTTTTGTCAGAAGCTGGGATGATTCTCTTGTTGTTAAGAATTATGTGGGAAGTTCAAAAGATATTTACTTCCATGATACACAGTTATGGACAGATTTTGCCCAGTCAATGGAGCTTGGATATGAAACCAATAAGGGAAGCTTAAATAATGTCAGCATGACGAATGTTACTTTTGAAAACATTACAGTACTGAATAACTTCCATAAACCGGTTGTATCTGTACATAATGCAGATGATGCACTGGTATCGGATATTCTTTTCAAGAATATCATTGTTGAGGATAACAGAGTAGGAAGTGGCGATGCATCCACGATGCCGTATCTGATCGATATTAATATTGCACAGAGTTCTAACTGGTCTACAACAAAAGAAAGAGGAACTATTTCAAATGTGACAATCGAAAATATGCAAGTGCTCTCCGGTAATTTCCCAAAATCCAGAATAAACGGATTTGATGCAGAGCATAAGGCTGAAAATATTACAATTAAAAATCTGAGTATTCTTGGTGAGGATATCAAAGATTTTGAGGGCGGAAAGTTTGAAATTAATCAGGATACAACGGCAAATCTGGTAATCGAATAGGAGAAGTTTATGAAATCTAGAAAAATTATTATTTTTATACTGGCTGCTATTCTTATTCTTATGATAGGTTATTGTTTCATTGGAGAAAAGGAAGAAGTTCAGAAAATGAAAGAAGAAAATCTGACAATCGTGGAAGCACCTGACCAGACGGAAGCAATGGAACATCCGGATTTTGTAGTAGAGGATGTTGTGGTTGAAACACCGGAGGGAACGAATGTTGCGTTAGATGCCAAGATTGAGGCGGATAGTGTAACAGGTGCATTTACAGCAGATAAAGCGATCGATGGTGATCCGGAAGGTGCTTCTTATTGGGAGGCAGGCGCGAATGTATATCCCAATAACCTGACTCTTGAACTGCAGGAAGAAAAGAATATTCATGCAATCAGAATTCGTTTGTGTCCGGATCTTATCTGGGGGAAACGTACCCAAACCTTTGCAGTGTATGGCGGTAGTGATCCGGAGAATCTGACAGAATTGGTGCCGGAGAAAGTTTATGAGTTTGATCCGCAGACAGGCAATGCGGTTGTGGTGGAATTTGACGAAATAAATACAAAGTTTGTACGATTTGTATTTACCGATAATACCGGTTCACATGGTGCGCAGGTGGCGGAAGCTGAAATATATTCAAGATAAATTGAAATAAGAGCCTTCAGGTCAAATAAAGACTTGAGGGTTTTTATTTGTATTTTAAACTGGTATGGTTTAAAATGTGAAAAGTGGATATTTTCACAATGCCAATATTGATATACATTATATTACGGCATAAAAAATAAATGCAAGTTTTTAAAATGATGATGTTTGAATAAAAAAAGGTTGTATTTATGAGAATCAGCAGGAGGCAAAATGAAAAGAATTGCATTAATAAATGATTTATCAGGATTTGGAAAATGTTCTCTTACAGCGGCAATTCCGGCGATTTCCGTAATGGGAATTCAGGCATGTCCCCTTCCAACAGCGGTATTATCGGCACAGACGGGATTTGAGAATTATTATTGTGATGATTTTACGGATAGAATGGATTATTTTATAGATGAATGGAAGAAGATGGATGTATCTTTTGATGGAATCTATTCAGGATATCTGGCAAGTCCTTTACAGATAGATAAGGTTCTTCGCTTTTTGGAGGAGTTTGAGGGGGAGAATACGTTATATCTGGCAGATCCGGTATTGGGGGATCAGGGAAAGAAGTATCATGTTTTTAGTGAGGAGCTTCTTGCAGGAATGAAGAAACTGACTTTAAAGGCAGATGTGATTACGCCAAACCTGACAGAGCTTTGTTTTTTGGCAGACGAAGATTATGCAGAAGTAATTAAGCATAAAAAGGATTGTGATTATGACAAAATAATACAGGGTATTTGTGAAAAGATTTTAGTGAGAGCAGAAAGAAAGCAGACTATCATTGTTACCGGAATTATTAGAGAGGAAGCCGGAAAGGAATATGTAGGAAATGTGACGGTTTCAGAGAAAGAAAAATTTTATCTGGAAGCACCTTATTTTGGAAGGAGCTTTTCAGGAACAGGAGATTTGTTTGCATCGATTATCAGTGGGGCATTGGTGAAAGGCTTGTCTATACGGGAAGCCATAGAAAAAGCATCGGATTTCTTGGAGGAAGCAATTGAAGATGCAGTGAAGGAAAATATACCATCCAACCATGGAGTTCAATTCGAGAAGTACTTATTCCGGTTATTATAGGAGGTATTGATAATGAGTACACAAATTATATTGAAAGAAAAAAAGGGAGAGCAGCTGGAAAAAGCGGTAACAGGAACATCTAAGGTGAAGTATATTACGATGACGGGGATTATGGCAGCGTTGATTACTCTTATGACGGCGTATATTTGTCATATCCCGATAGGAGTAAACGGAGGATATGTTCATTTTGGTGATTCTTTGATTTATTTAGCGGCAGTAGTGCTCCCGACACCTTATGCATTGGCGGCAGCGGCTATTGGCGGGGGGCTTGCGGATTTGTTAACAGCTCCGATGTGGATGCCTGCCACAGTTATTATAAAAATGTTGATTA
Source organism: Lachnospiraceae bacterium (assembly GCA_017437065.1). Classification (GTDB taxonomy): domain Bacteria; phylum Bacillota; class Clostridia; order Lachnospirales; family Lachnospiraceae; genus RGIG3002. Next base: position 30,227 of record JAFSBX010000146.1, read on the forward strand.
CCATTCCTTTTACGAATAAATCAAAGAAAATTGTGACACCTCGCAATGTCATTGCAACTGTATTGGCATATTTGATTTCAGGTTTTGGATATTTTCTGGCAGAGTATGTGCTGTTTGGAACGTGGACAGTTCTGCTTGTATCAATGTCCCAGAGTCTGATACAGTCTTTCGGTAGTGCTGTATTTTTTATTGTGTTAGGAATGGCTTTGGATAAAGCTCATGTAAAAGCACGATTTTTTGGATAATGGAAAAAGAAGGGAAATAAAATAATGGCAGATATATTGTATACTTATAAAAATCAGATATATGCAAATATAACAAATAAATGCGATTGTAGTTGTCAATTTTGCATTCGCTCTCATAAGGACAGTGTCGGGGAGGCTGAAAACTTATGGTTTAAGTCAGAACCTACGTTGGAAGAAATAAAAAAAGCAATGGATGAGTTTGATTTTACAGGATATGAAGAACTTGTTTTTTGTGGTTACGGTGAACCCACTTGTGCCTTAGAAAATCTGCTTGCCGGTGCAGCTTATGCAAAAGAGAAGTATGGTATTAAAATCCGTCTGAATACAAATGGATTGGCGAATTTGTACCATAAGAGAAATATAGTGCCGGAATTGGCAGAGGTGATAGACAGTGTTTCTATCAGTCTGAATGCACCTACGGCTGAGAAATATCAGGAAGTGACAAGACCGCAGTTTGAAAATGCGTTTCCTGCCATGTTGGAGTTTGCATCCTTGGCACAGGAGACATTTTCACATACACAGCTTTCGATTGTGGATGTATTGCCGGAGGATGAAATTAAGACGTGTCAGAGGATTGCGGATGAGAGAGGGATTTATTTGAAGATTAGGAAGTTTTCGTAAATGATTGTGAGGAAGGGAGCTTTTATGAAAAAAGCTAATTATATGGCGTTACTGCCGATTGGTGTATTTCTTGTTTTGTATTTAGGCTTGGGGATTTTATTTGAGTATGGGTTGAAGATTCCTATGGGATTTTATAGTATTCCGATTGTGGTAATTTTTCTTGTTGCTTTGCTGGTGGCATGTGTGCAGAATCCGAAGGTTTCTTTTGAGGAGAAATTAGAGATTATGGCAAAGGGTGTAGGCGATAAGAATATTATTACGATGGTGTTGATTTTTATGGCAGCAGGTATTTTTGTTGGTGTGGTAGGGCGAAGCAGTGCAGAAAGTGTGGCGTATTTTCTTCTTTCCATTATTCCGGCAAGATTTGCGGTGATGGTGTTGTTTGTGGTAAGTGCATTTGTGTCTCTTGCCATGGGTACATCTGTGGGAACGATTACGTTGATTGTGCCGATTGCGGTGGCTGTAGCGAATGGTTCGGGCTTTAGTGTTCCGTTCTGTGTCGGTTCGGTGGTAGGCGGTGCAATGTTTGGCGATAATCTTTCGTTTATATCGGATACAACCATTGCGGCATGTAATGGACAGGGCTGTGCAATGAAAGATAAGTTTAAGGAAAATTTCGGAATTGCATTTCCGGCGGCGATGGTGACGCTGGTGATTATTGCGGTGAAATCCATGGGAACGGATGTTGGTGATGCGGTTATCATGGAGTACAATTTGATTCAAATTATTCCATATATCCTTGTGTTGATAGGTGGTATTATTGGAATGAATGTGTTTGTGGTGTTATTGATAGGAATTGTATGCGGTGCGGTAATTATGCTTGCAACGGGTGCTACGGCGGCAACGGATATGCTTGCCAATATGGGTACGGGTGTGTCGGGAATGTTTGAAACATCTATGGTTGCAATTCTCGTATCTGCTATTTGTGCGTTAATTGAAGCATATGGCGGATTCGCGGCGCTGTTGCAGTTGATTAAGAAAGTGTTTAAAGGAGAAAAGGGCGGTAAGCTTGGAATGGGACTGTTGGTAGGTGCTATGGATATAGCTACTGCGAATAATACGGTTGCAATTGTTATGGCGAACCCGATTGCAAAGGAAATGGCTGAGACTTATCATGTTTCTCCGAGGAAAGCGGCATCTATACTGGATACGTTTTCGTGTATTTTTCAGGGAATTATTCCTTATGGTGCACAGATGCTTGTGGCGGTTTCGGTGGCAACGGAGCTGGGAAGTGCGGTGTCGGCGTTTGAGATTATACCGAATTTGTTTTATCCGTATATGTTGCTTTTGAGTTCGTTGGTGTTTGTGTTTTTGGTGCCGGAGAAGAAAAGGAAATAATTGAGGAGAAAGTTATGTCTGAAAAAAAAGTGTTACCCAATAATAAGAAGTCACCGTTTGTTTGGGTGATTTCTCTTGTTATTCTGGCTCTTGCATCCTATGTCGGAATAGATTTGTCAGGAGTGACAGAAAGTAATAATAGTACGGCAGAAGTACAGAGTTATCAGGTTTCCTATCAGTTTCGTAATGAAGAATATTTGCAGGAGCATTTTCAGAAGCATGGGGCAGAATTTGCTTATGAGTCTGCACAGGAATATGAGGAAGGGGCAAATAAGGTGATTGCTGCCCCAGAGGTATTACATAAAATCGAAGCTGAGGATGGGGACGATGTTTATTATGTGGAAAGTACGAATGAATTTGTGATTGTCTCAACAGATGGTTATATTCGCACTTATTTTAAGCCGGAGGATGGAATTGAATATTATAACAGGCAGTAGAAAACAGATAAAAGTCCTTCCCAAAATGTATTTGACGGCAATGAAACACTGTGCTAAAATTCCTAAAAAGCATAAAAGATTTCTATAATCAAATTAAGGAAAATCCATTCTTTTTTATTCTAATAAATTCAGAAAATCTATGCTTTTATTACCCAAATTACTAATTGAAAAAGCAGGAGATTTTGCATGTCTCCCGCGGAGTGGAGGCACAGAATGAAAAATGATGTACTGACGAAAGAATTTTTTTCTGATGATGAGCGTTACGCAGATCTGATTAATGGTCTTGGGTGTGACGGGAAACAGATTGTGAGAAAAGAAGATTTACAGGAGCTGGATACCCAGACAGGCATATGGAAATCATCCTTTCAGGGAAAAAACAGAAGACGGAAAATGCGCGACAGGGATTTAGTCAGAAGAACTGCATTTGGTGTGAATTTTGCTGTAATAGGAATTGAAAATCAGGAAGTGATTGACTATGCTCTTCCGCTGCGTAATATGTCTTATGATGTAAGTGAGTATGAAAAGCAGGCAGCACGGATAAAAAAAGAAGTGCGGAAAGACAGTAGCGGACTTAATCCGGGGGAGTATCTCTACGGATTTAAGAAGGACAGTAAGCTGCATCCGGTAGTTACATTTGTCTTATACTATGGAAAAGAAGAATGGAATGGTGCGCTGGATTTACATAGTATTATTGATTTTGAAGGAATTCCTGATGAAATAAAGAAACTTGTACAAAATTTTAAGGTTCATGTAGTGGAAGTTCGGAAGCTAAAAGATACAAGCATGTTTCAGACGGATGTCAGACAGGTATTTGATATTATCCGGTATTCGGAAGACCCGGAAAAATTAAAAAAATTAATGAAAAATGATGCGGCGTATCAAAATATGGAAGAAGATGCGTATGACATGGTGGCATCGTATACGCATGCGGAGGAATTAATAAGCATGAAGGATTTACACAAGAAACGGGGAGGAAAGGTTGATATGTGCGGAGCAATTGCCGGATTAATAGCAGAGGGAAAACTGGAAGGAAAAATTGAAGGTGAAGAGTGTAAGCTTGTTAAACAAGTGTGTAAAAAATTAAAAAAGAACAAATCAGTGGAAACTATTGCAGAGGAGTTGGAGGAAGAGCAGGAGAAAATCCAAAGTATTTGTGAAGCAGCAAAGGAGTATGCACCGGAGTTTGATTGTGAAAAAGTATATCAGACATGGAAAGAAAGATATAAGTTATTATAAAATTACAAAAAGGATAAGATTATCAACATGCAAAAGAAATTGATGTTTCACAGGTATTTGAGCGTTTTTACAAGCAGGATAAAGCCAGAAGTCAGACGTCTACAGGACTTGGATTGTCTATTGCGAAGGAGTTTGTGTGCAAAATGAATGGGCAGATTGGAGCAGATATTGTGGAAAAGGAATTTTGTATTACAATTAGTATTCCTTTAATGAAATAGAATAGCTTCTGATATAATGAATCGGAAAATAAAGTTGACATCTTTCACAACAAAATGCACAATAAACCCATAGAAGCAGAGTCACAAAGATGAACAGCGGGTAAAACGGCAGAAGAGATACTGCGATAAAATAACGAGCTGAAACAGCTTCATAGAGGAGACGTACAATGGCAATATTTATATCACATTCTTCGAAGGATGCGGATGTTGCTTTAAAAATATGTAACATACTTGAAAAAAACGGAAAGAACTGTTTTATTGCCCCCAGAGATATACGAATGGGTAAGGAATATGCAGAAGAAATTATAAACGGCATCGATGGGGCAGAGGCAATGCTACTACTGATGTCCGAATCTGCTAACAAATCACCGCATGTATTAAGGGAAGTAGAAAGAGCGGTAAGTAAATCAGTTCCAATTTTAGTGTACACACTTGAAAACGTAGAGTTATCCAAATCAATGGAATACTTTTTGATGTCGCATCAGTGGATGAACGTAGAAGCAGGAGGCGACTATACAGAAATTGTAAAATTTGTCTGTGATTTGAAACAGAAAAACAGTACAGTGCAACCGGAAACATCCGTAATTTCAACTGTGCCGTCAAAGAAGAAAAAGATTTACAGTATACTGGCAGTTGCCGTTAGCATGGTTCTGGTGGCAGTGATTGCGGCATATGGCGGATATTATTTTGCAAAAAATGATGGAGTGCAGGAATCTGCCCGAAATAATATGCAAGTGGGGGATACAGTAACATTCGGTAACTACAACGGTGAAGCAATAAGCTGGCGGGTGTTGAAAATAAATGAGGATAAAGAAGAGGCTGTTCTAATATCAAAGAATATTCTTACCATGAAAGCATTTGATGCGGCGGAAAGCGGAAAATTTAATTATAACGGAACAGATGATTACTGGAAAGAAGATTCTTTAGCGGATACGGATATGGAATTGCAGGCACAGGTAAGAGGAAACAGTGACTGGAGCGTTTCCAATATCAGAACGTGGCTTAATTCGACGGATGAAGTAGTAGAATATGCGGATCAGCCACCGAAGGTAACTGCTATGGCAGAGCATAAAAACGGTTATGATACTGAAGCAGGTTTTTTGAACGGATTTACGGAAGAAGAACTTTCTGCAATACGTGAGCAGGAGATTATTACTCAAACAAATGCATTATCCGAAAAGGAATCTGTTGTGACCAGGGATAGGGTATATCTTTTATCTTTAGATGAGCTTTCGTGGTTTGAAGAGGCCGGAATCAGTGTTCTGGCTGTACCGACACAGGCAGCGGTTGAACAGGATAAGAGTAACTGGTACGCGGTTGAGCTGTCAGAATTCGGTATAAAAGAATATTGCTGGTGGCTTCGGGAGCCGGTAGAGGATATGGCAAGCAAATGCTATATGGTTGGAAACGGCTATTATGAAGAAAATATACGAAAAGAGAATGCAGGATTGGAAGGGTATGGGGTTCGTCCGGCGATTACGGTAGATTTACAGTCGGATAGTTTAAAAATCGAATAAATGTGCATAGAGAGTAAGAGGTATCCGGGCGATACCTTTTATTTTATTGCCTATTATGCTATAATAAAGAGCATATAACAATCTTGCGTAGGAGTACTTATGAAGAAAAATTTGTTCAGAAATATTTTGGCGGGAGTTGCTGTTATTTCACAGTTGTGCAGTTTTAATAATACAGTTGTATATGCGACAGAAACCGGAAATAAAGATATTCAGGCGAATATTGAAGTTTCATCTAATATTTCAGAAGAGGATATGAAAGAGTATCTGGATGGTTTTCAGCAGAAATACCCGGGGATTACGATAGAGTATAACTGTTATTCTGATTATGAAAATGAAATCAAAGCGAAGATGGATCAGAATGATTATGGGGATGTACTATTTATACCGGGGTATGTCGGTTCTCATGAATATGCAAAGTATTTTGCACCATTGGGAAATTTGGAGCAATTAAACAAGAAGTATAATTATCTGGAGACCAGTAAAATAAAAGATGAGATTATTTATGGGATTCCGTCATCTGCTTATGTAGTGGGAATCATGTATAATAAAGATGTCTTTGACATGGCAGGGATTACAGAGCCACCCAAATCCATTGATGAATTTGAACTGGCACTTCAATCCATTAAGGAACGAACGGATGCTGTTCCGTTTTATACAAATTATGCGGCAGACTGGCCATTACAGTTTTGGAGACAGTTTCCGTTTTTAGAAATGACGGGGAATCCAAATTATAGGGAGAATGGATTTGTAAATGAACTGAATCCTTTTTTGGAAGGAACAACCCATTATGACGTGTATAGGATGTTGTATGATATTGTTCAAAATGATTTGAGTGAAGAAAATCCTTCTGAGACAGACTGGGAATTATCGAAGTCTATGTTGAATGAGGGGAAAATCGGTTGTATGGCAATTGGTTCATGGGCATTAATTCAAGTAAAGGAAGCGGGAGAAAATGGAGATGCCGTTGCTTTTATGCCGTTTCCGAATGAAAAAGACGGAAAACAGTACATGACGGTAGTGACTGATTATAGTTATGGAATTAATGCAAACAGTACAGAAAAGGAAGCGGCGAGGCTTTACGTTGATTACATGCTGGATGAATCGGGGTATGCACTGGATCATGAAAATCTGTCTCTTGTAAAGACGGATCCGTTTCCGGAGAGTTTTGGTGACATGGAGCATGTAGTCTGCCTGAGTAATATGGTAGCTACCAGTGAAAATTATGAGAAGAGAACTGCTTTATCAGAAAAATTAAACATACTGGATAGTAACGAGGAAATAAAAAGGGTTATTGAAGCGGCTTCAGGTATGACTTCGGAGAGCTTTGATGACATAGCAAAAGACTGGAATGAGCGGTGGGAGTCTTCGAGAACAGAAGAGATGATGCCGGAGGAAAGTGAAATTGTTCAGGTTCAAAGCGGTATAATTACTGATGAATATGAAGTGAACTTTTCGGAAACAGAAAAGGAATATTTGCAATCTGTATCAACGTTAAAGGTTGGTTATTTGAAAAATATGGCACCTTATCAATATGATACAAAAGATGGTTTTCAGGGAGTATCAGCAAATATTTTGCAAATTGTCAGCGATCATATCCGTGTATCCATGGAATATTATGGTTATGACAATACGGAGCAGATGATACAGGCATTAACTAATGGTGATATCGACATGGTTGCCGGTGTTGAGAAATCAGAAGAATATGATGACGTTGTTAAATATTCCAGAGATTATGTAGATTATATGAACGTTATTGTAAAAAGCGATACATTAATGACCTATCAGTTGGAAAGTGGCAGAGAAGCGGTTGTTGAAGGAGAAAATAACCGATATACAGAGGATGAAGATGCAAAGGTAGTTGTAACAGAGAGTTTGCGGGAAGGCATAAAGAGTGTAGAGTCTTTGAAAGCAGACTTTATTGTATCTAACTTTTACAGTGCAGATTATTATATAAAGGAAGAGGAGTGCGAACATGTTACATTGCTTCCAATGGCAGAAAATGAAAGTTTGTACTTTGCATTTCCAAAAGATGTAGATACCAGACTGGTGTCTGTATGCAATAAATGTCTTTATAGCATACCATCGGGGAATGTACAGATTATGCTGATGGAGCATATGGAGCCTGCTGCACAGGATATTACATTAAGACGTTTTGTGGAAGCGAATCCCGTGTTGTGTCTGGTGACAGTTTCCATAGTGTTTATGCTTGTGGTTGCAGTAATTATAGTAATTATGCATGAAAGAGAGAAAAGTGCAAGAAAACATGCTATGGATGTAAAACGTTATGAAATGCTGTCTGCACTTGTGGATGAGTATGTATTTGAGCATGATACGAACACGAACATTATTCATTTTGATAAGAAATTTACAAAAAAATTTAGTTTCAGCGGAGATGTGGATTTAAATACATATCAAAATGACAATGAAGAAATGAATACTGTTCTGGAGCAGCTTACATCGGTAAAAAAGAGTGCGGAAAATATTTCTGTTGCCTTTACCATCAGGATGAAAACAGGAGAAAAGCAATGGTATAAATTAATTGCATATACAATTAATGATGCCAAGGGAAATACTGCGCATGTAATTGGAAAACTGGTAAGTGCACAGGAAGAAATGGAAGAAAAACAGCAGATACAGGATAAAGCACAAAGAGATCCATTGACAGGACTTTATAATCGTGATGGTTTAAAAGAAAATTTTGAAAAAATATATCGCGATTCATTACTGCCGATAACATTTGCAATTATGGATATTGATAATTTTAAAGGTGTAAATGATACACTGGGGCATGATGGCGGAGATGAAGCATTGAAGCTGTTGACGCAGAAGCTGAAAGAAATCTTTGAAAAAACAGCGGTAATAGCAAGATATGGCGGAGACGAATTTATCTTATGTGTTTATAAGTCAGACAGGCAGGAAACAGAGAAAATGTTGGAAGAGCTTGTGAAAAAAATGGACAGAGATTTCCAATATGGTGATAACCATGTGAAGCTGTCTATCAGTCTTGGCGCGGTATTCAGTGAAGAAAAAATAGCCTATGAAGAACTTTTTAGGAAAAGTGATAACGTTCTTTATAAGGTGAAGGAAAATGGAAAAAATAATTACAGTATAAAGAACATATAAAATATACAGGGAGCGGTGTTGTAGTAGCGGAGACAAAAAGTTATTTAGAAAGTTTGAAAAAATAAAGCAGATAAAAAATGGGGAATTTGTGATTTGGTTGCAAATTCCTTTTTTTGGATTAAAAAATTGTTGAAAATGCTGTGGTTTAGTTGTGGAAATAGAAAAAATATGTTAATATTTAACTATACGTGATTTAAGAGGAATAGTATATGGGAGAAAAAAGAAAAGAGGGTACATTTAACCAGATTAAAGAAGTAATTAATATTTTAAGTCCGAGTGTTGATAATTATTTATATGTTATGGATATCAAAAATGATATATATTTTATTTCGGCAAATGCAATGGAGAGATTTTCAATACAAAAACAGGAATTTCATAATGTTATGGAAACATTAATGAAATTTGTGTATCCAAGTGACATTGAAATCTTACAGGAGGACTTAAATCAGTTATTACGGAGAGAAAAGAATTTTCATAACTTACAATACAGGTGGGTAAGCAAAGAAGGAAATGCAGTATGGATTAATTGCAGAGGAAGTGTGATTTCAGATGAAGAAGGTGAGCTGAAGTTTTTAGTAGGCTGTATTAATGAAATCGGAGAAAAACAGAAAGCGGATAATGTCAGCGGTCTTCTTGGTGAGTTCAGCTTACAGGAGGAAATCAGTAATTATAAAGGAGAGCGTAAAACCGGATTTATGATTCGTCTTGGAATTGATAATTTCAAAGAAATTAACGAAAACCGAGGTATGGATTACGGGGATATGGTTTTAAAAAGAACTGCGGAATGCATTGAATCAGTTATATTACCTTCGCAGATGCTCTATCGAATTGTAGCGGATGAATTTGTTATTTTGGATTTTTCTAAAAGAGGAATTAAAGAAGCAGAGAAGCTGTTTGATGAAATTCGTTGGAAGATTAATCTGTTTATTGAAGATAATCAGTATGAGGTATTTTTTACTGTTTCAGCCGGAATTATTGATTTTGCGACAGTGCAGGGGCAGGATTATTCTGAGTTGATGAAACGTGCAGAATTTTCGTTAAATAAAGCAAAAGAAAATGGTAAGAATACGGGATATGTTTATGATGAGCAGGATTATAATTTGTCACTGCGTCATAGGAAGTTAGTTCAGATTATGCGTCAGTCTGTAAGTCATGATTTTGAAGGATTTGAAACCTATTTTCAGCCGATTATGAATATGAAGGAAGGGCGTTTGGCAAACGCTGAGACATTGTTGCGTTTTTGCAATGAAGAAATGGGAATGGTTTCACCGGCAGAGTTTATTCCGTTGTTGGAAGAGAGTGGTTTGATTATACCGGTAGGAAAGTGGGTACTATATCAGGCCATGGAGGCATGCAAAGAAATCCAGAAGAAAATACCGGATTTTAAAATATCGGTAAATTTGTCATATATACAGGTGCTAAAAAGTGATGTATTGAAAGAAATTTTATATGGCGTAAGAAAATATGAGTTACAGCCCGAAAGCCTGATAATTGAATTGACAGAGAGCGGATTTTTAGAGTCGGATGCTAATTTTATCGGTTTTTGTGATGGATTAAAAGAAAATGGTATTTTATTAGCACTGGATGATTTTGGGACAGGATATTCCAACTTCCATTATTTATATAATCTTAGTCCTAATACAATAAAAATTGATCGTTCCTTTACGTTAAAGGCATTAAAGAATAATTATGAATTTAATTTACTTCGATATATGGTGGATATGGTTCACAGTATTAATCTTAAGCTTTGTATTGAAGGAATTGAGACAGAGCAGGAATTAAGCAAAATATGCGAAATAGAGCCTGATTATATTCAAGGATATTATTTTGGAAAACCAAGTCCTCTCAATCGGTTTTTGGATGATTTTGTTAATGTATAACAGTGGTTTGAGAGAGTTAAGAAGGGAAGCCGGATATAGAAATGTTAGTTTGCGATTATGTAGTAGAAAGAATTGATGGTGATTATGCTTATTTGAAAAGAGAAGATTTGCCGGAGGAAGAGTGCAAGCTGGTAGCAAGAGCGCTTTTGCCGGAGGAAATTTCAGAAGGCAGCAGATTACACTATGAAATGATGCAGTATACAATTATATAATTATGACTTAAGAAAATCCCGATTTTACGTTAAAAGTAGAATCGGGATTTTTTTGAGCTATTTTGTAATATGAAATTTATGATTTTATTCTAATTTGTGGAATGTGTTGTAAAATATATTGTTGCGCGATTGCGCAAAAAAAAGATAAATACGTTGTAATTTTTTCACAAATGGGAGAAGAAATATTCGGATAAAAAGCCAATGGTAACAAGCTGTAAAAAAATGTAAGATATAAGCATAAAGGCGCAATCGGTTGCGCAACGGTTGCGTAAATATTTAATAAATTTACATGATGTCATGTGCCGGCGAATATGACATGGGCATATTTTGGAGGTTGAGAATGGAAAAGGGAAAGACAAGATGCAAAAAACTTCTTTGTTGGTTGTTGATTGCAGCCATGGTGTTTACTAATGGTGCTTTTTCAGGTTTGCAAGTTAAAGCGGCAGAAGTTACAGAGGTAACAGAGAATGTTTCAGAAGTTACTGAAAGTATTGCGGACGATACTGAAGAAAGCGAACCGTTAGAGAGTAGTTCTGAAGAATATGAGAGTAGTACAGAGGATATTATAGAGGATACTACCGAAACAACTACGGAAAGTACTTTGGAAGAGATAGAAGAGAACACGGAAGGTACTGTGGAAGAGACAGAAGTGATTGTGGAGGCAGAAGCCATTGTAACGAATACTTCAGAGGAAACTGAAGAAGGGACAGAAGCTGAAACAGAGGAAAATACAGTAGAAGAAATGGACGTTCAAACATACAGTGAAGAAGAGTATGGAACGTTGCAGAATGGAGATTTTGAATCAGATGATGAGAGTGGGGCATGGACATATGCTCCTTGGGAAGTAACACTGTCTGATACAAACGGAAGTTATCAGGTTAAGCAGGAAACAGGTGATACACTGAATAATGCTACCCGTTATTTGAATGTTTGGTCTTCAGTGGCAGATTCAACAGTAACAATAAGTCAAAATGTTAGTAATTTGAAACCCGGAACTTATAAAGCATCTGTACAGACAGCAGGAGATGCCATGGAAGGGTTGACATTCTCTGTGAAAACAGAGAGTGAAACACTGGCAAGTGCATCTATAAGTGCCTGCAATGGATGGGATTCCTGGAGTACAACGACTACTTCAGAGTTTACAGTAGAAGAAGGAAGTGTACCAAATCTTACAGTTGAACTTTCAGGAGTACCGGAAAACACAGGTGAATGGTATATTCAAATAGATAATATTGTGTTGACAGAACAGGTATCCACTTATACAAAGGAACAGCTTAAGACAATATATGCAGAGTATAGTCAATATAGTTCAGCAGACTATACAGAGGATTCTTGGACAAATTCAGGTATAGAGGCTGCCTTGGAGGATGCAAAGGCGATTGTAGAGGATGATGCTAAGACAGATGAAACAAGTGTGGATGAAATAACAGCTGCATATACAGCACTTATGAAGGCAGCAGAGAAGCTGGTATTAAAAGATTTAGTATTTAATTTATATGTAAACAGTGCAAGTGCAGTTACACTTTCTTCATGGAATACAAGTACTCTCTGGGGGACAGAGTTTGTACAGGTAGAAGGAAAAAACGGATGGTATAAGGCAACAATTACTATAGCAGGCTCTGCCAAAAAAAATAATAATGAAACATCTGGATTTGGTTTTGAAATACTGGCAGGAGAAAGCACCATTTTTAACAGTTGGGCAGCAGAAGCGTTTACTACAATGCTTTCGGGTAACAGTTCGGACTATTATATGAGACAGGTAGATGGTGTATGGACAATTACGGAAAATGCCGATGTAATGGACGAAGAAGTAGTAGTGAAACCGGCAGCTGACATAACATTTTATTATTATCACAATTCCGCAGAAAGTCTTGGAATTGCATTTTGGGAAGCGGGTACATATCTTTCCTCTAAGGCAGAGTATGCAACCTATTCTTTAGGTACATGGAATTCCACAGTTTATAAATTCAGCAAGGTGGAAGGGTATGACGGATGGTTTTCCATTCAGCTTACCATACAACCGGGTGCGGATACTATGACAAAGGGATTTGGTATTTATAGTTTGGATCATTCTGCGGCAACGGAAGAAGTTGCAGGTTTAGGTACACAAGTAGAATCCGTAGATAATACAGGAAGTACATTCAAAAAACTTGTTTCCTATGAATCTAATGTTTATGTTTTAAATAATGGAACAATGTATACAGATTTTACAGATGCAACTTTGAAGTCTGCTTATACAAAGCTTTCAGCACTGTACGAGACAATTAAAGAGTATATGGCGGTTGAAAAGGGAACAAACGTTGAGGAAGAAAAGAAAAGTATTACTTTCTATGAAAATGATGAGTGGACAGCATTTGCTTCTTTACGTGAAACAACAAAAACATTGATAGAAGCAGGAATTGAGGAATTTGGTAACAAAACTGCGGCAGAAGTTTACAATCAATTAACCGAAAATTATATTGCTGTAATGCAGGCAATGGAATTATTGACACCGGCAACACTGGAAGCAGCAGATGTAAACGTAACAAAAGTACCTGTACCGGAAGAATTCATTACAGGTGCCGATCTTTCTTCTTATATATCCTTAGTAGAAAGTGGCGTAGTATTTAAGGACGAAAATGGAAATCCTTTAAATGATGAAGAATTTTTTAAAGCAATTGCAGATGGTGGAACAAACTGGGTACGTATCCGTGTATGGAATGATCCATATGATGCAAGCGGAAATGGATATGGTGGCGGAAACAATGATATCGAAAAAGCAATCAAAATAGGTAAATTGGCAACAAAAGCAGGAATGAGAGTATTAATTGATTTTCACTATTCTGATTTTTGGGTAGATCCGTCAAAATATGCAGCTCCAAAAGCATGGACAGGAATGGAAATTGAAGAAAAAGAAAAAGCACTTTATGAGTTTACAAAAAACAGTCTCATAAAACTGTATAATGCCGGCGTAGATGTTGGTATGGTTCAGGTCGGAAACGAGACAAACAGTGGTATTGCAGGAGAAACAAGTGATGTCAATATGGCAACGCTTTTTAATGCAGGAAGTAAGGCAGTAAGAGAATTCAGTGAAGAATATTTGGGAGACAGAAGTGCCGTACTGGTAGCTGTTCACTTTACAGATCCACAGGATGGTTTCAAAGGTACTGCTGATACACTGAATAGCAATAACGTGGATTATGATGTATTTGCATCTTCTTATTATCCGCAATGGCATGAAAATGCAACAGCAAAAGGAGATACTACTTCTTTAACATCTGCATTAGAATATGTGTCTTCTACTTATGGTAAGATGGTCATGGTAGCAGAAACTTCATGGTCTACAACATGGGAAGATGGTGACGGACATGATAATACTGCGCCGAAGACAAGTGGGCAGAATTTACAGTATGATATTTCAGTACAGGGACAGATCGATGCAATGCGTGCAGTGATTTCTGCAATAAATAGTGTGCCGAACGGTATTGGTGTATTTTATTGGGAGCCGGCATGGATTCCGGTAGGTTATGCTTACAACGAAGATGGAACATTAAATCAGGCACAATACAAGAAAAATCAAGAACTTTGGGAAAAATACGGTTCCGGATGGGCAGCAAGTTATTCCGTAGAATTTGACCCGGGCGATGCAGGAAAATGGTATGGCGGAAGCGCTGTTGATAATCAGTCATGGTTTGATTTTGATGGTACGGCATTGCCATCCTTGAATACATATCGTTATATTCGAAACGGAGCTTATACGGATACAAAGAAAATTTCCGGTGTAGATAAGACAGTAGAGATGGAAATTACAGTTGGTGATACTATAGTGTATCCGACAACCGTAACAGCAAAATTTAATGATGGTACAACAGAAAAATATGAAGTAATCTGGGATGAAGAAGAAAAAGCAAAGGTTTCTTCAGATAAAACCGGTGAGTATTCTGTTAATGGTATAGCATACTGTATCTATCAGCCATCAGAAGATGCAGTAGCAGTAACTGAAAAATATGAGGTGACGTTAAAAATTAAAGTATTGCCTCTTGCAAGCAGTAACAAGCTTAACAATGCAGGCTTTGAAACAATCGAAAATGAAGTGGCAGCAGGCTGGACAATTAAGTATTGTACAAAAGAAGCAGATGGTACGGTAGTAGAAAGTACAACAGCCCCGGAAGGTTCGTCTTATGCCGTACAACCATCCGCTGAAAATCCTTATTCCGGTACTTATGGAATGAATTTCTATCGCGGCGATGCGGGAATTGCAATTAAGGTATGTCAGGAAATTACGGATTTACCAGCAGGAACTTACAACTTTGGAGGTTACATTCAGGGTGGTTCTGCAGGAGAAAAAGACTATTCTTATTCTTATGTTACTGTCTATACAAAAAACGAAAATGGAGAAAGAGTAGAAAAAGGCGGATACAGGGATTCCTGTTCTTTAAGCGGATGGCTGAACTGGAGTAAACCGGAAGTCTCAAAAGTTGTAGTAGAAGCAGGAGACATTTTAGAGGTTGGTTTTGAAATTAATACTTCTGTAGCAGGTTCCTGGGGAAGTATTGATGATGCGTATCTCTATGGTTCTTACGGTGTTATTACAGATGCCGAAATGAAAAATGGTAGTATTACTTTGAGTGATGTGGTAGCTGTAGAGGGTGAAAAAGTATACTTTAACGTAACTCCGGCAAAAGGATATACAGTAGATGATGCGGATATTTATATTTATGTACCTGCAGAAGATGGAACAAAGACAAAAGTGACAGACTGTGCATTTACAGTTAAGGACGGAAAAGGTTCGTTTGTTATGCCGAATTATCCGGTGTATATTACTGCAGAAATGAAAACAATCCGTGAAATTGTGGAAACAAATCCTGAAAAAGAGTGTATTGATATTAATGCTGCAGTTTTCGAAGAAGTGTCACATTACCTTTACACCGGAAAAGCAATTAAACCGGAAGTAACCGCTGTTTATAAAAAGTATACGCTGGTTAAAAATAAAGATTATACATTATCCTATAAAAATAATAAAAATGTAGGAACCGGAACTATCATTGTATCCGGAAAAGGTAACTTTAAAGGTACGAAGGAAATTTCATTTGAAATCAAGAAACCGATGAACCTGAAGAATGCCACAATTACAATCTCCGGTGGACAAGGTGTGGATAAAAACGGAGTTCAGTTATTCTGTTATACAGGAGAAAAAATCGGTAATGGCAGTGTGGAAGTGAAGGTTGAAGTACCGGGAACGGAAGAAGAGGGTTCGATTACTTTAACAGAAGGAACGGATTATATTTTGAGCTATGTCAACAATGTTAAAGCAGGAACTGCAACCGTATATATTATTGCAAAAGAAAATAACGGTGTATATTCAGGTTCTGTAAAGAAAAATTTTAAGATTGTAAAAGCGGACATGACTCAGCTTTATAAGGAAGGTCAGATAACTGTTTCAAGACCGGCCGGAAGTATTTACAGTGGTAAAGAAGTAAAACCGGTAATTAGTGTAAAATATAATTCTAAGACTTTGAAAAAGGGAAGGGATTATACGGTAACCTACAAAAAGAATAAAAATGTTTCTTATGATAGTGAAGGTAATGTTATAGCAGCCGGTACAATTATCATTAAAGGAAAAGGAAATTTCAAAGGAGAAATTGCCTTTAATGAAAAAAATAATAATGCATTTAAGATTTCGCCGAAATCTCTGGAAGATGCCAACGTAACGGCAAAAGCAGCTACATTGACATATAATGGCCGTAAATTAACGCCATCTGTGACAATTATGGTAGGAAATTCAACAAAACTGAAACTTGGCAGAGATTATACAATTACATCATGTGAGTATGAGGGCGAAGCAATAGAGCTGAAAAACGTGAAACAAAAAGGTAACTATCGTCTGACTTTGAAAGGCAAAAATAACTACTGCGGAGAGATTACTGTTGATTTCGTAATTACAGATAAAAAGCATAATATTGCAAAAGCAACAATAAAAGTTGGAAGTGCAGATTACACAGGAAAAGCAATCAAGTTAGATGACAGTGCAGATGTAAAGAAAGAAAATGGTATTGATGTATACTTTGACAGCAAAAATCCGTTAGTATATGGACAGGATTATGTGCTGGTATACAAAAATAACGTCAAGGCAGGAAAGAAAGCGAAAGTAACTGTCATTGGTAAAGGTGATTACGCAGGAGAAAAGACTGTAAGTTTTACTATCAGACCGGTTGACATTAGTAAATTGGCAAACCAGTTGATTGAAAACAGTAGTTTTACTGTGAAGCAGGATGATACTAATGGAATTACTCAATATTATACAGGCTATGCTTTAACACCTGATTATGAAGTAACAGCTGACTTAAAGGGTAATAAAATTACGTTGGTAAAAGGAACCGATTATTCAATCAAGTTTAAGAACAATGTAAGCGGCAAAAAACAGAATGATGGAACCTATAGGGCGAATGTTACAATTACCGGAAAGGGCAACTTCAAAGGTACTTACAAAACGACATTTGATATTACGCCTACGAAGCTGAGTGACTTTAATATTTCTGTACAAACAGTAACATACAACGGAAAATCACAGAAACCGGCAATTACTTTTGTACATAAAGAAACCGGCAAAGCACTTAAGTTAAAAGAAGGTGTAGCATACAGAGCAACCTACAGTAATAATAAGAATGTGGGAAGTATGAATGGGGCAAAAGCACCTACAGTTAAAATTGTAAGAAAAGGCTTAGATAAGGATGAGTTGTATCCAAACGGAAGAACGGTCAATTTTACAATTACCAGTGCCAGGATTGCAGCTGAAAATGTAGCTGATATTAAGATTCAGTCCTATAAGAACGGTAAGGAAGTAAAACCGGGACTGACAATTAAGGTAAATGGAAGAAAATTGAGATTAAATACAGATTACACTGTAAAATTCACAAATAATACATTGCGTGGCGAAGCGAAAGTGGTGCTTACAGGTATAGGAAATTATACAGGAACTGTAGAAAAAGAATTTGTAATTAAATAACTTGTATTAAATATTATATTAAATAAAAGACGGTTCACATTGTGCGAACCGTCTTTTACACTGGAAATATTTTAACCCATTGTAACAACTACATCGTAGTTTGATTTTCCTTTTTCGTAAGGAATTATACAGCCTTCAATTACATTACCATCAACAGTAATGTTCTTAATTCCTTTCTCAACATTATCAGGATTTACAACCTTGATGTTGTAAGTTCCTTCACGGAATTTTCTTGTCAGTGTAAAGTCACCGAAGCCCTTTGGAACACAAGGATTTACGGAAAGTCCTGTATGAGTCGGATATACACCTAAAATATACTGTGAAATATTTACAAAAGTCCATGCTGCTGTACCTGTTAACCAGCTGTTCTTTGCTTCGCCGTGGAATTTGGCATCCCTTCCGGCTACCATCTGGGAGTAAACATATGGCTCTGTACGATGAATTTCACTGATTTCTTCTACATAAGCAGGACAGGTTTTGCGGTAAATTTCAAAAGCTCTGTCACCTCTGCCGATAACGGTTTCTGCGATAGATACCCATGGATTGTTGTGGCAGAAGATACCTGCATTTTCTTTGTATCCCGGTGGGTAAGAAGAAACCTCACCAAGTTCTAAGTGGTATCTGGTGTAAGCCGGTTGTAAAATCATGACACCGTAGTCGGTATCCAGTCTTTCTTTCACGGAATTTAATGCTTTTTCGGCAAGTCCTTCTTTGACACCAACGCCTGCAAGTACGCAGAAGCCTTGTGGCTCAATGAAAATCTGACCTTCTTCACATTCTTTGGATCCGATTTTCTGACTGTAAGCATCGTAAGCACGAACGAACCAGTCGCCATCCCAGCCATCTTTTAAGATAGCAGCATTCATAATTTCTACTTCTTTTCTTGCTCTTTCTGCTTCAGCAGTGTCGCCTAATAATTCTGCAAGTTGAGCATATTCTTCACCATATTTTACAAACATTCCGGCAATGAATACGGATTCTGCAACAGGGCCTTCGCTTGGACCAAATGTCTGGAAGGATTCGCCCGGATGTTCGGAGAAACAGTTTAAGTTCAGACAGTCATTCCAGTCTGCACGTCCGATTAAAGGCAAGTTATGAGGTCCTTTATGATTGATAATGTAATCCAAAGAACGTTTTAAGTGCTCCATAAGAGTAGTTGCTACGGACATATCGTTATCGTAAGGAACCATTTCTGTCAAAATGGAAGTATCACCGGTTTCTCTTACATAAGCGCTTGTTCCGGCAATCAGCCATAACGGGTCATCATTGAAGCCGCTGCCGATGTCAGAATTTCCCTTCTTAGTAAGTGGCTGGTACTGATGATAAGCACTACCATCCTGAAACTGAGTGGAAGCAATATCAATAATTCTTTCTCTTGCACGGTCAGGAATTAAATGTACGAAACCAAGTAAGTCCTGACAGGAATCACGGAAGCCCATACCACGTCCGATACCGGATTCATAATAAGAAGCGGAACGGGACATGTTAAAGGTTACCATGCACTGATACTGATTCCAGATATTAACCATACGGTCAACTTTGTCGTTGGAAGAGTTTACATTGTATTTGGAAAGTAAGTCTTCCCAGTATTTATTTAATGCAGCAAATGCTTTTTCAACGTCTGCATCGGTCTGATATTTGGAAAGCATTGCATCTGCCGGTTTTTTATTGATGATTCCGTAGGATTCCCACTTGTCATCTTCCGGATTTTCAACATAACCAAGTACGAAAACGTAGGATTTTGTTTCGCCCGGCTCTAAAGTAACGTTAATCTGATGGGAGGCGATTGGTGACCATCCGCTTGCCATGGAATTTCTGCATTTGCCTTCTTCAACTGCGATTGGAGCTTCGGCACCGCGGTAAGCACCGAGGAATTCATCACGGCTTGTATCAAATCCGTCAATCTTTGTGTTAACAGAGTAAACAGCATAGTGATTACGGCGTTCTCTGTATTCGGTTTTGTGATAAATCGTAGAGTCCACAACTTCAACTTCGCCGATACTTAAGTTACGCTGGAAGTTTTTCATATCGTCGTCTGCATTCCAGAGACACCATTCTACATAAGAGAAGAGTGTAAGTTCTTTCTTTTCGGAAGAGTTATTTGTAAGTTTTAAGCTGCTTACTTCACAGTTATCGTCTGTGGGGACAAAAGTGAGTACGGAAGCCTCTACGTTGTTTTTGGAACCGGTAAAGCGGCTGTAACCGATACCGTGGCGACATTCGTAGGAGTCAAGCTCTGTCTGGGTAGGTTTCCAACCCGGATTCCACACGGTTTCACCATCTTTTATGTAAAAGTATTTACCGTTAATATCGCCCGGTACATTGTTGTAGCGGTATCTGGTAAGACGTAAAAGCTTTGCATCTTTATAGAAGGTATAACCACCGCATGTATTGGAAATTAAAGTGAAAAACTCGTTGCTTCCGAGGTAGTTAATCCATGGAAGGGGAGTTTTTGGGGTTGTAATCACATATTCTTTGTTGCTGTCGTCGAAATATCCGAATTTCATAGCGTCCTCCATTCTTTCTTTACTCTTTTAAAGTTAATATTAAAGTGAATTTGATTTTATTTTCTAAGTTAAGCCAATTATAGTAAACGTTTAAGTAAAAGTCAATATATATTTATTGCGGAAAGTAATGTAATAGTTAAAAATATCTAAAGAATACACACAATAATTGCATTTTGGCTGAAAAAGAGTTATAGTTAATTTCGAAAACGATTAAGAATATGGATTGAAGAGTCAAATAAAAAAAGAAATGAGGCTGCATCATGGTTTCAATGAAAGATATCGCCATTGCCTGTGAAGTTTCAATAGCAACGGTGAGCAAGGCATTAAATGATCATAGTGATATAGGAAAAGCAACAAAAGAATATATTAAGCAGACAGCAAAAGAAATGGGATATTTTCCGAATTCGGCGGCAAAAGCATTGAAGACAAACAAATCCTACAATATAGGAGTGCTTTTTGCGGACGAGGCAGGAAGCGGATTGAAGCATGATTACTTTACGGAGGTACTGGACAGTTTTAAGCGGGCTGTGGAGGAAAAGGGTTATGACATGACTTTCATTAACTGTTCCAAAACCGGGAAAAATAAGATGTCCTATTTAGAACATGCCAGATACCGCGGATTTGACGGAGTGGCGATTGCATGTATTGACTTTAATAATCCGGAAGTCTTGGAGCTTGTGAACAGTGATATTCCGTTAGTGACAATTGACCATTTGTTTCATAATCGGATTGCCGTTATTTCGGATAATGTAAAGGGCATGAGAGATTTATTTACTTATGTATACAAAAAAGGACATCGACGGATTGCTTATGTACATGGGGCAGATTCGGCAGTAACACAGAATCGACTTTCTTCTTTTTATAAAACGGCGGAGGAGCTTGGAGTGGAAATTCCTGATGAATACGTGAAAGAAGCCGCTTATCGGGATACAAAAGCAACTTATGAAAGAACGCTAGAGCTGTTGGATTTGCCGGAACCGCCGACCTGTATTTTATACCCGGATGATTTTGCAAGCTTTGGCGGGATTAATGCAATTAAGGAACGGGGGCTGCGTATCCCGGAGGATATTTCCATAGCCGGATATGATGGGATTCGGATTGGGCGACATTTGGAACCGCAGCTGACAACGCTCAGACAGGATACGGAACAGACGGGAGCGAAAGCGGCAGAGTATCTGATTGATTTAATAGAAAGACCTAAGACGACGGTGATTGGACAGATTGTGATTTCCGGAGCTGTCTTTGAAGGAAAGACGGTAGGACAGTATGAATAGGATTTGGGTTAACGACGGAAAGGCAGGGAAGGAGGAATGAAGAAAATGGCAGAAACAGAAAGGCAACATCATGAATTTGAGCCGGTATTTGATGAGCGGTCGGAAATTCTTATTCTGGGCACATTTCCTTCCGTAAAATCCCGGGAAAATCAATTTTATTACGGACATCCGCAAAACCGGTTTTGGAAAGTATTGGCGGCACTGACAGACAGTGAGTTACCGGAAACGATAGAAGATAAGAAAAAAATGCTTCTCGACAATCGCATTGCGATATGGGACGTGATTGCACAGTGTGATATTGCCGGCTCCAGTGACAGCAGTATTAAAAATGTGGTTCCGGCGGATATTGGACGGGTATTGAAAGACAGTAATATTCAAAAAATATATGCAAACGGTAACACGGCGAAAAAGCTGTATGACAAGTATGTGTTGCCTAAGGTTCAGATAGAAATTGAGGGTTTGCCTTCTACCAGCCCGGCAAATGCCGGGTATTCATTAGACAGACTAATAGAGGCGTGGGGGAAAATTAAAGTATAACTTCCTGCACACATTCCAGTAGTCTGTCATTATCCTCCGGCATCATAAAGCAAAGGCGGAAAAACTTATTATCCAGCCCTTCAAAGGTAGAACAATTGCGTATCATTAAACAACGACGGATAGCTGTATCAAATAAAATATCTGCATCAGCAGTTTCTTTTTCTATTTTTACAAGCACGAAATTTGCAGTCGGTTCATATACTTTGAGTCCGGGAATAGAGCGAAGTATATTACATACACGTTCTCTTTCCGAAAAAATCAGTTCTTTTGTCCTGTTGATATAGTCGGTATCCGTAAACAGGATTTTGCCGGCAGCTTCCGCAAGAGAATTAATGGTCCATGGATTTTTTGTTTCGTTTATTTCTTTTATTAATGTCTTATTTCCGGTTAGTCCATATCCGAGACGGAGTCCCGGAGAGGCAAAAAACTTAGAAATTCCACGCAAAATAATAAAATTATCAAAATGCTGCAAAAGCGGAATGGCAGTTACAGAATCGTAATCAGTGGCAAATTCCACATAAGTTTCATCTATCATTACAAAAACATGATGTTCCTGACAAAAGCTCAAGATTTCTGTAAGCGTGTCTGTGTGCAGTGCTGTCGAAGTCGGATTATTAGGGTTGCAAAGTACAAGAAGCTCTGATTTTGTTTCTGTAAGAAGAGAAAAAAGTGCTTCCGTGTGCAATGTAAAATTATCTTCCGGTTTTAACTGATAATAAACACATTTCCCGCCGTTTAAGGAAATTTCCCGTTCATATTCAGAATAAGTAGGCGAAATCAGACAGGCGGTTTTGGGATTTTTAAGTTTTATAACAGCGGAAATTAATTCCGTAGAGCCATTGCCTACAAGAATATTTTTATAATCCGTGTTGCAGTAAGTGCCGATAGTTTTGCGAAGCTCGGTATATTCTCTGTCGGGATATGTAGTGATTACATCAAGGCAGTTTTTTAATTCTTCGCAAAGCTTTGGGGAAATCCCAAGAGGATTTACATTGGCGGAAAAGCTGACAATCGCATCTTTGTTGATGCCATATATTTTTTCTATTTTTTCTAAATCACTTCCGTGAAAATGTTCTGTATGTGTTATCATAATCATTCTGACCTTCCTATTATACAAGTTAAAGGTAATTATTCAGTACCTTCGTAATGTGATTTGCATTACCTTTCGAAAAATTATATCGCAGTAAATGAATTTGTCAATGAAACATTTTGCTTTTCATATTTCTGTATGGTAAAATTTTTCTAAATATAGATAAATTATACAAATTTGTGAAAAAGTTAAAATGTGGAAAAGGCATGGTGGTTGAGATGGGAAAAAGAAAGCAGAAAGTGTTTGTGGTAGGACATAGAAATCCGGACACGGATTCCATATGTTCAGCAATTTGTTATGCAAATTTAAAATGTGCTTTAAATGATGAGGAAGAATATATCGCCATGCGTGCAGGGCATATTAACGAAGAAACCCAGTATGTGCTTGACAGGTTAGGCATACAGCCGCCTTTATATTTAAAGGATGTGCGTACACAGGTGAGAGATATTGAGATTCGTGAAACCGAAGGAGCATCTCAGGATATTTCACTAAAAAAAGCATGGAATCTTATGAAAGACAGTAATGTAGTAACTCTTCCGATTACGGAAAAAAACAAGCTTGCAGGCATTATCAGCATCAGTGATATTGCCACATCATATATGGACGTATATGACAGCAAAATTCTTGCAACTGCGAAAACAAAATATAAAAATATTCTGGAAACGCTGGATGCCACACTGGTTGTAGGTGATGAGGAAGCCTTTTTTGATAAAGGAAAAGTGTTAATTGCCGCAGCGAATCCGGATTTGATGGAAACTTATATTGAAGAACATGACTTGGTAATTCTGGGAAACCGTTATGAATCACAGCTTTGTGCCATTGAAATGAAAGCAGACTGTATTATTGTATGTGAAGGTGCGGCTGTTTCCATTACTATTAAGAAAATGGCAGAAGAAAAAGGGTGTACGGTAATTAGTACGCCACATGATACTTATACGGTAGCAAGACTGATTAATCAGAGTATGCCGATTGCTCACTTTATGCGAAAAGATGATTTGATTACGTTTAGAATGGATGATTTTACCGATACCATCAAAGAAACAATGGCGAAGAAAAGACATCGTGATTTTCCGGTACTTGATAAGTATGGCAACTATATCGGTATGATTTCCAGACGAAATCTTTTGAATATGTCTCCGAAGAAAATTATTTTAGTAGACCACAATGAGAAAAATCAGGCGGTAGAAGGCGTGGAAAATGCGGAAATTTTAGAGATTATTGACCATCACCGTCTGGGAAGTCTGGAGACAATTTCACCGGTATTTTTCCGAAACCAGCCACTGGGATGTACGGCAACAATTATTTATCAGATGTATCGTGAAAATAATGTGGAAATTACAAAAACAATTGCAGCACTTTTGTGTGCGGCAATTTTGTCGGATACTTTGATGTATCGTTCTCCTACTTGTACAGCTTATGACAAACAGGTTGCGGAAGAACTTGCAAAAATTGCGGAAATTCAGGTAGAAGAGTTTGCACGGGAAATGTTTAAGGCGGGAAGTAACTTGAAATCGAAAGGGCCTGAAGAAATCTTTTATCAGGATTTCAAAACATTTTCCATCAATGATGTATCTTTTGGTGTTGGTCAGATTAATGCCATGACAAGAGAAGAACTGGCAGAAATTAAAGAAAGAATTAAACCTTACATGGAAGCAGCAATTGGAAAAATGAGCGTGAACATGATTTTCTTTATGCTGACGGATATTATCGGTGAGTCTACGGAGTTGCTGTTTGTAGGAAATAATGCGGAAGAGTTAATTGAAAATGCATTCAGTGTGTCACGGGATGGAGATTCCTTCAGACTGGATGGGGTGATTTCGAGAAAGAAACAGCTGATACCGGCATTGATGTCGATTATGCAGCAATAACAGCACAAAAAGAAAATCTAAGCCTGTGGCAATTCTTTTAAATTTGCGGACATGGATTATGAGTTATAAAAAGGGAAAGGATATATTGGCATGGAGAAAAGTTTTAAAGAAATGTATCTTGCCGGAGAAGTGGAGTTTGAGGCAATTGATGATTTTAGTTATGAGTGGGGAATGAGTGATGATGAGAGGACACTTGCGCAGTATCTTGGATTGAATGAGGAAGAAGAGGATGCGTGGGTAAGTGTCAGTGAGGATGCTTTGCGGGAAATGTTGGTTAAGGAAAAGGAAGCACGTTAGTATGGAAGATAAGAAATTTGCAGTTTTGATTGACTCGGATAATATATCATCGAAATATATAACAGCTATTTTAGACGAAATGACGAAGCATGGAATTACTACCTACAGAAGAGTGTATGGGGATTGGACAAGCAGTCATGCAAAAGGCTGGAAGCAAAAGTTGGCGGAATGTTCTATTACACCAATACAGCAGTTCAGTAATACTGTGGGAAAGAATTCTACAGATTCTACGTTAATTATTGATGCAATGGATATTTTGTATACGGGGAACGTGGATGGGTTCTGTATAGTGTCAAGTGATGGGGATTTTACACGACTTGCCAGCAGGTTAAGGGAATCAGGTATGATGGTAATCGGTATGGGTGAGGAGAAAACGCCGCGTTCTTTTAGGGCTGCATGCTCCCGATTTACGGTATTGGAGAATCTGATTGATACGGATGAGGAATTGATGGGAGAAGAAGCTGTAGGTGAAGAAGCAGCATCAGAAAAGAGTGAAAAATCACAAAAAGCAAATACAAAAAGTGAGGCTATGAAAAAAGAATCCACTGTCATTAGTAAAGAGGTTATTGAAAGCTCGATTATTAACATTATTACAGAGAATGAAAACAAGGGAAGAGAAACAGGACTTGCAGAGGTTGGAAATCGTCTGATTAACAAGTATCCTGATTTTGACACCAGAAATTATGGTTACAGTCTGCTTTCTAAGTTTTTGGAGGAAGTACCGAGTCTTGAACTGATTAAGACAGAAAATAAAGGAATTAACGTAAAAATCAAAGCAAATACAGAGTCTGAGGATGAAATCATTTTTGACATCAAAACAATTGTAAATCAAAAAGGTAAAAAGGGCATGGGTGTGAACGAATTAAGCAATATGCTTCATAAAAAATATGTCCGTTTTAATGTGAAAGATTATGGTTACTCTCAGTTTACAAAGTTTCTTCAAAGTATACCGGAACTTGAGATTTTTGAGGATGCAAGTAAGCGGAAGAGGGTAAAAAACGCAGAATAAGATGTGAAGTTGGTGTTTAAAATACCGGAAAATAACAGGACATAAGTTGGAAAATGACATGGATAAACTCAGAATAGAAAAAATAAAGCTTATTACATCAATGTGTATATTCGGAACAATCGGAATTTTCGTGCGATACATCCCTTTGCCAAGCAGTGTTATTGCTTTTGCCAGAGGGCTTGTGGGCATGCTCTTTTTATTAGCGGTTGTTTTTATAAAAAAGACAGAAATATCTGTTGAGGATATCAAGAGAAATCTGTTATGGCTTATTTTATCAGGTACTTGTCTGGGAATGAACTGGATATTATTATTTGAATCTTATCGGTTTACCTCCGTTGCGACATCTACATTGTGCTATTATCTGGCACCGATTATTGTAATATTGGTTTCGCCGTTAATATTAAAAGAAAAACTGACAATACGAAAAGGGATATGCACTGTTGTGGCATTGAGCGGTATGGTTTTGGTTTCAGGTGTTTTACAGACGGGTATGCCGGAGATAAATGAAATAAAAGGGATTCTTTTTGGTCTTGGAGCAGCAGTTTTGTATGCATGCATTATGTTAATCAATAAGAAAATACAAGATATATCTGCATACGATAAAACGATAGTGCAACTTGGGATTTCCGCAGCTGTGATATTACCCTATTGTCTTCTGACAGAAGATGTGGCAGCATTGCCGTTTTCGGGGAAGGTTCTTTTTATGCTCCTTTTCGTGGGAATTTTGCATACAGGTGTTACATATTTTTTATATTTCGGCTCTATGGGACATTTGAAGGGACAGACTGTGGCGATTATCAGTTATGTAGATCCGGTAGTGGCGGTTTTGATTTCCGTTTTTGTGCTGAGAGAGGGCATGGATATTTGGGGAATTATAGGAGCGGTACTGATTTTAGGGGCAGCACTGGTAAGTGAATTGAAGTCATAGAAGTGTCGAAAGGTGCTGTGAAAGGTTGTGCAACAAAATATAAAATTTCGTTTATTGGGATTTTTTGCGTGTTTCCGTGGCTGGAAATCATAATCATTTTGTACAGTTTCAGTTCATCCATGCAGGCATCCATATTTGTACAAAGTTCACTATAATCAAAAGTTTTTGTCATAAAGCGAAAAGCTTTGGCAATGTATCCTTCTTTATATCTTTCTTCATAAGCAGTCAGAATCAGAACGAGCGTCTGTGGAAATTGTTGATGTATTTTGGTTGACCACAAAATTCCATCTTCGCTTTTAGAGCCAAATTCCAAATCCATGAAAATGATATCTACGGGATTTTGTTGCGTATAAGCATACAGTGCCGACGGAGTTGGGAAGTAAACAATATTAATTTCCAGTAATTTTTCTCTGGCGTAATCCCGAAGCTGATTTTGTAATTAAAGAGGCAGGTAAACGGTAGTTATAATTTGTTTAGTTTGCATGCTTTGATGAAAAATACCGTTGTATTTTTCGCAAATATTCTTCATTTTATATATTCCATAGCCATGGTTACGGTCTGAGGTATTTCGCTTTTTTATTGTTCGGTTTGCAGAATAGTCATCAGAAATTGAATTAACAATTGTAATGGAAAAATATTGAGAACCGTAATCAAAACTGATGGTTAATTGCGGCATTTCCTGCGGCGGACATTGATTAACCGCATGAATTGCATTGGACAACATATTGCTAAAAATAGTACATAGGTCAATAGAAGACACAGTGGAAACATCCGTCAGGACTCCGGATACATTCTTCTGAACATGGGAAGCACACAGATTATGCAAATCATAATTAATAATGGAATCAATAATCAGGTTTCCAGAAAAATATAGTCGCTCCTGAAAAGCAAAAGAGTCTTGCAGGTCATTAAAATAACATGTCAGTTCTTCGTAGTTTTGTTTTTCTAATAAATAACCCATTCCAAGAAAATGTCCCTTTATGTCATGGCGGAATTTTCTTAGTTCACGATCCATCATGTCACAGTTCTGATAATATTCCAATTGCTTCTCCATAAGAAAAATATTCTCAGCTTCTTCTTCCTGTTGTTGCATCAAAAATTTCTGAACAAAAAATGTAATAAACACTACACTGAGCGAAGTAAGCAGGTATACTACAATACGAAAAGACATGATTTCCAGCTCAGTACCGGGAGCATGCCAGTGTGCAGGACTTTTATATACCACTGAGAAGCTATTGGGGTTATTTCCGATGGTTAGCTGGAGTTCGTTAATTGTGTTTGATTTTACCTGTCTGATTTATATGGCAATTGGTATTTATTTTGTACGGACGGGATTTGAAAATGGCTGTGTAGCACCTTCCAAGCAGAAAGCTGCAAAAAGCTTTCTGCTGATTATTATGTTTACTCAGTACAATTTTATTCTTTATATGATACCGTCCACGGAGTTTTGGGGATATGCACTTTTATTTGTCATAGCAACCGCTTTCTTTTTGGATGTAAAATTAGTACTTGGAACCGCGACTGAAATTACGGTTTCATTAATAGTTTCAGCGTTTATAAGTGGAGATACGCTCTTGCCGGTGCAGGATATCTTGTTTATTCCTAATATTGTTGCACGAATTGTATGTATTGTTTTAACTTTAGCATTTATTGTAATATTTACATATTTAGTAAGCCGTTTTCTTGTGAATGCTAAGAAAGATGAAATGGAACGCAACAATGAACATGTACAGAATGTATTGTTGGCAGTGCAGTCTTTATCGGAAAATTTATATGCAGCAGGTACGAATCTGTTCCAAATTTCTGAAAATGAAAGTGCATCTGCAGAAGAATTAGCGGCTACAAGTGAGGTCTTATTAGAGAGCAGTAATATGTTAGGCGAGAAAACAGAAAAAAGTATGTTTAATCTCAGCGAATTGAATAAATGGGAAGTAGTTGTTGCTGACAATGTGGAAAAAGTGGAATTAACGTCTAAAGAATTATTGGAAAATGCAAAAGACAATGAAAAATTACTGAGCGGTTTACAATCCGTTAATAGTGAAGTGTCAACTTCTATGCTGACAACCATAGAAGTTGCGGAAAAATTATCCGGGGCTGTAAATGAAATTGGTGTGACTTTAAAACTGATAAATGAAATCTCTTCATCTACCAATCTGTTAGCATTAAATGCTTCCATTGAAGCAGCAAGAGCAGGCGAAGCAGGTCGGGGGTTTGCGGTAGTTGCGCAGGAAGTGGGTAATTTGGCAAACAGTACGAAGGAATCCTTAGAAGTGGTAGAAACTGTGATTGCAAGAGTACAAAATAATGTGAATGAAATAACATTGCATGTGGAAGAAAATTCACAAAAGCTTGAAAAACAGAATGAATATTTCAGTAATGTTTTCAAAAGTATACAGGATATGACGAATTTGCTGAATGTATCTGTAGATGCCATAAATACAATGGGAGAAGCACATAACGAACAGGCAGCAGTAATTAAAAACACGGTGTCTATTAATCAGGATATTGCAGAAAGTATTCGAAATGAAAATCACTAGTTTATCTCTATTAATGAAATGGTGGAAAGCAATGTCAACGATATAACAGGTATGACTGAACAAATTAATGTTATTAACGGAATGGTTGATGAAATGAATCAATTGTTGAAAGCAGAGGGGTAAAGAACGGTAAATTAGTGACTTAGTGAATTTAGTGAATTAGATAGAAAAATCTTGATATCAGAAAAGCTTTGTGATACATTAAATGTCACAGAGCTTTTTCTTTACGTGGAAAACTTTTTAGTTATAGAGTGTTTTCATGTTTCTGATAAGCGTATCTAAGTTAATCAGGCAGTTCTGCCGTAGATTCAAAGAAATAAAAACAAAAGAACAGGAGTGGGCGTTATGGGTGAAAAGAATGATACCATGTGCAGTTATCTGGCAGTACCCGAAATTTTTGCAGATTTCATTAACGGAATTTTATTTGACGGCAGAAGCCGGATTGAAAAAGAAGAGGTAATGAGTCATGATAGTGTGTATTATGAGAAAGTTGTAAGTGGAAACGGAGCGAAGTTAAAGCTGAACCGGACACGGGACGTGGTTAAAGGGATTGCAAAAGGAAATAAATATGCAATTGTAGGCGTGGAAAATCAAAATAAAGTGCACCATGCGATGCCTTTGCGGTGTATGGAATATGAAGTGGCAGAGTACATAAAGCAGTTAAAGTATATTCGAAAAAACTATCAAAAGACAGACGGAACAGCGGAAGAGTTCTTGTCACGGATGAGTAAGGATGAGAAGTTAAATCCGGTGGTAGTCATTATGTTTTACCATGGAAATGGGAACTATGAAGGTTGTACGGATTTGCATGGTATGTTAGACTTTGAGGGAGAAAATGAAGTTTATAGGGAGTTTATTACGAATTATCGGATGAACCTGATAACGTTACAGGATATAAAGGAAGAGAATTTTAAAACAGGTTTGAAGCAGCTGTTTGGTGTTATGAAACGTAGTGAAGATAAAAAGGCATTACGTGAGTATATAGAAGAAAATGCTGATGAATTTTCACATTTAGATGAAGACACATTTGATGTGATGAGCGTTATGGTGAACCAGAAGGATTTAGTAAAGTATAAAGAAAGTTGTAAAAGTGAACGAGGTGAGATGGATATGTGTAAAGCGATTGAAGATATAAGAGAAGAGGGCAGGGAGGAAGGAAGAGAAGAAGGAATATGTGCTTTGGTAGCTGTATGTAAAGAACTTGGCGTACCAAAGGAAGAAGTGGTGGTTAAGTTGATGACTCAGTTTTCCATTACAAAGGAAAAAGCAGAGAGATATATTGAAAAATACTGGAAAATATAAAACTAAAATATTGTGAAAAAACAAAAATATTGTAAATGAAAAAGCTTTGTGATACATTAGGTTTCGCAAAGCTTTTTGATACAGGAATTAGAAATAAATATTATGAAGTATGGAAAAATTTTAGAAAAATGATTGTTAATATAATTAATAAAAAAATATATTGAAAAATGGAAACATATTGTGTGAATTGTCATTCTATTTTATAATATATAATATGATGCAGGGCGGTATTAGCAAAAGAACACAAAGAGGATAAAGGATGAGCGAAGTAATTTTAGTAGTAGACGATGATAAAGCAAATTTAATGTTAGCGCAGAAAATTCTTGGTGGAACATATCGAATTGCAGCGGCAAATTCCGGAGCCGTGGCATTTAAGTATCTGGAAAAAAATAAACCGGATTTAATTTTGCTGGATATAAATATGCCGGAGATGAGTGGCTTTGAAGCCATGGAAAAACTTAAGATGGACGAGAGATACAGTTCTATTCCGGTTGTTTTTCTTACTGCAGATAAGAGTGTCGAAACAGAAACAAAATGTTTTCAGGTTGGAGCCGTAGATTTTGTTGGTAAACCTTTTGTACCGGACATTCTCATAAGCCGGGTAAAGAGAACGCTGGAATTGGAAAAATATCGTTCTAATCTGGAGGATATTGTAAAAGATCAGACAAAGCAGCTCGAAGAACGTTCAAAGCGTATCAGTGAGATACAAAATCATGTTATTGTGGGTATGGCGAATCTGATTGAAAGCAGAGACGGAAGTACGGGAAAGCATGTTAAAAACACGCAAATATATGTTCGTATGATTGTGAATGAATTAAAGAGACTCGGATACTTTTCGGAATCTCTGGATGATGAATATATGGAGAATATATGTAAGGCAGCTCCACTTCATGATATTGGGAAAATTAAAGTGCCGGACAGCATTCTGCAAAAGCCGGGAAGACTTACGGAAGAAGAATTTATGGAAATGAAACGTCATACGGAGTACAGTATTGACATTATTAAAGATATCATCGGTGACGTGGAAGATGAGAAATATGTGAAAATTGCAAGTGATATTGCGTTGTATCATCATGAACGCTGGGATGGTACCGGATATCCGAAGGGACTGGCAGCAGAACAGATTCCGCTTTGTGCCAGAATTATGGCAGTGGCAGATGTTTTTGATGCGTTGTATGAAGAACGTTGTTACAAGTCGCCAATACGTCCCGCCGGAAAAGTACTGGAAATATTGGAAAAAGGAAAAAGCACTCAGTTTGATCCGATTATTGTAGATGTATTTGTAAGTCTGGAGCAGGATTTAAAAGAGCTTCTGGGTGAATAACATATAGGTTGGTGAAGCATTTGGAAAAGAAAACGTATACAGTGGAAAATGGAAGACGTAGAGA
The DNA here is from genome assembly GCA_017437065.1 of Lachnospiraceae bacterium. Classification (GTDB taxonomy): domain Bacteria; phylum Bacillota; class Clostridia; order Lachnospirales; family Lachnospiraceae; genus RGIG3002. The sequence continues at coordinate 62,776 of JAFSBX010000146.1, forward strand.
ACGAAGTATTTTGATTGTTTATGTTGTGTATACAATTGCGATAACTTTGGTCTCAGTTTCTATGGACTGGGCTACATGGATTCCCCAGTTGATTAATACCGGTATGGTAGCCAGTGTGGTAATGTATTTAAAGGAATATAAAAGCTATCAATTCAGGGCTCTTTTTACGACTGCCATGATATGGTTGAATTTTGTGGTTTATGGTATGAATGTAGAGGATTTGTTGGGATTTTTGCCCCTTATGTGTGCAATAACGGTATTTCTGGGGCTTTATTCTATTCCTGAGACGGTATATCTGGCAGTAGTGGCATCCTTGTTTTTGGTGGTATATCACGGACTCTTTTTGTCGCGTATACATATTAGTTCTCTTAATGAAGGGACAATTATGGTGATGCGTTTTATCTGTGTATTTTTGACGGAATATGTCACTTATTTTCTGATAAAAAAACAGGCAGAGAGCAGCCGGAGACTTATGGAAACTATCGAAAGTCTGAAAAAGGCAGAAAAAAGTAAAGATGATTTTATGGCAAATGTATCCCATGAAATTCGTACGCCTATTAATACAGTTTGCGGTATGACGGAAATGATACTCAGGGAAGATATTTCGGATGTTGTAAGAAAAGATGTATTTGATATACAGACGGCAGGACGAAATTTATTGACTGTAGTAAGTGATATTCTGGATTTTTCGGAGCTGGAATCGGGTAAGATGGAAATTATAGAGGAACCGTATAATATCACATCTACTATCAATGATATTATGAACATGACCAGTGCAAGAAAAAATAATAAAAACATTGAAATCATAGTAAATTGTGATGCTAATATCCCAAGCGGACTTGTAGGTGATGAGCAGAAAATCAGAAGAGCTGTTATGAACATTGTTGACAATGCTGTTAAATTTACCAATGAGGGTGGTGTTGTTATCAATGTTTCAGCAAGAAAAGAAGAGTATGGTGTGAATCTTTGTATTGGAGTAAAAGATACCGGTATCGGCATGACTGAAGAAACAATGGAAAAATTGTTTACCAGTTTTAATCAGGTAGATACAAAGAGAAACCGTCAGGAAGGCGGTATTGGTCTGGGTCTTGCCATAGCACAGGCAATTGTCAGCGGAATGGGAGGATTTATTACCGTTAAGAGTACGTTGGGGAAAGGTAGTGAGTTTCAGATTGTTATTCCACAGAAAGTATTTGAGGAAACTCCGATTGTATCACTCAAACATGCGGACAAGATTTATGTTTGCGGTTATATAGATATGGAAAAATACGATTCTGTTACAGTGCGTGACGGATATCAGAACTGTATTCAAAATATTGTTAAGCAATTAGGCATTAAGTATCGTCATTGCAGAAATCTTGCTGAATTGAAAAGACGTGTGGAAAAAGAGAAATTCACACATATTTTCATTGCATGGGAAGAATATTGTGAAGACCAGCAGTATTTTGAAGAGTTGTCATATCAGATGAAAGTAATTCTGGTACACGAGAGAGCTACAGAAGATAGCGCTGCCGGACAGATGCTTTATATTTATAAACCATTCTCTGTTCTTGCGGTAGCTTCCGTATTGAATGGAGAGAATATTATTCAAAGTCTGGCGGCAAGCAGTTATCAGAATCGGAGATTTATAGCACCGCGTGCATCCGTTTTGGTGGTGGATGACAATGTTATGAATCTTCGAGTTGTGGAAGGACTGCTCAGACCATATAAAATTAAAGTATTTGTTGCAGGAAGCGGAAAAGAAGCATTAAAGAAGATTGAGTCAATGGATTTTGACTGTGTATTTATGGATCATATGATGCCGGAAATGGATGGAGTGGAGACACTTCATCGGATTCGTCAAAAACCGGGTCAGTATTTCAAAAACGTGCCTATTATAGCATTGACAGCCAATGCTATCGGTGGTGCAAGAGAAATGTTTCTGTCGGAAGGATTTGATGATTTTGTTGCAAAACCAATTGAAATTTCCGTATTAGAAAGAGTAATGCGAAAACATATTCCGGAAAATAAAATTATCAAGGTGGAAGAAGCAGAAGCAGAGCGGGTAGAGCAGTTAAAGAAGAGTTTACAGAATACTTCGGATGAAAAAGAAAATGGTGAATTCTATATAAAAGGAATCGATATTGAGACCGGGCTTACCTATGCCGGTGGAAATATAAAGGACTACATAGATATTGTGCAGATTTATTACACCAGTGGACTGACCAAAAAAGAACAAATTCAAAAAGCTTTTGAAGAAAAAGACTGGAAGAATTATGCTATTTTAACACATTCTCTTAAGAGTACGTCCATGAGTATCGGAGCGGTTGTATTATCTGATATGGCGAAAGGTCTTGAAATGGCAGGAAAGTCAGAGGACGAGCCTTATATCTATCTGAACCATGAGGTAACAATGGCAGAGTATGGGCGTGTGCTTGAAGAAATACGGAAAAATGAGATTATTTTCCCGAAGGATGCTCAAGATGATACAGATAATTGTGTGGCAGGGGAAACAGCAGAGGCGGATGTACAGGAAAATAATTTGCCGGAAATACCGGAAGAAAAATTGTACGAAGCTTTGGAAAGGTTAGAAGAGCAGTTGGGCACATTTGAATATGAGGGTGTGCAGAGCGTTTTGGAAGAACTTTTGGAATATCAGTATCATGGAATGCGGTTGGATGAACTTTTTGAGTCTGTAAAAGAAAAAGCGGAAGCTTTTGATTTTATGGGAGCAGAGGAAGAACTGGAAGCAACAAAGGAAAAAATGAGGTAGTGCCGATGTTAAAGAAATGGATGAACAGAAAAGATGGGAAAGAGATGAGCTTAAGAGAACGTATTTTAAGAGTCATTCTTATCTTTTGTATAGCAATAACAGCACTTTCATCTGCAATCGGCCCACTGATGGGATTAAGTGGGACAGTTATATTAGTCATGGTAGCTGTATTGATTATGGCGTCTTTTAGCTTATGGCTGATTATGAAGCACCAAAAGATTGATATGGCTTCCGATATGATGACTGTATGCGTTAATATTGGCTTGTTACCGGTAATCTTTTTTTATACCGGAGGTCTTGCAGGTGGAGCAGCGTTATGGTTTGTATTCGGAATTGTGAGTGTATATTTGCTGTTTTCAGGAAGGAAGTGTTTTTATTTTACAATATTGACGATGATTTCCTTTCTTGTAACATTATGTCTGGCATACATGCATCCTGAATGGATAAAGCAGATTTCTAACGGTGAAAGTTATATTAATTCAGGTCTGGCAATTTTTGTAGTTGGTACAGCTATCGGTATGTTTATAAGATTTCAAAAAGAAGGTTATGACAGAGAATGTAAAATTGCGGAGCAGAGAAGTAGAGAACTTGAAAATATGAGTCGTTCTCAAAGTACCTTTTTTGCGAATATGAGTCATGAGATTCGTACACCGATTAATACAATTATTGGTTTGAACGAAATGATTCTCCGTGAGGATATTTCAGATGAAATAGCTGAAAATGCCATAAATATTCAAAATGCCAGTAAAATGTTGTTGGTACTTATTAATGATATTCTGGATTTGTCTAAATTGGAATCCGGAAAAATGGAGATTGTACCGGTACAATATGAAACCGGTGCAATGTTTAGTGATCTGGTAAATATTATTTGGATTCGTGCCCATGACAAAGGGTTGGAATTTAAAATTGATATATCAGAAGAGATTCCTTCCATGCTTTATGGTGATGAAGTAAGATTGAAACAGGTATTAACTAATATTTTAACCAATGCAGTAAAATATACCGAAAAAGGATCCGTAACTTTATCTGCGAAAAGTGAGCGAATCAGTAATAACAAAGTGTTGCTTCGCATTTCTGTAGAAGATACCGGAATGGGTATTAAAAAAGAAAATCTGAAAGATTTATTTTCTTCATTTAAACGTGTGGATGAAGAGAAAAACCGAAATATTGAAGGAACAGGACTTGGTCTGTCCATCTCGAAACAGTTGATTGAAATGATGGGTGGCGAAATTGCTGTTGACAGTATTTATACGAGAGGTTCTACATTTACTGTGACGGTGGAACAGGAGATTGTAAATGCAGATCCTGTCGGTACCGTAAATTTCATGGTGAAGAGAAAGATTTACAACAGAGACAGGTATAAGCAAAGCTTCGAGGCTCCGGAAGCACGTGTGCTGATTGTGGACGATAATGAGATGAATCTGATGGTGGCAAGCAAATTACTCAGGTCAACTAAGGTTCAGATAGATACGGCTAAAAGTGGAAAAGAGTGTCTGGAAAAAACAAAAACCAAGGCATATCATGTCATTTTTATGGATCATATGATGCCGGAAATGGATGGAGAAGAAACGCTACACAAGCTCAGAACGCAGGAAAACGGACACTGTCAGAATGTGCCGGTTATCGCACTTACTGCAAACGTTATGACAGGAGCTGAGCAGATATATAGGGATAAAGGTTTTGAAGGGTATCTCGCAAAGCCAATTAATGGTGCATTATTTGAAATGACATTGTTTAAGTATATTCCGCAGGAGTTGGTTGAGTATAGTGTGGAAGAATCCGAACAGGAAAAAACTGATACAACAATTAAAATGATATCTCAGAGAGGAAAGAAAAAGATTGGAATTACCACAGATTGTGTATGTGATTTACCGGAAGAATTTCTTGAGTATTTCGATATTAAGACAATGTATTGTTATGTACATACGAAAGAAGGCAGATTTTGTGACGGTAAAGAGATAAATTCTGAAAATCTTCTGAGATATTTGGAGAATGAAGAAAATACGACAAGTTCGTCAGCTGCTGAGGTACACGAATATGAGGATTTTCTTGCAGGGGCATTGGATGAAGCAGAGAAAGTAATCCATATTTCTGTAGCATCCCGCACAGGAGATGAGTATCGTATTGCAATGCAGGCTTCGAAGGGATTTGATAATGTAACGGTAGTTGATTCAGGACATCTTTCAAGTGGTCTGGGTATGATGGTGCTATATGCCGCTAAGATAGCGCAAGAGGGATGTAGTGTAGAAGAAATAGTTGAGAGACTTGTCAAGTTGAAAGAACGTGTAGTGACTTCGTTTATTGTTCCATCACCTAATAGTTTATACCGAAATGGAAGAATAGGAAAAAATGTTAGGAATATATGCGATACGCTTAGTTTACGTCCTATCTTATATTTGAATCAAAGCAGAATAAAAATTCGTGGTGTTGTGGTAGGAAATGTAGAAGGTGCATATAAGAAGTATATCCATCAGCAGTTAAGAAACAGAAGTAAGATTGATAAGAGAATGCTTTTTATCATAAATGCCGGATGTACCGTAAAACAGTTAGAACAGATACAGAATGAAGTTGAAAAATATGTACAATTTGAAAAAGTAGTATTTCAAAAAGCATCTGCTACTATTTCAAGTAACTGTGGACTGGGAGCATTTGGTTTGATATTTATGAGAAAGAAAAAATAGCCGTATACGCGGCTATTTTTTTTGACGCTGCTTTACGCTAAGATAGGAAGATAAGTCTTTACATAAATTACACAGTACAAATCCATAAATATTTACTTCTTCCTGTTCTTCGACTCTTACAACTCTTCCCGTAAGGTTGATTTTGTGACCTAAATCATCAAAAGATACTGACAATTCATCGCCAACAGAAAGTCTTAATTCTTTACGTCTGTCGGAAATGGAAAAACCGGACAGACTAAGATCACGTATCATAACCTGACGTGGTCCTCTGCCGAGAGTATTTACCTTTGCAGTTGCAGATATACCTACTCTGAAAGAATCCCTTCTGTTATGTTTTACGCCCTCTGAAAAAACCTGCAGGGCATATTCAGTTTTATAACCGGCAATTTTGACATTATGCCATATAATAGGGACACCACTGTCTTCCGGCTGGTATTCCATATCAACTTGAACAGTACTAAAGTTCAGTTTTTTCGTTGTATCACATTTTATGGATATAATGGCAATGTTTCTTTTTACATGCTTTTTAATGGTTGCATCAAGAGCCATAAGCTTGCCTTTAGCACTAAGTACCAGTGTAATCTTGCTTCCTTCTTCTAATTCAGATAATAAAACCCCCAAAATTTTGCCTCCTCTATTTTTATCTGAAAATCCGTGTGAAAAATCGCAAATATGATATTTATGCGATATGATTAAGCAAAATAATTTCATTCACAACTTATTTTCGCTTACTATTATGTATATATTAACATATAATTTGAAAATATAATACATAAATTGATATTAAAAGAAGAAAAATTATCTATTTAAGTGAAATTTTAGTTAAAAAACAGTTAGAAATATATTCCTTTGCAAGGTTTTCATTGTCGAATTTTGTAATTTCATATATAATAGCCTTATGTCAAAAAAATATAGAAGGGAAGGGAAAAATGAGCGAAAGCAAAGATTTTAAACCTTTTGTACCGGCAGAGAAAACGATGCCGGAGTTCACCGGAACATCCATTGTTCTGGGTATTCTTTTAGCAGTTGTTTTTGGTGCTGCTAATGCATATTTAGGATTACGGGTAGGTATGACTGTGTCCGCTTCCATTCCGGCTGCGGTTATTTCTATGGGTGTTATTCGCATGATCCTAAAAAAAGAATCCATTTTGGAAAACAATATGGTTCAGACTATCGGTTCGGCTGGTGAATCCGTAGCTGCCGGTGCAATATTTACTTTGCCTGCACTTTTCTTATGGGCAAAGGAATGGGGGACGGCAGCTCCTTCATTAATAGAAATTGCTATTGTAGCATTTATCGGCGGCGCACTTGGTATTTTATTTATGGTTCCACTTAGAAAAGCGTTAATTGTACAGGAGCACGGAACACTGCCGTATCCGGAAGGAAAAGCCTGTGCTGAAGTTCTTGTTGCAGGTGAGGAAGGTGGTTCAAAAGCATCTACCGTATTTGCAGGACTTGGAATTGCAGCTGCATACAAATTTATCACAGACGGATTAAAAACATTCCCGAGTGAAGTACACTATGAAATTCCGGCATACAAAGGTTCCGGTTTTGGAGCGGATGTATTACCGGCGTTGTTGGGTGTTGGTTATATCTGTGGTCCTAAAATTGCTTCTTATCTGTTGGCAGGTGGTGTTTTAGGATGGTTTGTTATTATGCCGTTAATCGTACTGTTTGGTGCAGATATGGTTTTATTCCCGGCAGATGTGAGCATTGCTGAATTGTATGCAAAAGGAGGTTCTTTTGCTATCTGGTCCAATTATGTAAAATACATTGGTGCCGGTGCAGTGGCTTGTGGAGGTATTATCAGTTTAATTAAGTCACTTCCTCTGATTGTAAAAACATTCAAAGACGCTTTAAAAGGATTTGGTAAAGGAACAAAAACAGCAGAGCGTACAAATCAGGATTTGGATATCCGCTTCATTATTATTGCTATTATAGCATTAGTTTTGGCAATATGGCTTGTGCCGGTAATTCCGATTAATCTGTTTGGAGCATTTATCGTTGTAGTTTTCGGCTTCTTCTTTGCTACAGTTTCTTCCAGAATGGTAGGACTTGTAGGAAGTAGTAACAATCCGGTATCCGGAATGACAATTGCGACTCTTTTGGTTGCTTCTCTTGCTTTAAAAGCAACAGGAACAATTGGACAGGCAGGAATGACAGCAGCAATTGCAATCGGTGGGGTTATCTGTATCGTTGCGGCTATTGCAGGTGATACTTCTCAGGACTTAAAGACTGGTTATATTTTAGGTTCTACACCGAAGAAACAGCAGATTGGTGAGTTAATTGGTGTACTTGCTTCTTCCATTGCAATCGGTGGAGTGTTATATCTGTTAGATTCAGCATGGGGCTACGGCTCAACAGAGCTTCCGGCACCTCAGGCAACTCTTATGAAAATGATTGTTGAAGGTGTTATGGGTGGTAACCTTCCGTGGGGCTTAGTAGGTATCGGAGCATGTATTGCAATCGTTGTTGAAATTTTAGGTATTCCGGTTCTTCCGTTTGCAATCGGCTTATACTTACCGATTCACTTAAGCGTACCAATGATGATTGGTGGTGCTGTAAGATGGGTTCTTGAAAAAGTGAAAAAAGGTAACGAACAGAAACGGGTAGTTGAGAACGGTATTCTGTACAGTTCAGGACTTATTGCCGGGGAAGGTCTGGTGGGTATTTTACTTGCAATATTTGCCATTATCCCGATTCCGGGTAAAGGAACTTTAGGTGATGTACTTGGCGGATTTTTACCGAACCTGATTCCGGCTTTACAGAATGTAAATATTGGAAATATCATTGGTATTATTGCATTTGCACTACTGACACTTTCCTTATGGCAGTTCTGTGTGCGTAGGAATAAAAAAGCATAAATGAGCCCGAATTGAAGAATCGTTATATTGATTTACAGAATTCAGGAAAATCATGGGTGTTTAAATGAAAAAAAAGAAAAACTTTATGGATTTTGTTCCATGTTGTAATCCGGTTTATACATGGGATGCGGATAAAAAAGGAATAGTGACTGTTCATGTAGTGAATAAAGGATTTTACAATTGGATGGCACAGAAGTTGTTCAAAAGACCCCGTGTGAGTCATATAAAGCTGGATGAGTACGGAAGCTTTGTGTGGCAGCAGATGGATGGTAAGAGAACAATTTATGAAATATCCGAACTTGTGAAAGGTAAATTCGGAAAAGAGGCGGAGCCTGTTCTTGAACGGCTGGTACAGTATTTTCGGATATTATATCAGAATAAGTTTATAGGATATGTGAAACAGAAATAATTGTGTAAATAGGAGGGTGTGGCAGAGTCTGTGTCACACCCTCTTGTTTGAAAAAAGAATTTATAGAAGGAAAGCTTTTTACTGTTCTTCTACAATCTGTACACCCCATGGTGTCAGTTGGATTTTTTCTCCATCTTTGCATGGCAAATTTTCCAGAATATTTATTCCGTCAAAATCCGTATGGTATATATTTTGAGCGTCTTTAGAAAAATTCATATAATAATAAACTTGTTTTCCGTAATCATTAATTCCTTTTTTTAGTATGATAGGAAATTGGAAAGGCGCTAATTTTATATTTGCTTTTTCTGCAATGTATTGTACAAACCTATCTAAGGAACTGTCATCAAACATGCAGCCGATATAGTATGCTTTACCGGATTTATAATTGTTTTCTGTTATAGCAGCATAGTCTTTCCAGGCGTGATGTTGATAATGAGCCAATATCTGTGCTGTATCAGTGGTAACAAGATCCATCCAGGTGCAGGCAGAGGAAGGGAGTGAATTATGTCCTGTCGGTAAATTCCAATCTAACTTGACCTGTTCAGGTATTGTAAACTGGTCATAATGGATTCCAAGACATTTGTTTAACATATGCGGTTGAGAGTCTGCATATATTTTTAAATGCTCATTTGAGAAGCAACTGCGAAAAGTAACTGCTAAATGTCCTCCATTTTCTACATACTGATGAAGTTGCTGTAAAGTATCGTTGGAAGCTGAATACAAACAAGGAATAATCACAAGTTTATAATTGGATAAATCCATATTTTGTGTGTATACCATATCGTATTCAATATTGTTTCTATAAAGTGCATCACCAATCCAACGCACCACAGTATTATAGCTGGAATCTCCAAGAGAGCCAATAGGGAATTGCTTGAGTCCGGTCAGTGATTCGTGGTCTAAAAGCAGTGCTACTTCATTTGTTTTCTTTAAATTTTTAAGGTGTGTACCACATGTCTTTAATTCATTTCCTATCAACAGAGCTTCCCGGTAGGTCGCATTTTCTGAAAAATCATGTGAAAGTATTCCTTTCCAGTAACTTTCAAATGAATTGTGGATGGAATGCCAATGCCAATACATTACACTGTTTGCGCCATTTGCAAGATGGCTATAGGCGCAAAGACGTAATTGTCCGGGATAATGGAGTTTTTCAAGTGTTCCCTGAGCTTGTGTTTCTAAAATAAGATAATTGTCTTTTTTAAGCCCGCGAATAATATTTCCGCATGCTGTAATTTCTGCACCTGTCAGATGATCCTGTGAAGGATGATATATGTCAGCACCAGCAACAGTCATACAGGATGCACAATCATACTGATTGGTATCAGGCTGAAGACCGAAAGAAATATTATGCCATTCAAAATCAAAGTTATGCGTAATGAATTGTGCATCCGTCCGATATTCATTAATAATAGCAGCTTGCCAATGATGAAAGTCCGTAACAATTTTACGCTGAAATTTTTCGAATTCGGCAGCAAGACTGCCATTGATTGTTCCTAAAACATCCGGAAAATCATTCCAGTTATCAACTCGATTTGACCAGTAATCCAAGCCGAACTCTTTATTGAAATCCTTTATTTCGGGAAATTTTTCTTTCAAATAAGTAACAAACATTTTTTGGACACGCATGCCGGCAGTTCCATAGTGATGAGTTTCATTATCAATCTGATACCCGATGACACGGGGATGCTGACAAACATGTTCCAGTAGCTTGCGTATCATCTTTTCGGCATATTCAAGGTAAATCGGGTTAGTTAAATCCATATTCTGGCGGTGACCATAAAGTTCTTGTCCATTTTTTGTACGCGCCAGAATATCTTCTGACTTATTAGCGAGCCAACATGGAATTGCATAAGTAGGAGTACCGATGATTACATCTAACTCATAGCGGGACGCGGCATCTAACATGCGGTCTAAATGTGTAAAATCGTAAACGCCTTCCTGAGGTTCCATTGTACTCCAGGTAGATTCAGCAATTCGAATCACATTCATACCGGCTTTTTTCATCATTTTCATATCTTGATCTATACGATCAAACGGAAGATATTCATCATAATAAGCAGCACCGAAATAAATTTGATTTGTTTTCATATAAATTGTCCTTTCTAAATATAATTTCGTCAAAATGTTTGTAAAATGTCATGAATATATATTGACGAAATAAATATAACTTGATAAATTTAATTTAGGGACAACCGTTTGCGCTTGTTTTAATTAGTGTAGCACATTTGAATGAAAATGTGTAGGTGACAAACTATAAATAGTCAAGAGTTTTATAAAAAAACTTTTCGAAAAATTTTTGAATTTTTTGAAGTAAAAAAGGATAACTTTAATAGACCATCTGAATACATCGTATTTCAGATGGGACAGATAAATATATATAGA
>JAFSBX010000147.1 GCA_017437065.1 Lachnospiraceae bacterium
AGGAGCACCCGGAGCAGCTACCATAGCGATACCCAGTGTCAGTAAGAATGGGAAGTATACACCGATGGAGTAGTCTAAACCATTGATGTACAGCAATGCGATGGTGAAACATGTCAGAGCGGTAATACTGCCTGCTAAGTGGATGGTTGCACACAGAGGAACAACGAATTCACGGATCTGTTTGGATACACCGTTTTTCTCGGCGCAAGCTACGTTTACAGGAATGGTAGCAGCGGAGGACTGGGTACCAACTGCAGTCAGGTAAGCAGGAATCTGGTTTTTAATCAGAGTGAACAGATTCTTTTTACCAAAGATGCTTGCAATCAGGAACAGTACAAACAGGTAGCACAGCTGTAATGGGATGGAAGTAGCGAATACTTTCCCCAACAGACCCATAATGGTTACAATCTGGCCAGCGTATGCAATGTTCGCAAATGTACCTGCAACATAAACCGGCAGGAACGGAATGATAATGGTGTTCAGCACTTTCAGGATAATAGCCTGGAACTCTGTAAAGAAGTTGTACAGTGTTTCGCCTTTGCCCTGGCTGCGCAGATAAGAGATACCGATACCCATTACAAATGCGAATACGATAGCAGCAGTTACATCCAGCATTGGAGCCAGCGGAATGGTGAAGTAAGAGCTCAGCATACCTGCACTTGGGTCGCCTACTTCGCTTGCCAGGTTGCTGCCCAGAATTCTAGGGAACAGGTTGGTAGCCACGATGTATGCAATGGAACCTGCTAAAATAGTGGAGCCATAAGCAATTGCAGTGGTGATACCCAACAGTTTGCCTGCGCCTTGAGCCAGGTCGGCAATCCCGCAGATAACAAAGCTTACGATGATGAATGGAATTACGAATTTCAGGAACAGAGAGAAAATAGAAGAAACTGTTACTAAAATACGCACTAAAACTTCAGGTAAAAATAACCCGATGAGAGCACCGGCAACGATACCGATGAGCAACTTGGAAATCAGACCAAGTTTTTTCTTTTCAGCGGTCATGAAAATGATCCTCCTTAAAATGTATTAATAATATCGCTGTTAAAACACAGCCTCTTGATTATAATACAGTATACAGAAAAAAGAAAGAGAAAAATTCTGATAATTGTGATAATTATGCATGTTAAATTTTTATTTTGTAATGTTTTAAACAAAATTAAACGAAAAATAGAATCTTTATTAGATATACATCTGTTTATTAGAAATGGATGAAAAACAATTATTCCATATATTGAGGACAAAAGTGATAGATTTGTGTCGATTTAATGCAAGTTTGTCTACGATACGGAGATTTTGAGAAAAAGATAATAATTCAAAAATGTGAGTTGTATTGAATTATTATTCATTATATGTATATTGGGTTTAACGCGGCTATGAAAATAGATTATCAAAAGAATTTTCATAAATATTTCATCAATAAAAAAGCAGATAGTTCTATTTTTTTTATCAGAAATATGATAAAATAAGTGGTAATTTGGAGTTTTGTGTCCATTTAGAAAAGGTTTTTATGTTTGAGGTGATTGTAGTGCGAAATTTAGCAGAAGCATTACGGGTAAAAGGCAGTTCTGTATTTGAACTGGTTCATCATACATTCTATGAACGCGATTTTATCTTTTTTGCGCGTCTAACAGCACATTTAAGCAAAATAACAGGCTGTGACGAAAAAGATGCAATGGAGTTTGGTAAGTTGTCTGAATTGTTATATTTATCTTCGTTACTGCATTTTTCTTTGACAGAAGTGACAGAAAATACGGAACAGCTTCGTGCAGAAAAGCAGATGCCGGTGTTGTTGGGAGATTTACTTTACGGACGTTTTATTACTGCATTGACTGAAAGCGGTAAAACAGCCTATTTGCCTATATATCTGGCGTATCTGAAACACTTCAATGTTGATGGTGTAGATGCTCTAGAAGGACGTATAGCTTATACGATGGACGATGCGGCAGCGCTTCTAACAGAGAAAACCGCAGAGGTTATGGCATTGTTTACCGAGTGTGCAGTTGAAAAAGTTCTGGCTGAGGCAAATGTATATCTGCGTGATCATTGGGAAGGATTAAGAGGAGAGAAGATAAGTTCATTTGCGGCGCTGGAAGCATTGTTGCAAAAAGAATTCAGCCAGGGGGCAATGGTATGTTGAATTTCTTAAAAGTACATGCTGTAAAGAAAAAACTAGAGGAAGTGGAGGCATATCTGGATAAGGTGCTGGATTTTGACCATCCTGAAATGCGTGCTTATGCGTTACGCACGTTACATGCCGGAGGCAAACGTGTGCGGCC
>JAFSBX010000148.1 GCA_017437065.1 Lachnospiraceae bacterium
GGAAAGGAAAATGATACTTCGTATCCCGCCGCAGGCGGAGAATACGCGATAACGCGTATTCTTTCTTATATAATAGGAAATTTCTCCTGACGGAGAAATCCTGAATAAAAAAGCCCGCGTAAAAGCGGGCATAAAAAGCAGACGGTTATTGGAAGATATCGATATAAAATCCTTCTTCCGTTTCATCACCGCCCCAGTCCTCATCTTCAGTTAAAAAGTAGTGCATGTCCAATAAATCAGAATCGGTCATGCCCTTTACAAGTTTTGCAGTCATTCCCTCAGGTGGGTTTTGGATGTATTTATTACGAAGTTCCTCTAAAGATTTTGAGTTCATTTTTATAACACCTTTCTGTCTGTTGATGTAGATAGTATGAAACAGACAGAAGGATAAATCAAGCAGAGCGGCATTTGATTTTAGCCTTTTGGTATAATTCTTCCAGAGAAACCCGCTTATGATTATAGTAAATATCCATTAAGGACATGGTGGTACTGCAGTTAGGACAGCAGAGAGGATCATAGCCAAAGGAAATGAGGATGTTGTTTTTCCACTTTGAAAAACTGCGGATTACAGTATGTTTGGATTTATGTATTATACGCCGCAGCGTATTATCTTTTATCCGCTGCCTAGCATAAAGTCCGTAATAACGAGTCATTTTATAGTGAGACTCAGGGATATGCTGAATGAGCAGAGAGATAAAATCCAGAGCAGAAACAGTTTTTGATACAAAAGCATTGTCTTCATGACGGTTGTAGTGGAAGGTAACATTTTCGCCGTCATAGGAATCAATTCTTTTTAAGGCGATGACAGGACGGCCAAGATATCTGCTGATATATTTAACAACAGTCTGAGGGTCACAGAGATTTGGTTTTGCATAAACGTAGAATCCATTTTTATCCTTGCGGTAGATGGCTGCTTTGGTTTTCTTAAAAGACGGACCGATTTTGGATTCCAATTCATTAAGTAAGGCAGTCTGGAAAGCCTTACGAAGGTAGGAATAATCAAAATGCTTTACAACACGCCAGAAACCGTCATCAGAGAAACCGCCTTCTGTAATAAGACAATGAATATGGGGATTCCATTCAAGAGGGCGACCGAAAGTATGAAGAACGCAGATAAATCCGGGAACAAAGTTTTTTGACTTGTTTAATTGGTGGAACATCCGCAGGATAACGCTGCGGACAGAGTTAAACAGGCAGTCAAGAAGAGAACGGTCTTCCAGGAAAAAATGCCGTAAATCATCGTCAATGGTAAAGACACAGTGGCGGTGGGTACACTGAATGAGTTTGAAGGACATGGCATTGGAACGGTCCTGACAGTATTTGACACCGCAGGTTGGACAAAAACGGCTTTTGCAGCGGAAAGGAACGAATTTCGAGGTTCCACATTTGGTGCAGCCATACATGGCGCCGCCAAAAGAAGGGTCACCACAGTTGATCATCTTGTCAACGTTTTTGATAACAGCTTGACGGGGATGTAAAATATATAACATTTCTTCGTAATGATCTTTAAAAATCTCTTGTAGTATGTTCATAAGATTATTATGAAGGAAAAAGATGTAAAAGAAAACCCCTTACCCCTCATGAATGAGGGGCAGGGGAGTTGAATAGGCGAAGCCTATTTTTTATTA
>JAFSBX010000149.1 GCA_017437065.1 Lachnospiraceae bacterium
ATACGCAAAGCTTAAAGACGGCTTCGGATCTTTATCATACTTTTCAAAAAAATCATTATTCAACAATTCTTTTACAGCAAATACTCCAATATATGGATTTCGTAATGTCTTTCTAGTCGACAGCAAGTTCTTTTTACAGCGTAAAAACGTATTATAAATTCTATTTTTTCCACCTTTAGTAGATGTCCACATATATTGAAGATATGGAATATACTCTTTATGATAGAACAATTCATAAGGGTTACACCGATGACTCACGCCCTCATCTCCACCATGACCGGTAAATACTACTCTCGCACCACTTTTATGAATAAAATCACCCGTCTTACAAATTGGTAATGTATTCACATATGGTGGGAATACAAACTTCTTTGCATTGTCCTCACTCATCTTTAACTCTATTCCCATTTGCTTCATTTTTTTTGAAATAATACTTTCTTCATCAAAATTCGAAGAAAGCTTTGCATAATTGCAGGTGATATCTTCCTGCTTACATATATCTTCTATAACAATTCTCTCATCATATTCCGCAAAAGGAATCTCTTGAGGCGATGCAGACCATGAAAAATATGTACATTCTCTGCCTAATCGATGAATCAGAATATCGATTATACCTGAATCAAGTCCACCAGATAATTCAGCGCCAATCTGTCCTGATACCGCATCCAGTCTCCTCTTCACAGAATCCGTAATCAACTCTCTTAGCCGCTCTATATAATCTTTCTCTGACGATAACCGTATCTTTCTCTTCCCTAATTGCCAATATTTTGTCTTCTCAACTTGCATCCGTTCATTCGTATATTCAAAAATCATATACGTTGCCGGCTTAACGCAGTGAATATGAGCAAATTCGGTATTTTCAGTTCCCATGCTGGCATCCCCAGTAATGTTCCCCCATAACCACTTTTCATTTATAGCCACATCCACCTGATTCATTGCTAACAATCCACGCATATCGGTTGAAAAGATAACACATTCTTCATTTGAATAATAAAACAGTGGACGTATTCCCATATGATCTCTGAATAATGTTACTGTCTTCTTCTCCATATCATAAATAGCACCACAAAAATCGCCATTTACATCCTTCAGTGCATTCATTCCAAATCGTTCCATATACGAAAATAACAATTCCTCATCAGAAAGTCCATCCGCAAACTGACCTTTCTGCTGTAATTCATCTCTATTATAAAGTAATGCATCTATTACTGCATATTTTTGCTTTCTTTTTAAAACAGGATTACTTCTATTTGCTCTTACGGAAAGCTTCTCGGAACAACAGCCAAGACATAAGTCTTCACCTTTATATATGTCCTCTTCCTCATTTCCATATGCTCTGTTCCAAAGCATAAGCTTATTTGTATCCTCTTCGTATTTGTCTATTCCCAAACCCGGCTTCCAAAATCCATAAATTCCACTCATACTCTTTCTCCCTGGAATAAAAAAGTGTCTTCGACACTCTCAACTCCCCTGCCCCTCAATCATGAGGGGTAAGGGGTTTTTCTTTGTGTTACTTTATTGTAAAATTCAACTATGAATATCTTACAATCCATCTTTACTGATTATTATGAACATATCCTATATGAACTCCATCCTAGAAAAACCGAAATAGAGAACATCAACAAGATGATTCACTGCGGTGATTATACTTATGGCAATGCTTTTTATGCCTGCCCTCACTGTGGGCAACTTAAATCTGTTGCTTTTCGTTGCAAAAGCCGTTTTTGTTCTACTTGCGGCAACAAGTACAATCAAATGCGTTCTTTTCATATGTCCTGTAAGCTTATTTCCTGTGTACATCGACACTGCGTTTTTACCATTCCTGAAGAACTACGCATTTATTTTCTCCGTGACCGTTCACTTCTCGGCTGTCTTTTTCATGCTGTCAGAGATGTTATCCTTCGCATGTTCGCTAAGATGAATAAATCAGAAAATTTTACTCCTGGTTTCATTTGTGTCCTTCACACCTTTGGTCGTGACCTCAAATGGAATCCTCACATTCATGCCCTCATCTCTGAAGGTGCTGCTGGTAACATTACTCCTTGGCGTCCTGTGAAACATTTTGATTATACTTTCTTACGAAATGCTTTCCGCAAAGTTTTACTTGATTTACTCTCTAAAAAAATGGGGGCTTCCTTTAAAAAAACGAAAAATGAAATGTATTCAAAACACGCTGATGGTTTTTATGTCCGTGCCAAACCTAATTCCTGTACTCCTGATATTACTATCAAATATATCAGTCGCTATCTTGGCCGACCTGTTATCGCTACTTCCCGCATCGATAACTATGACGGTGAAAAAGTAACTTTTCACTATACCAGACATGAGGACGATAAAACAATCGAAGAATGTGTTCCTGCCTTGGATTTTATCAAACGTCTGATTGTTCATATCCCTGAGAAACACTTTAAAATGCTCCGTTATTATGGTATTTACGCTAAACATCATAAACAGGAATCAAAGCTTCGCAGGTGTATTTCTTCTGAAAAACAAAACTTTCTGCGTCGCACCTTAGACTGGCGTAATTCCATTATTCTTTCTTTCGGATACGACCCTCTTTACTGTCCGAAGTGTAAAAC
>JAFSBX010000150.1 GCA_017437065.1 Lachnospiraceae bacterium
CGTGGATGCAGCCACAGAGAGGATTGACAGTAAAACAGAAGCGGAACAGATTGCAGGAGCTTGTCGGAGCGGACAGGCTCTTGTTACGTCTGTGGAAAAGGAAGAAAAGACGGTGTCACCACCGAAGCTCTATGATCTTACCACGCTCCAGAGGGATGCCAACCGCTTATTCGGGTTTACTGCAAAACAGACTTTGGAGTACACCCAGAGTCTTTATGAAAAGAAGCTGTGTACCTATCCGAGAACGGACAGCCAGTATTTGTCTGACGATATGGAGCAGACAGCCGGAAATGTGATTGAAGCAATTTTTGGTTCCATTCTGTTTGAGGAAAATATGATGTTCAATCCGGATATTAAGCGTGTGTTAAACAGCAAAAAGGTTACAGACCACCATGCGATTATCCCCACAATGGAGATTGCAAAAGCTGACCTTGCAGCCCTGCCGGAAACGGAGCGAAAGATTTTATCCCTTGTGGCCAACAGGTTGCTGTGTGCTACGGGGGAGAAACATCTTTATGAAACGGTGAAGGCAGAGCTTTCCTGTGGGGGATACACCTTTGCCACTTCCGGCAAGTTGGTCTTAAAAAACGGGTGGAAAGATTTTGAAGATGCCTTTAAGCGTTCTTTTAAGACAACGGAAGAGAAAGAGCAGGAGGATAAGAAGCTGCCGGAGCTTTCAAAGGGGCAGACCTTTGACGGGGTACAGATGAAAATCAGCGAGCATTACACCACACCGCCGAAGCACTATACGGATGATATATATTGTAACCGTGGTGTGTGGAACACTTCAAAGAAAGGAGCAGGATAGAAAATGAAGCAGAAAAATACCAATGGTGTGACAGCACTTTATGAGCGTCTGTCAAAAGATGACGAACTCACCGGCGAAAGTAATAGTATCACAAATCAGAAGAATATGCTATTGGACTATGCGAGAAAGAATGGATATACCAACATCGTTCATTACACAGATGATGGCTGGTCTGGAGCAAGTTTTGACAGACCCAGTTGGAAAAATATGATAAAGGATATTGAGGACGGAAAAGTATCAACTGTCATTGTAAAAGATATGAGCCGAGTCGGACGTGACTATTTGCAGGTAGGTTTTTATACCGAGGTTATGTTTCGGGAAAAGGGCGTTCATTTCATTGCCATATCCAACGGAGTGGACAGTGATAAAAGAGAGAGTGCAGAATTTGCACCATTCCTAAATATCATGAATGAGTGGTATGTGCGTGATACGAGCCGGAAGATTACAAGCGTATTAAAGGCAAGGGGAATGTCCGGTGTGCATACTTCAAATCATTGTCTTTATGGTTATAAAAAAGACCCGGAGAACAATACCAAGTGGCTCATTGATGAAGAAGCTGCCGAGGTAGTCCGGAGAATTTTCAGATTGTGTGTTGCCGGAAAAGGACCCTATGACATTGCAAGAATACTGTCAGAGGAAAAGGTGGAAAGACCGTCCTACTATCAGGCAAAAAGAGGTGTGGGAACCCACAAGACAAGTGCAGATATGGATAATCCCTATATGTGGAGAGGAGCAACGGTAGCGGATATTTTGCGTAGACCGGAATATTTGGGGCATACCGTTAATTTTAGAACTTATAAGGAAAGCTACAAGGACAAGAAACCTAAGAAAACAGCGAAAGAGGACTTGGTTATTTTTGAAAATACACAGGAGCCTATTATTGACGAACAAACTTGGAATATGGTGCAGGAGCTTCGTAAAACAGTCAGAAAGCCAGACATCATGGGAGAAGCCAATCCACTCACCGGAAAGCTTTTTTGTGCGGATTGCGGTGGGAAAATGTATAACCACAGACACAGGACAGGGCGGATAAGAAAGGATATGTACACCAATGGAAAACAGCGGTACATACCACCGGAGGACTGCTATAATTGTGCCAATTACAATTTGAGCCGACAGAAGTATGTGGTACAGTGTTCATCCCATTCCATCCAGACTTGGGTAATCCGTCAGTTAGTACTTGATACCATTAAGAAAACTTGTGATTTTGCCATAAGCAACGAGCAAGAGTTTTTAGAGCTTGTGAGCAGTAGCAGTGCCAAAACACAGCAGGATATGGCTGTTAAGGCAAAAGGACGGATTAAGGCAAGTGAGAAGCGGTGTGAGGAAATTAACCGTATGATACGAAAACTGTATGAGGATAATGTCAGTGGCAGATTGAGTGATAAACATTTTGATATGATGTTGTCAGAGTATGAGAAAGAAATGGGTGTGTTGGAACAGCAGATTGAAAATGACAGAGACACCATTAACACGCTGGAAACGGAGACTAACAATGTGGAGCATTTCATGGAACTTGTGAAGCGTTATACAGATTTTACGGAACTGACAGCACCTATGATAAATGAATTTGTTTCAAAGATTATGATTCATAAAGCAGAGGGCAAGGGCGCAGAACGGACACAGGAGGTTGAAATCTATCTGAACTATGTAGGGAAAGTCGAATTGCCACAGGAGCAGGTAATATTGAGCGAGGAGGAGCTTTTACAACAGGAAAAGGAGCGGAAGCGACTGGAGAAAAAGCGAGCATCCAATCGTAAGTATATGGCAAGAAAGAGAGAGGAAATTCGCAGACAGCAGGAGAAAGAACGAACAGAAACAGCAGTATAAGGATTTTGGTAAAGGACTATGGCAGAAATGTTGTAGTCTTTTTTTCAACAGTAATTACCGTTGAAAATATAGGGATATTTCCGGTCAGCAGAGAAATACCCAATAAAGCATGAAACGATGAAAATACTTCGATAATTAGCGTGGAAAATCAGAGAAAAATGCTACATAAAGCAGACACTTCCCATCTCTTTTCAGGCAGACTGTTTTACTCCAAAAAAGAAAGAACCAAAGAAAAAGTAAAGAATAGAGAAAAATATGTTAGTTATCTATCTTATCAATCAATCCATCAATCAATATTTATAAATATACAAGATATACCACAGGAGGACATTATGACACCATTTTCACGATATGAGCAGGAAACCATTATCAGCTTCAATGCCGGAGAGCAGACTGCAACAGTCTACACAAGGGATAAGGCAGTCATGCGGAAGTTGGACGGACTTGTAAAGGCATTTCCGGCTGTATATAAGCTCATAGGGCAGACGAAGCATGACAAGACCTATTCCATGCCAAAATCGTACATTAGTTACCGTAAGCCGAGGAATATTAGCGAGGTGCAGAGGGAACAGGCAAGGCAACAGATGAAGAAAATCAATAAGTGCGGTAATTAACGAGTTAAAAGAAGTAAGAGCGATAAAATAATACAGGATAACAAATACTACCCATTGTCCATAGGCGATGGGAATTTTTATGGAGGTAGAAACATGGAGGAAATCAAAATTTATGGTTATATGAGAGTTTCTTCGAGAGAGCAGAACGAGGATAGGCAGAGGATAGCACTTTTGGAAATGGGAGTGCCGGAAAAGAATATTTTTATGGATAAGTTATCGGGGAAAAATTTTGAAAGACCACAGTACAAAAAACTGATGAAAAAATTAGATGGAAATTCGGTACTGTTTGTAAAATCCATTGACCGCTTGGGAAGAAATTATAAAGACCTCAATGAGCAATGGAGAATTATCACAAAAGAAAAAGGTGCAGATATAGTGGTGATTGATATGCCATTACTTGATACAAGGCGTGAAAAAAATCTCCTTGGAACGCTGATTAGCGATATTGTTCTGGCATTATTAAGCTATGTGGCAGAGAATGAGCGAATGAACATTAAACAAAGACAGGCGGAGGGAATAGCAGCAAAAGCGAGAGGAGTTAAATTTGGCAGACCACCTTTACGATTGCCAGACAATTTTCATCAGGTGCATAAGGAATGGCGAGAGGGAAAAATGAGTGTGACACAGGCGGCAAAAGCGTGTGGGTTGCCACAGTCTACTTTCTTTCGAAAGGCGAGAGAATATGAGAAAAAATAGAAAGTATTATCCGTAATATGGCATTTTTGGAATAATGTAATTTATGCCGGAAAGTATACCTTTTAGCATGATTATAACTTTAGGAAATAGTCACAAAGAAAATGCCAAGATAAACGCATGAGTTAATAAATTGTGAACAACCCCATTTTATCTGTTACAATAAAAGAAAAACGGATGGTGGGCATATGGAACAATTATTACAGTGGATGGAAATTATTGAAGATGTAAGACAACAATCAAAAGTA
>JAFSBX010000151.1 GCA_017437065.1 Lachnospiraceae bacterium
GCTGTGTTTAGTAAAGAGGGACAGCTGAAGCCGGTCAGTGTTAAATGGCAGGATGGACACATTTATGAGATTCAGCGCATTACAGATATCAGGCGGGCTGCCAGTCTAAAAGCTGGTGGAGCAGGAATGAGATATACCTGTATTATAGATGGAAAAGAAAGCCATTTGTTCTATGAGGATAACAATATGTGGTTTGTAGAGGGAAGAGCCGGAGCCTGATTATGTACGATGGTATGTAATCAGTTGGCTTCGAGATCAGCATATGCAGGGGCATACAAAGTATGCGTCGGAACTCTCGGCAGGAAGAAGACTTGCAAAGGTGATTTCCCTTTCCTTTTCAAGTACAAAATGAAACTTGTTGATTTTGTATTGTAAAGGAGCAGACTGAGATGGATAAAAATGGAGTAATTGAATTTCGCTGCAAAAAATGCGGCAGACATTTTTGGGATTATTTAATCCAGAATGATGATAATTTAGTAGTTGTACAGGCTGTTTGCATGAAATGCGACAGATGTAAGAGAACCTTAGTATTGAAGAAATACACAGAAGGCTATTTGATAAGCCACAGCAAGAAAGGTGTATTTAAATTATAAAACTGAATTATGGCTCACCTGATAAGGGCGGCATATTTCATAAAAAGCTACACAGGGTGTAGTGAAGTATTGTCAAGCACCAGAGACGCAGGGAAAGTTGGGTAAGATTCTTACCTGATTTTCTTTGCGTCTTTTTTGCTTTTAGTGTTATGTAAGTCAAATTTACCGATATTACCGATTGTAAGAAATTTGTCGAGAAGTTGTCGAAAACCGTTGACAAGAACAGGAAAATAATGGTAAAATACAAAACTACAACTGAATATTGAAATGTCTAAAATCAAATGAATGAATATTAAACTTAGAGAAATGTAATGAAATTGATTGATAAGAATGAATATTTTAAGTGTATTGTAATTTAGTGATATTATGCCGAGATTGATTTAGAAAAGACGATTAGAGAGAAAAAGTGATTAGGCAAAGAAGATAAAATAGATTAATACATATTTGATTTAATTAGGAAAAAATTTAAAGACTTACATAACAAAATTAAAGAAACGATTGGAAAAGTAGAAATTTAGACTTGAAGAGAATTTTCTGTTTTGTTGTGGAGGTCTTTTTTTGTTTGCCTCCGCAGAAAAAATAAGTACGAAGGAGGTGAAGCAGAACATGGGAACTCAGAATGAAGTCTTTGACGCAGAAGTCATGGGCGAGCAGTTGAAGAAACTGCGTAAATCCACGAAGTTAAGTCAGGAAAAGTTTGCAGAACGATTTGGCATGAGCAAAGATACCATATTTAATTATGAAAAAGGCAAGACTGCCATTCCTCATGATTTGATAAAGAGACTTTGTCAGGAGTTCAATGTTTCTGCTGATTATTTCTATTTTGAAACAGACAAGCCTCTGGTAGAGGATAACACGATAAGCATTACAGATGCATTTACAAAAGAGCTGGAACAGTGCACCGATTTTGAGAAGCAGCAGCTTATGGAAATGCTGAAAATTATACGAATGAAACCAGTAGCCGTATAAAAATCGTAAAATCTTACGAAAAAATATCTGGTTTTCGGAAGGACGCTCCGTTTTTGGATGCGTCTTTTTTTTATACAATTTAACCATGGTTGATGACCCAAGCGAAATCAGGAGATACAACTTTCCGAAGGAAAGAGCGAATGGACACTGATGAAGCAGAACGGCAAAACCTATATGAACTTTGAAAACTGAATAGGACACGGCGATTCCGTTAATTATTTCTCGCCTGACATTTGTCGGGTGGCGATGCCCCGTTTCGTGCGATGACTGACCTCACTTTTATGCTGATTATGAGAAACAGATATTATGTGTGCCTGTGAAGGTTAAGAGCAGAGGGCAGAGCCTACCGGATTAGCACCCGGAGATAATGAGTTTAATAACGCATTCGGATTTCAGCGAAAAGCATTTCCGAGGAGTGGCTACCGATGCAAGTCCTTGATGGGCATGGATACTACATGATGATTGCAGCTGGCATAGAATCGCTTTACCCCGCCGGGGGATGAGTCAGAGAGACTTGAGAAGATATTGGAAGGTTTAGCTTTCCACATTGTCTTCTCACACAAAGGGATTTAGCATTTCCAACCTGTGCCACATTTTACCGGACCAACAGACAGTGAATGAGAGTTAAGTCCCTTTATGTGAGGAGATAATATCGCGCGAATATCAAATCAAACATAGGGAAATAGCAGGGAGATTTCCCGACAGATCTAAACAAATTTAATTTAGTGAAGGAGATTATTACGATGAATAAAGCAGTAATTTATATCAGTGGAACAACAAATGAAACAGTAAACAACATGATTGTGGAAGTGCTTGAGAGATACTGTGAAAAGCATGAGTATGAGATAGTTGCCCTTCTTGGTGAAAATTCCCAGGCAGGTATGAGTATGCCGATGAAATATTCGTTTATCGGTATGGCAGAGGTTGAGGATATTGATACAGTTGTAACACTTTCCAGTGCGATGGTTGGCACAACGGATAAAGAGGTAATGGAGACCATCGAACTGCTTGCCCGTTTTGGAATTACCGTCAAGACTGCAAAGGAAGATATGGATGAGTATTATGATGCACTTGACTGTGAGGAAAATTGTGGTTGTGAAGAATGTAACGTAGATGATTCAGAAATCATCAGGGAGTTAGACAGAATTTTTCGTTCCGGAATAATTTCACAGCAGAATTAAGGAGGCAGTTATGGAACAGACAGGAACAAATCAGTGCCTTGTATTTGTGGGCAGCATGGAAAACCATGTTGCCGACAGAATGGAAGCCTACGCAAAGCAGAATGATATGAAGGTTGTTGAAACTGTTTTCAAGGATGACAGAGCCATAGATAAGCTCACTTACTATATAGAAAGAGAAGGAATTATCTGTGTTCTTGTTAGAAGTATCTGGGATATTTCAACGGATAGAGAAACGGTAAAAAGCATTATGAAGCTGGCATCCGAGCACAATGTCAGCATCAATGAAGAGAACCGA
>JAFSBX010000020.1 GCA_017437065.1 Lachnospiraceae bacterium
ATTTTGTAACCAATTTTCCACTTTTGTAACAAGATTCCCGTCTTTCCGGCTTCTTCTGTGCTATAATAACGCTTGAACAGGATAAAAATGAGCACAAAAAACGGACGTCAGTTTCCTCTTACAAATTTTGCAAGCCGAAATTCACGCCTTTTCTATCGGTATTCAAATGCCGGTGGTATGCTTTATTTATCTGCTATTTTTTGAGAAGTCCTGGCGTAATGTTGATGTCCTTGGCTGCAACCTCTAGACATCCCAGCTTCTGCGCCAGTTCTTCTCCATAATAAAAACAGAATGCTTCATATGGACTTTTTCCATTCAGCTTCTTCCTCTTGTAGGAATTGATGTGATTCATCATCTTATCGATATCTTTCTGTGTCAGTTCATCAAAACTTTTTCCCTTCGGCACTACCCTGCGTATAAATTCATGTCCCACTTCGATTTCTGCCTTTTGATATGGTGCACTCGGATTACAGTAATAGATCCTTGTCCGTTGAAATCCTTTTCCATCCGGTCCATTCTCAATACTTTTGGGATTGGAAAACTCGCTTCCGTTGTCTGTCAGGATTACCGGAAAAAGCTTTCTGAAATCCATTATTCCTAGATTCCGGTATAACCCTTCAAACACATCTATGACCGATTTTGATGTATTCGCATCCCTCAAAAATCCAAGCATCAACGATACGTTTACAAAATATACCGTTAGCAATACTTTTCCGCCTTTACTCCCAATCACGGAATCCATCTGCACTACTGCTGTATCCGGATTTTTCTCCATATACACTTCATAATCATGATAGTTTCTTCCTATACGGCAGCCCTTATCCACTTTTAGTTCCGGCTTCTTGTATCTTGGGCGGTACTTCACTTTCCTTGGAAGGTCAATGTTCCTTATGTCAAACAGGCATCCGTCTATGTAGTTATACAGGGTCTTTTCACTGCACATCAGTTCATCCTTATGATTTAGATAAATCTGATGGATTGACTGTCCCTGCTTCACAAGCGGCACAAGGATTTCATTCAGCCTTGCGATTTCACCTTCCGTTGACAATATCCCGCTCCTTGACTCTGATATCTTTTCCGATGCCTGTCTCTGGGCCTCCATTGCATCATAGATCGTTTTGGTCAGTGTACATTTCTTTACCTCTCTGCATCCATTACAGACATATGGCGGTTTAAATCTATGCATACACACCTCTTCCTCATAATGTTCACAGTAACGGTTACAAATGGACTCACACTGTCTGCATGTAGGCACCAGCGGATGTCTGCAGTCATTGGTTCCACATACCTTTTTTCTCCTGCATCCTTTACGGTACTTGCATGTATTATGTGGGAATACACTATAACCTGTGCACTGTTCCACAGAATAATTACGCACCTCTTTGGTAATGGTAGTTCTATCCCTTCCTAGCTTCTTTCCAATCTCCGTAAAAGACATATGCTCCTTTAATCCGCTCTCTATCTCCAGCCTGTCCTCATAGTTTAAAAATCTTGCCATAGCGTCTCCTTTCCCCACCGGCTGTTTCCACCATAACATAAAAGACAGACGGTTTTGACTCCATCTGTCTTTGTACTGCCAGTTTCTCTGGCTCATCTTATTCTATTTGTAATTATCTTTCCCGCTTTAACGAGAATTTCATTTTACTATTAAGGTA
>JAFSBX010000152.1 GCA_017437065.1 Lachnospiraceae bacterium
GACATTATTTCTTTACCTTGCCTAAGTAATAGTTCCGGATCGGTCTTATATTTTCGACTATTCATATATGTGGCACCTCCTTATAATTGGAGTATACCATATATTGATTGCAAAGTAAATTTATTTATGTCGTTTACTATAGTTGTATATGCTTTATTTATGATGGAATGTTCATAAAGGGACTGGAGTAGACTATACTTCAGTCCTCTTTAGATGTTTGATTTATCCGCTAGGGTAAAGTTTTTGTAGGAAAAAATAAAAATAGAGAAAGCACCGTTCCTGTGTTAGGATTTAAGGTGACAAAACCAAAACAATCCAAAGGAGGGTGCTTTCATGGTCAATAGTATACAACAGTTTCAGACAAATGGAACAAAAGAATTAACAAAGATTTTTAATGCGTATGTAGAAGATCCGACAAAGGTCGCCGAAATGGTCTATGGTGTTACCGATGTTGTGATTGGATTAGGCCTTTCCCTTATCGGTGAGGAATGGGAATCCTACGATGAACTGCTATGGAAAAGAAAGGATCTCCGGCCCGACTGGTCTGTAATTCGAAGAGACGAGGGAAAGAAAATCACTTCTCTTGGAGAAGTACATTACAGGAAAACATATTTTATAAACAAGAAAACCAGAGAGAGATGCTATCTTGTAGACAGACTGCTGGGATTTGAAGCGGGGGAACGCCTTACGGAAGATGCAATTGCCAGAATCTTTGAAGAGGCAGTTGACAGTTGCTATAGGAAAGGCGGAAATAATGTCAGCATTGCAAAAGACGTTGTCGTCAGCAAGGAAACGGTAATGGAAAAACTGCATCCTTTGCAGTTTCCCAAAGCAAAAGAATTACCGGAAAAGAAGGCGGTAAAGACGCTGTATATTGATGCAGATGAAGATCATGTTTCGCTGCAATACATAAACAAAAAAGGCGATATAAAGACATCGAAAAGCAATACCTATATGCCGAAACTTGTGTATGTGTATGAAGGAGTAAATGCGGATTATGAGCGCCATGAACTGATTGGTGTCAAATACTTTGGCGGAGGATATGAAGGCTCTGAAGGTACAAAAAATCTATGGAATGAAGTATACGAATATATTGAAAAATCATATGATGCAGATTCCATAGAGACAATCTATGTAAATGGTGATGGAGCAGACTGGATTAAAGCAGGTGCGAAAGTGCATGCAAAATCAAAGTTTGTTTTAGATAAATACCACATGCATAAATATATCATTGCTGCAACTTCACACCTGATGGATTCTGCACCGGAAGTACGAAGTGAAATATGGAGAGCCATTAACGGGAAACGCAAATGGAAAGCGGAAGAAATCTTTAATCGGATTATTGAAGCCACAGGAAGCGAAAGCAAAAAGAAGGCAGTGGAAACTTCCAAGTGTTATATCCTGGCGCATTGGAGTGCCATAATGAACGGCGTAAAAAATCGGAAGGATAACATTCACTGTAGTGCAGAGGGACATATCAGTCATGTGTATTCGGATCGAATGAGTTCACGTCCGCTCGGTTGGTGTACAACCGGAGCTGATAAAATGTCCAGACTGCGGGTTTATAAAATGAACCGTGGAAACATGCTGGAATTGGTGCGTTATCAAAAGACAGAATTACCGAAGGCTGTCGGTGCAGAAGAAGTTATATACAACGTTGACCAAATGTTGCGTTTTGAGAAAAAAAGACAAAAACAATTGGGAAACATGGCTGATGTTCCCGTGTATTCCATTCCATATCCGCAGATTAAAAAAATCGCAGCGTTGAAGAATCGAGTGTGGGGATTGTAAAGAGATAAAGAGCTTCCGGGAGCGAAGCGGACGGAAGGTTTCCTTTTAAGTGGGAAAAGGATATAATAACAGAGGCTGAAGAATCTTAACCGGATCTTAGGGCAAATCTTTTTTATTATTTCCTACATTTAACTTACGCTATC
>JAFSBX010000153.1 GCA_017437065.1 Lachnospiraceae bacterium
TAGTTATGAGTTTCGTTTTTCTTCTTTTTGTAAATGTTAAATTGGGTGTTGTATATGGACTGATTCTTTTTATAGCATATTTTGCAATCAAATATTTGGATAAGGTGAATAAAAAGCATGGAAAAATCAGACACGAGCAGTTTGGTGTGTTGTCTAATTCTGTAGTTCAGTTTATTAAAGGATTGGCAACGGTAAAAGCATTTGGTATGAATGATGATGATAATGTTGATTTGGAAAAGGTATTTGTGAAAACAAAAGAGAATTCACTGGAGTTTGAAAGGAAATACTTTTTTCCAAGATTGAGTACAGATCTCACTAATACATTGGGAATAGGGGTGATGATTCTTGTAGCCATTTTGGTGTATTTTGAGGGAGAAGTATCGATGGATTATGCATTGGGAGTATTGATTTTTAGTTCTATTTGTCTCCAACCGTTAGTATCACTGATAAATGGCGTTCCAAGATTTGATTTGTTAGAGGTGGCACTTAATCGTTTTGATGAGATTATGGCAGTAGAAGAGCTTGCAGACAGAGAGACCTCTGCTTCTATTAACAATCATGATATTTCCTTTGAAAATGTACATTTTGCATACGATAATAAGGAAATTATTAAGGGTGTGAGTTTGGAGATTAAGGAGAATACCTTTGTGGCACTGGTAGGACCTTCCGGCGGTGGAAAGACTACCTTGACCAGTTTGATTCCAAGATTTTGGGATGTGAAAGAGGGCAGAATTACTTTAGGAGGCGTTGACATCAGGGAGATTTCACTGGATCATTTGCTTTCTCATATGAGTATGGTATTTCAAAATGTGTATCTGTTTCAGGATACGATAGCAAATAACATTGCATTTGGTGTTGAAAATGCTTCTCGAGATGAGATTATAGAGGCAGCAAAAAAAGCAAGGTGTCATGATTTTATAATGAATATGCCACAGGGCTATGATACGATAATTGGAGAAGGCGGTTCCACACTTTCAGGTGGAGAGAAACAGAGAATATCCATTGCCCGGGCAATTATGAAGGATGCTCCGATTGTATTATTAGATGAGGCAACCTCTAGTGTAGACCCGGAAAATGAATTGTATATTCAGGAAGCAATGAATGAGCTGGTTCGGAATAAAACACTAATTGTAATAGCACATCGATTGTCAAGTATTATGGATGCTGATAAGATATTGGTGGTAGAAGATGGTAGAATAACGGAAGAAGGAACACATCAGGAGTTAATTAACAATCAGAAAACGTATGCAAAGATGTGGGAGTACAGTGTGAAAAACACATAATTATTAACATGGAAATAGAAAAGGTGACGAGATGGATTGGAAGGAAACAGCATTCGAAAAACAACAAATGAAATTGGTGTGCAAGGATGGAAACTGTTCTGTGTTCCAACTGAAGACGGAAACGGGTGATGGAACATCAACCTTTTATCAGGTATATCCGGGGATTTATGTAATGTATAATGATTATCATATAACATGCGGTCCGGCTCGACAGATGGAATGTAAGCGGGCTATTATTATTGAGCATTGCAGGGAAGGTCGGGTAGAGTGGAAAACAGAAAAAGGGACTTACTGGTATCTGACTTCCGGTGATATTGTGCTGGATAGCTTTGGAACGAAAAATAAAAGCTGCCATTTTCCATTAAGTCATTATCATGGAGTAAGTGTTACGATTTTTCCGGATGAGGTAATGGAAACGTTAGGAGAGCTGTTAAGCTTTTTTCAGATTGACTTAGATGGATTGGAGAAATATTTTGAAGTAGATAAGTCACCTTTTGTTATTCGTAAAGGTACGGTATTAGAACATTTTTTCCAAGAGCTTTATCATGTACCGGATAATGTGCAAATAGAATACTTTCGAGTAAAAATTATGGAGTTATTCGTTTTGCTAAAATCATTTGACAAGACGGAAATAGAAGAAAATAAACCCTATTTTTACAAAACACAGGTGGAAAAGATAAAGGCGATTATGCAGTTGATAACTTCAAATCCAGAGGTGCATTATACCATGGAGGAACTGGCGGAACGGTTTGATTTATCTGTGTCAGCCTTAAAGAAATGCTTTAAGGGTGTATATGGTACAGCCATTTTTACATATATGAGAAATTTCAGAATGGATATGGCGGCTACTCTTCTTACACAGACGGATGAGTCGGTTACGGAGATTGCAGGCAAGGTTGGTTATACGAATACTAGTAAATTTGCGGAAGCTTTCAAATGTGCTAAGGGGAAGACACCGCTTGCATACAGGAAGCAGAAGCCAATGATGCCATCTGAGTAAAATGATTTATATCATATACCATGTGTGAGGTATTTTTATAGTCCGTTTGATAAGACGAATCAATATTCTCTATATACTACGAAACATAATAAGGTATCTGTAGGGTTGAGCTATGCAATGGTTGAGCCGGGAATGAATTTGCTTACCTGTTGTTTGGTAAATAAATGGCGTAAGCAGAATGGGCTAAGAAGATGGAAAATGACAGATGACTATCGCATACAAAATGGAAAGAAGGTATTAACGTTTTATCCTGTTACACCTATACTTATGTCAAAAGATCCAAAATGGAAGGAACATATTCAAGTAACAGGATATTGGTATCATCCTGAGGAGGATGCCAGGAAATATGTACCGGATTCGGATTTGATGAGCTTTCTTAAGGAAGGAGAAAAGCCGATTTTTATTTGCTTTGGAAAAGCGGAATCGGATGAGCTGGCCAAACTACAATATCTTACGTTAGAGGCTTTAAAGAAGACAAAGCTACGTGCAGTTGTACA
Source organism: Lachnospiraceae bacterium (assembly GCA_017437065.1). Lineage (GTDB taxonomy): Bacteria > Bacillota > Clostridia > Lachnospirales > Lachnospiraceae > RGIG3002. The sequence continues at coordinate 2,781 of JAFSBX010000153.1, forward strand.
TCATGGAGGGAATACAACGAACGGATTAGGACTTTGGGCAGGGCTGCCGACTCTTGTTATTCCGCTTGCACCGGAGGGAACAGGATACAGTATATGAGGGTAAAAGCTGGATTGCTTTAACGATAGCCAGAGCTTGGGTATAGCATTTGCCCCTGCACGAACGGAATTGAAACGTGCAGTATCTTGGCAGTTATATTTCCATTTTGTATAACTTAATACTCAAGATAAAGCAACCATGAGTAGTGTGTAAATGGCGAAAGTCGTACTCCGACAATACGAAAAGCTAATGTTTTAATTAGACTAAACGGAGATTACCTAAACCCGAAAGGGCAGGGTAACAGAGCTTCCGTAGTAGTCCGAGGAACCTGAATTAACAGGGAATGCTGTAAAAACAGATGCGGGAAAGCCGCCCACATGGAGAAGGGAAGCAGTAAGTTTGGAAAATACAAAGAAAGGAAGGTGCGAGAGGCATTGAGAAATCCAATTGCAGAAGTTGTTGTAAAGGCAGAAGTGAAAAAATTCCTTGCGGAAGAATTAAATCTGACTCTTTCGGACGAAAAAAACAAAAATTACACACACAAGTGAATGTGCTGATTTTCTTGGGTATAAAATTACCGTATCAAGAAATGAAGGCATAAAAAGAAGAAAGGACGGAGTAAAATCCAGACCTTTCAGTGGGGTGGTAAAGCTGTATGTTCCGAAAGAAAATTGGATTAAGAAATTGCTTGAATATGAAGCTATAAAAATCGTAACTGATGAAAATGGTAACGAGAAATGGAAAGCCTTGCATAGTGGCAAAGTTCTGAACAAGAGCGATATTGAGATTTTAAGCGATTACAATGCAAAGGTAAGAGGGCTGTTTAACTATTATTGCATTGCTGATAATGCCTATGTAATAGGAAAATTCGGCAGGGCAATGAAATACAGCATGATGAAAATTTTTGCATTCAAGTACAAGACGAAAGTATCCAAAATTAAAAAGAAATATGTAAAAAATGGAGATTTTACCATTAATTATGAAACGAAGCAGGGTTTAAGATGGCGGTATCCTTTGACAGCTTTAATCACAAATTCGTGATGAATGTAAAAGGTCAGCTCAGCCACAATCTGGAGATTGGTTCAGACCCGCTTGGTAACATTACTCGTATCAATAACGCTCTGGAGTTTATGCCAAGACAGTTAGAGGAAGCACAGACGAAGCTTGCTACCGTAGAACATCAGCTTGAAACTGCAAAGGTGGAGGTTACAAAGCCTTTTGCACAGGAAGCGGAGCTTGCAGAGAAGTTAGACCGATTGTCGGCATTAAATGCACTCCTTAACATGGATGAAAAAGGAGATAATGCAATCGGAATGGACGATGATACACCGGATGTAAAGATTGCGGATAAGCCTGCGGCGAGAGTGTCCTTAAAGGAAAGGCTTGCGGAAATGAAGGTAAAGGTTGCCGGAAATCAGGTGGAGAAGCCTGTGGTAAAAGAAAAGGGCAAAGAAGAAACCTTATAAAATTTACATTTACTTTCGTGCTAATTTGATTTATAATATTAGCACGAAAGGAAGTGAAACCATGACCCAGACAGAACAGATTAGAAATCTGCTTGCAGACAATGACGGAATGATTCGTACATCGCAGGTAACAGATGCAGGAATTACCAAAACAGTATTTTATCAATATGTAAAAGACAATGATATGGAGCAGATTTCCCATGGAGTCTATGCCACAAGGGATACATGGACGGATGCAATGTATTTGGTGCATCTGCGGTGTAAGCAGGCAGTCTTTTCACACGAAACAGCACTTTTTCTGCATGACCTTACAGACAGAGAACCAATGGAATATGAAATTACGGTAAAGACCGGATACAATCCCTCAAAATTAAAAGAGGACGGAATCAAGGTATACACAGTAAAAAAGGAGCTGCATGGAGAAGGTATTATTATGATGCAGACACCATTCGGGCATTTGGTTCCTGTCTATAACACGGAGAGAACGATTTGTGACATTATCAGGAATCGTAATAATACGGAAATGCAGACCTTTCAAAGTGCATTAAAACAATATGCAAAGCGAAAGGACAAGAATTTGCGACTGCTTATGCAGTATGCGGCGAAATTCCATGTGGATAAAATACTAAAACAATATTTGGAGGTACTGTTATGATAAAGACAGCAACACAGCTAAAGGATTTAATTCGTAACCTGTCAAAGAAGAAATCTGCGGACGCACAGATTTTAATGAGAAATTACATGATGGAGCGTTTCTTGGAGCGAATATCCGTATCGAAGTATCAGGATAAATTTATCTTAAAAGGCGGTATGCTGGTAGCTGCAATGGTGGGACTGGATGCACGTGCCACGATGGATATTGATGCCACAATCAAGGGAGCAGATGTGAATGTGGAAGCGGTAGAGAATATTATTGCAGAAATTGTATCGGTTCCGTTGGAGGATGGTGTGACATTCCGTATCAAGCAGATTTCAGAGATTATGGATGAAGCAGACTATCCGGGTGTGAGAGTCAGCATGGAAACAGAGTTTGACGGAGTAAGAACACCGTTAAAGATTGATATTTCCACCGGGGATGTCATTACACCAAAGGAAATACAGTATCGTTTCAAGCTGATGTTAGAGGACCGCTCCATTGAGGTGTGGGCGTACAATCTGGAAACGGTTATGGCTGAAAAATTGGAAACTGTGATTTCAAGGAATATTACCAATACCCGTATGAGAGATTTTTATGATATTCATATTCTTCTGAGCCTTTATGGCAATACGCTTGATACAAAGGTTTTGGGAGAAGCATTACAGGCAACAGCAAGAAAAAGAGAAACGGAATATCATCTGAAAGATGCACAGGAAATCTTTGATGAAGTGCAGGGAGACTCAGGGTTGGAGAAGCTGTGGAAGTCTTATCAGAAAAAGTTTTCCTATGCGGCAGATATATCTTGGGAAACGGTCATGGAATCAGTAAGGGAGCTTTACCGTATGAGTAAAGAATAAGAAAGAACGAAAACTATATAGTATTCACGCAGAAAGACAATCAGAAATGGTTGTCTTTTTTGCGTGGAAAGAAAGGAAAAATTATGGCAGACAACAATGCGAATACAATTCGCACAACGGAACAGCAGAGAGTAAAAGAAATAACGGACAAGCTGGAGGAGGGCTTAAAGGAGCTTTTTCAGAGTGAAAAATACAAAAGTTATCTTAATACCATGTCAAAATTTCATAATTACAGCTTTAATAATACGCTTCTGATTGCGATGCAGAAGCCGGAAGCAAAGGTGTGGGAAAAGCGTATGCCAAAGCTATCCGAGGAGGAAAAACTGGCGGTGGAATTTGACTGACTGTGCTTTGATTATGACAGGATTCTCTATGGTGATTCGGTGCGAAGTATGTCGGAGAATGTGGAAGAATTATCACAGGAAATCAAGACAGAAGGAACGGAGCGTATTTCTGATATTCTGCGTGAAATCGTTGCTGAGGGTGTTGTGCCGGAGGAAGTGGAACGGGCAAAGGAGATGCTTGATAAGCTGTCGGAATATAAGCCGCTTGCAAAGGTGTAGTACTTCAATTTATACCTATCAAATGAGGAAATGATAGATTTGTCCTTGCGGGTGGTAGATAAGCTGAAGGCAATGTCGGATGAGGAGTTTGCAAAGTTCGAAATCGAAGCGACAGAATAAAGTTGTGGCAGGGTATGGCTCTTGTGGGCTGTATCCTGTCTTTTTTAATGCATGTGAATATCTTGAAAAATAGAAGTAAGATAATTGTATGTAAAATATGTGAAAAGTGTTGTAAAAAAGCGTGTGGAAAATATGCAAAAAGCACATAAACAAGTTGAAAATGTTCCGAGATTGGAATATAATTTAAAATGTATGTTTTATGCAAAATTGGAGGGTGCGATATGGAATATTTAACCGCAGGAGAAATGGCTGAAAAATGGAATATATCAGCAAGGAGAGTAACCCTGTTGTGTAATCAGGGAAGAATAGAGGGTGCAGTAAAGAGAGGATTGATGTGGTTCATACCACAGGATGCACAAAAGCCGATTGACCCAAGAAAACTAAGGAAAATGAATGAGAACTAAGCAAATGAGCGTATTGTGAAACTTTTTGGGTAGAATAATAAATTGGGGAAATAGTGTTTACCCAATTGTAGAAGTGTTGGAGGAATGACATGACAGTAGAAGAAATCCTAAACGGAGAGTCAAAAGAAGTTGAATATAAAGAAATGGTTCCAGCTAATAGCAAGAAATATACCAAAACAGCAGTAGCTTACGCAAATTGTGCAGGTGGTTTGCTTATATTTGGCGTGGAAAATAATACATGGAAAGTCACAGGTATTCCACAAGAAAAAGTGTTTGAAGTGGCAGATGGTATTTCTAATGCTATTGTGGATAGCTGTGTTCCGATGATTGATTTTGATATTAAATATCAGACCATAGAGGGTAAAACCATTATTATTGTGCAGGTATATCCGGGCAAGCGTAGACCTTACTATCTGAAAGCAGAAGGAAAGCCGGAAGGTGTATATATCAGAGTTCCCGGCTCAACAAGAGTGGCAGATGACTTTATTGTAAAAGAATTGGAGTTTCAAGGATCAAACAGAAGTTATGATCAGATAGTGGCAGTAGGGGAAAGTGTAACTGAGGAGGAGATTGAAGCACTTTGCGATAAGATGTATCAGTATGCCCTCAGTAAGTGCAGAAACGCACAGGAAGAGGAGTCTGTAAAGAAAGTAACCAAGAAAAACCTGCTTGCATGGGGACTGTTGCAGATGCAGGAGGGCAAGGTTGTGCCTACGAATGGATATATGCTTTTGACGAATAATACTATGCCCGAAGCATCTATACAATGTGGCGTGTTCAAGGGAACAAATAGGGCTGTATTTGTGGATAGAAAAGAATATGCCGGACCGATATATGAGCAGATAGATGAAGCATATCAGTTTGTACTTAGGAATATCAGAATGGGTGCAGAGTTTGGCAGTTTATTACGCAGAGATGTTTATGAGCTTCCAATTGACAGTATTCGTGAGTTGATTGCCAATGCAGTTATTCATAGGTCTTATTTAGAGCCTTCAAGGGTGCAGGTGGCACTATATGATGACAGACTGGAAATTACATCTCCGGGTATGCTGATAGGTGGCTTTACCATAGAGGATTTGAAAGCAGGATGTTGTCAGGCAAGAAACAGAGGTATTGTAAATGCCCTTACTTATATGAAAATTATTGAGCAATGGGGTAGTGGTATTCCGAGATTATTGGAAAATTGTAAAAGTGCCGGACTTAGAGAACCGGAGCTTCTTGAAATAGGTGGAAGTTTCCGAGTGAATATGTTCCGTAATACCGAACTTGCATCAAATAATTCGGGAGAAGTTCGGGAAAAAGACGGGATAAACGAGGATGTTCGTGATAAATTCGTGATAAGTTCGGATATTCGTGATAAGTTCGGAGAAAATGCTGCTAAAATTGCAGGATTGATGTGCGAAAAGCCGGAAAGCACACTTGATGAGATTGCTGAAGCAATAGGAGTAACAAGAAGAACCGTAGAAAAACAGGTTAAGAAGTTAAAAGAAGCAGGAATTGTTGTTCGTGTAGGCAGCAATAAAAGTGGTGTGTGGAAAGTAACAGAAAGCGGTAAATAGATAATATAGTGTGAACGGATTGGAGGTTTATTATGCAATATGCAGAGGTACAAAGTATAGCGAAAAAGACGATTGAATATATAAAGGAGCATATACATCCGGGAATGACATTGCTTGAGGTAAGAAACCTATGTGAAAGCAAAATGTTGGAATTAGGTGCAGATTCCTTTTGGTATTGGGATGTAGGAGCTTTTGTTTTTGCCGGAGATGAAACCACCTTGTCTGTTTCGGGGAAAGAGTATACTACCAGTGATAGAGTAATATCAGAGAATGATATTATTACTATTGATTTGAGTCCTCAAAATGGCGATACATGGGGAGATTATGCCAGAACGGTTATTATTGAAAATGGCTCAGTTGTTGATAGTGATGATGTTACTAATGATGAATGGAAAAAGGGATTGCAAATGGAAGAATATTTGCATGAGGAGATGTGCAAATTTGTTACACCTGAAACTACCTTTGAAGAACTATATTATTATATAAATGGGATTATTGAAGAAAAAGGATACATAAATCTGGATTTTATGGGGAATTTGGGACATTCTATTGTGCGACAGAAGAATGATAGAGTGTAACTGTTCAGCAGGCATGCGCATTTACTGCGTATGCCGTAAGAAAACGTAGATTTGGAAAGTCAAAATCCCATTGCGAAGCAATTTTAAATGGATTTTGACACGTAACTATGAAGGTACT
>JAFSBX010000154.1 GCA_017437065.1 Lachnospiraceae bacterium
GTTTGTCGTAGTATTAAGATAGCATATCTATTTATTTTCGTCAATATGTTTTTCATTTTTATTTTAAATTAAAAAAAACGATTTATATGTACTACACATAAACCGTTTCTACATTTATCACTTATTTCATTGACATACTTTCAACCATCCTTGTATACGCTTCTTCTGTATCTACAAAAGAATATGGTTCATATCCACCATACACTGATGGTCTACTAATTGTAACAAGCTGAATCTTTTCGTAGCCTACTTTTGCTTCTAACTCTCTTCTAAATTGTGACAGATGCTTCCCATGTGTCGTTCTTAATGCAATACATCCAACCTCATCTGCAAACGAAAAAAAAGACCATATTTCAAGGTTTTTCCCTAAAACATGATCTTTTCTATAATAGCAGGGGCAGTAGGAATCGAACCCACGTTAACGGTTTTGGAGACCGCTGTTCTACCGCTGAACTATGCCCCTAGAGCTTATATTATGTAACTCAGTTCTCACTGACGAATTTTATAATATCATACCCTTTGCCAAAATGCAAGCATTATTTTTATTTTTTTATATTTTTTTCTAAAATCTTATACGCGATACTAAGCATACACATAGTACAACAAATCACAGTACTTATTACCTGTCTTTATTTGCTGCCTTTTTTAACTGATCCTGCACAATATATCTTCTTACCGTACGCTCTGTATGAGAAAATACTGCATACATAATTTCATCAAGTTCCATCCCCTCTTCAAAGGCTTTATGAAGTGCCTCATCCATTCCACACTGTGTCAGTTCTGCATCTAATGCTGTTGCAGCTGTATTTAACGTCGCTCTATCCTCATTAAAAATACTCATTGGCTTTCCACCTTCTCTGTATAGTTATGTTTTATACATTATAACAAGAACATATGCTATCGTCAATCAAAAGCCTTATTTTAAAAAAAGTGTTCAAAAAAAGCACCAGTTTTTCTGGTGCTTACAGGCTATGCTGCTGAAAAATACAATTCTCCAATCTGAAATGCCTGATTGTGGAATGTATGGTAATGTGAACTTCTAAACCACAATACCTCTTCATCCACTGTGTTATTATCTAAAGCCTTTGCTACTGCTTGTTTCACACTTTCTGTAACAGGAACATTGTTAATAATTCCGTTACCCACACATGTGAACTGAGCGCTCTGCCTTACAACCCCTTCTAACGTATTTGGAAATTTGTGTGACTCCATTCTGTTCAAAATCACACATGCAACCGTATACTGCGCTTCCGGACTTTCTCCCCTAGATTCTGCTGAAACTACTCTTTGCATAAGCAGTATCTCTTCATCCGTTAATGTTGTCTTTCTCTTTGTTGACTCTACAACATTCGCTACCAACGGCATTGATGCATCATGAAGCTGTGCTTGCTCATCTGCAATGACACGAATACTTAATTCACCTAGCATCTGAACTGCAGCCACTTCCCTTTGATTTACTCCGTTTCTCTCTACAAGCATTGCTGTTTCCTGCGTTGTATCCAGAACCTTCGCAAGTTCTCCTCTTCGAGGATCATTTTCTTGTGGATATCCCATACCGAGTGCACTAAATGTAACAGTCATCAGGGTTACGGCTCCCACGATTCTTTTCATCATATTACTTGTTACCTCCATCTACCAATTATGCTTTGCACAACTGATGGCCCAAAGCCTCTGTTTCATTAACGCCTACTTTCACTAATCCATCGATAATAAATCATGAATTAAACATTTTTGAAATCATCGCTTAATAAAGTAGTAATATTTTCGAATACAAGAACCTATTATAACAATGACTGCATAAAAATCAACCCATTTTTTTGTACTTATTCAAATGCAACGTCAGTTATTTTATGCTATTTCATTTTTTTGTCACTCTTTTTATATTTTTTTCTATTTTTTTCGCATTAAACACACTTGAATCTCACACAATTAACACTTATGTGGAGCCCTATTGGTAAGAACAAAACAACTTCTTTTCGTTACTTTATATAGCTCCATATTACTTAAAAAATGTGTCCACAAGCCGTATCAAATATTCCATATCCTTCACTCCTGCTGTTTCATATGCTGAATGCATTGCTAATTGAGGTAACCCAATATCCGCTGCAGGCATAGACACCTGTGCCATTGCCAAATTCCCCAAGGTAGAACCACCTGCAATATCAGAGCGATTTGCATAGGTCTGAATTGGCACTTCACATTTCTCGCACAAAAGCTTTACATACGCTGCTGAATACGCATCAGTTGCATATTTCTGGCTTCCATGATATTTCAAAACAATTCCTTTATTCAAAAATGGTTTATTTGTGGGATCTGCTTTGCCTGATTGATTCGGATGACAAGCATGTGCATTATCTGCACTCAGTAAAAAACTTCCCGCTATCCATGTACGTAAAACCGCTGAAGAAATCCCTAATCCTTCTGCAATATTATCCAAAGTATCTCTTAATAACGTAGAATCTGCACCCTGTCTAGTCAAACTTCCTACTTCTTCGTTATCAAAAATTGCATAAACATTGATATCATTCTCTGGTGTTGCCTTTAAAAATGCCTTTAACCCTCCATAAACACACCCCAAATCATCATATCTTGGTGCCATTATAAATTCTTGTTCAACACCTGCAATAACTGTCTTTTCACAATTTTCTACGAACAAATCACTACCAAGAATGTCTTCCTCCTGAATTTGTTTTCCCAAATCCTTGCTTAGCGCATCCGCTACCATTCCTTTCAGAGTCTTATACCCTTCTTCCTTTTTCATCATATAAAGAGGTAACATGTCAATCTGCGGATTTAGTACAACTCCACTATTCACATCCCGATTCATATGAATTGCTAGATTAGGAATCATACAAATATTATCTGCCAGTTTAACCGGATAAGAAACAATCTCATTTTCTTTTGCAAGACATACGCGCCCAGCTATTGTAAGAGGTCTGTCCATCCATGTAGAAAGTATCATTCCTCCATATTTTTCCGTATTCCATACAACATAGTTTCCTTCTCTTTCCATTTCCGGGCTTTCCTTTACTTTAAAAGCTGGCGAATCTGTATGTGCAGCAAATATATGAAATCCTTTTATTTCTGTAATCTTACAATCAGGTACACGAAAAGCCATAAGAGATGAATCATTTCGAATCAAATAATAAGACTTTCCTACCTCCAGCTTCCATATTATTTTCTCACTTAACTTTTCAAATCCATGACTTTTTAGTTGTTTTTCGACTTCATATACTGCATGATAACTAGTCAAACTATTATCTATAAATTGCATCATTTCTTGCATTTCCTGCATATTAATAATCATACCTTTCCAAAGCCTGCAAACTTTAGTCCGCAGGCACAATATTTGCATTACAAACTTTGTTTGTATGTGAAAAATTTATTTTTCACACTACACACCTCAGTTCATTCATTCTTTCATTTCCTTCACTTTTCATGCATGCATATTGTATACAATAACATACGTTTTATGTGAATCATCTGTTATTTTATATTAAATCTATTGCTTCTCCTATACCTGATATTCCAATCATTCGAATCCCTTGGACAGGCTCTAACCCTTCCATCGAAACCTTTGGTAATACAACTGTTTCATAGCCAAGTTTCTTTGCTTCTAATACTCTTTGTTCTGCCTGACTAACAGCTCTTACTTCACCACTTAATCCAACTTCTCCAAAACAAATTGTTTTTTCATCTATCGGACGGTTTTTAAAACTAGATACAATTGCAAGTATAATTCCTAAATCTAACGCCGGTTCATTGATTTTCATACCACCTGCAATATTGACATAAGCATCACAGTCACCAATCTGCATACCTGCTCTCTTTTCCAAAACAGCCATCAACAGATTTACTCTATTAAAATCCGTTCCTGTTGTCTGTCTTCTTGGAATACCAAAGTTTGTTCTACACACGAGAGCCTGTATTTCAATTAAGATTGGTCTTGTTCCTTCTACGGAGCAAACAACAACAGATCCACTCGCTCCAATTGGTTTTCCATTCAGCATAAATTCTGATGGATTTGCGACCTCTACCAAGCCTTCTTTGCGCATTTCAAAGACACCAATTTCATTGGTAGAGCCAAATCGATTCTTCACGCCTCTAAGAATTCGATAGGAAGCATGCCTATCTCCTTCAAAATACAATACAGTGTCAACCATATGCTCAAGCACTCTTGGTCCAGCCACGGTACCTTCCTTCGTTACATGCCCTACAATAAAAATAGATATTCCCAATCCTTTGGCAAGCTGCATAAACACATTGGTGGCTTCTCTTACTTGCGACACACTTCCTGGTGCAGAACTAACCTCCTCTTGGTACATCGTCTGTATAGAATCAATAATTACAACTTCCGGTGCTGTCCGTTTTATTGCTTCTTCTATAAGTCCAAGATTTGTTTCACATAAAAGCAGCATATTTTCCTTAAATTCACCTATTCGATTCGCCCGAAGCTTTATCTGTTTTAAAGACTCTTCTCCCGATATATATAGTACCTTGTGTCCTGAACCTGATAGATTTCTGCACACTTGCAATAGAAGAGTCGATTTTCCTATCCCTGGGTCTCCTCCTACTAATGTCAGAGAACCTTGTATAATACCACCACCAAGCACTCTGTCCAATTCCTCAATCTTAGTTGAAATCCGATCACTTTCCTCCATAGAAATGGAACTGATTTCTACCGGTTTCGGTGCATCCTTGTGCGCAATCGTCTTTGCACTGCCTCCCATTCCACTTCCAGTTACACTTACTTTTTCTTCTACAAGAGTATTCCACTGTTTACATCCCGGACATTGCCCCATCCATTTTGATGTTTCATAACCACATTCCTGACAGAAAAATACTGTTGTTACTTTTTTGGCCATATTCTTATCTCCAGCATCACTCAAAGAATTTGCTCCGCAAATTCTTTATTAACTACCACTACGCTACTGCAATTTACTATTACATAAAGTGAATGCCTTCTCTATTCGAGAAGGCATTCCTACTTACATTCTTATATTTTTACGCCTGTTTTACCAGCTTTACCTCAACCTCTCCTATGCCTTCCAACTCTACGCTAAGATTCAGCTTTCCAGAAAGATTTGTTTTCATTGTACCGATGCTTTCACCAGCTACAACTACCTGATATTCGGAGTCGTCCTCAAGACCGATAGTAATTTGAGCATCCTGCTCTCCTTCTACCGTAAATGAAACGCCCTCTGCACTCTCACTAAAATTGAGAACAGAAGTCCCCGGAACAGATTCATATAAAAATAATCCATTCTTCTCCAGCTTAGTCATAGCATGAAAGGTTTTCACCTTATACATATCTCCTTCATGCTCATAATCTTCTTTCTTAGCCTTCTGTGCTAACTGATGATTTCCAAAGCTGATTGTTCCATTGCTCTCGGAGCGTAGTAATTCTTCAACTACTGCCATTTCTTTCGTCCTCCTAAAAACTCTATTGTAATTCTCTTTATGCAATTGTTATTCGTTTAGAGCTAAGCATATTGCTCTAAAAATCTCAAAATTATTATGAGATTATCTACAGTATATACTAATTTATACTCTTTTTCCACTGTAAAATATTTAATTTTTGACAGTAAATGTTATCTTTTCATTCTTAACGCCTGCCTGTACCGTATCACCGCGTTTTACTCTGCCTTCCAAAATTGCTGTTGCAAGTTCATCTTCTACCACATTCTGTACCGCACGTTTCAGTGGTCTTGCTCCCATCTTCAGATCCGAATATTTCTTAACAAGATGTTCTTTTAAGGAATTCGTAAATGTTAATTCAATCTCCATCTGTGTTCTACAACGGTCACAAAGATTCTTTGACAATAACGTTATAATTTGCTTCATATCTTTTTCTGTTAATGGATGGAACACCATAATTTCATCAATTCGATTAATAAATTCCGGCTTAAATAATCTCTTTACTTCTTCCATAACATTAGATTTCATCTTATTATAATCTGCTGTTTCATCCTTTTTTGATGCAAATCCAAGATTCTTTGGATCAATAATCCTCTGAGCTCCTGCATTTGATGTCATAATCAAAACAGTATTTTTAAAGCTGACCTTACGTCCTTTGGAATCTGTAATGTGTCCATCATCCAATACCTGCAATAGCATATTAAATACATCAGGATGAGCCTTTTCAATCTCATCAAAAAGTACAACAGAGTATGGATTTCGTCTTACCTTTTCGCTTAACTGTCCACCTTCCTCAAATCCAACATATCCTGGCGGTGAACCAATCATCTTAGATACTGAATGCGACTCCATATATTCAGACATATCTACACGAATCAACGCATTTTCAGAGCCAAACATAGCCTCTGCCAATGCCTTTGAAAGCTCTGTCTTACCTACACCGGTTGGTCCTAAGAAAAGGAAGGAACCAATTGGTCTGTTTGGATCCTGTAATCCTACACGACCACGCTTCATAGCCCTTGCAACAGCACTTACTGCCTCTTCCTGACCAATCACACGTTTGTGCAAGATAGACTCCAGCTTCAACAGCTTTTCACTTTCCTTTTGTGCCAATTTCTGCACTGGAATCTTGGTCCAGTTTGATACCACATCTGCAATATCATTTTCTGTTACAATCAGATTCTTTTCTGCCTGTGTTTTTTCATATTTACTTACAGCCTTCTGATATTTCTTAATCAAAGCCTCCTGATTCTGTCTAATCTCTGCTGCCTGTGTAAATGCTTCTATACGAATAGAACGCTCAATCTGAAGCTCTTGTTTCTTAATCTCGTCAGACATTGTTTTCAGGTTCTCAGGAACCTTCATATTTTTAAGACGAATGGCCGCTGCCGCCTCATCAATCAAATCAATTGCCTTATCCGGAAGATTTCTATCATTAATATAACGATCCGAGAACTTTACTGCCGCCTCTATCGCTTCCGGTGTAATGGTAACCTTATGATGCTCTTCATATTTATAAGCAACTCCTTGCAGGATTCCTATTGCCTCTTCTACAGAAGGCTCTTCCACCGATACTGGTTGGAAACGTCTCTCAAGAGCCGCATCCTTTTCAATATATTTACGATATTCAGCGATGGTAGTTGCACCAATCAATTGAATCTCGCCTCTTGACAAAGAAGGCTTTAATATGTTGGATGCATCAATAGCTCCTTCTGCTCCACCTGCTCCAATCAAAGTGTGAAGTTCATCCAAAAACAGATAAATATTACCTGCGTCAATAACCTCTCTGATTACCTTCTTAATTCTCTCCTCAAACTCACCACGGTACTTAGAACCAGCTACCATACCGGATAAATCCAATGTAACTACTCTTTTATTCTTCACTGTATCTGGTACATCACCATTTACAATACGAAGCGCCAAACCTTCTGCAATTGCAGTTTTTCCTACCCCCGGTTCCCCAATAAGACATGGATTATTCTTCGTTCTTCTCGAAAGAATCTGCACTACTCGCATGATTTCTGTTTCCCTTCCAATAACAGGATCCAGTTTTCCTTCACGCGCCAATGCTGTCAAATCTCTACTATATTGATTCAGGGTTGCCGTTGTTCCTTCTTTTTTCTTCTTATTTCGATTCTTGGTCAAATCATCCTTATGCTGAGTTGCATCTTCTCCCATTGCAATCAATGTATCCATATACAACTTCTGTATATTAATACCAATTGTATTTAGCAATCTAAGACCTACATTCTCCCCCTCACGAATAATAGCCAACAAGATATGCTCTGTTCCCGTCATGGAACTATGATATTTTTCTGCTAACCGATGACTATCTTCTAAAATCTTTGTAGCTCTTGGCGAATAACCATCTCTTTCTTCTATCGCCAGATTCCCCTCCGGTGCAATGAGATCTTTAATCATACTGTTTAGTTGAATTTCATCTACACCATTTTCTAACAATACCTTTGCTGCAACGCCTGTTCTTTCTTTTGCCAGACCTACGAGCAAATGCTCGCTACCTACATAATTCTGATGCAGATCCTTTGCTGCTTTCGTTGCTAATTGCAACGCAGATTTTGCCTTATCTGTAAATTGCATCATTTCATGCCTCCGTTACCATCATAATTTTGATAAATTTCATCAATTAATGCATGTACCTCTTCCCGCGAAATTC
>JAFSBX010000155.1 GCA_017437065.1 Lachnospiraceae bacterium
ATGATTTATTACAAAATGTAAATATAATTGAGTTTTAAATATCTTTAAGGGTGATTTTGCGTTACTGGAACTGTGTGAAAAGTAACCATTTTGAAATTTGCTATTTAAACACCACTTAGTATTTATGGTTAAATTCGTAAGAAAATGTAGTGTGGATAAGCAAAAAAAGATTGCATTGAAAAACAGGCAAAACAAATGTAGTACAAAAAGTATTCTGATATATAGTAGTCTATGGCATAGTATATGTATTACTAAATATGGGATAGTTCGGTGAAATATATAAAGAATTACAAATAGTAATATATAAAGATTACAAAATGCATAAATAGGAAATAAAAGAGTATTTTTACCAAAAAACTGTTATAATGGATTATAAAAATAGTAGAAAAATTGAATCAGAAATGATTTGGTATCAGAGGTAAATATGAATACAAAGCATGAAATAAGTGAACTTGATGAATTATTGCATGAATTACTGAATATTGGAGAAATGATGCTAATAGCTGGCGGAGAAATAAAGAGGGTAGAAGATACGTTAATAAGAATGGGAGTAGCGTATGGTGCCAAAAAAATGAACGTATTTGTAATTACATCCAGCATTGTTGTTACTATGGGGTTTGCGGATGGAACGGAGTTGACACAGACAAGAAGAATCATAGATGAGTCGGGAACCGATTTTAAAAGACTGGAAGCTTTAAATGAATTAAGTCGTTCTTTTTGTAAGAATCCAATGACAGTGGATGAGCTTCGGAATAGAATTACCGTTTTGGATAAAAAAACTTCACAGTTGCAAAGCTGCATAGGAAGTGCAATAGGTGCAGGCAGTTTTGCATTGTTTTTTGATGGTGCATTAGAAGATGGTATCGTAGCTGCTGTTTTTGCGATTATAATTTGTTTTTTGAAAAAATATTTAAAGCCAATTTGCCCAAATAATGTGATATTTAATGTGTTATGTTCGTTTATAGCGGGCGTTGGAATCTGTTTTTGTGCCAGTTTTTTTGAATCTCTACATGCGGATAAAATTATGATGGGGGATATTATGTTATTGATTCCCGGAATCGCCATGACCAATTCCATTCGTGATGTATTAGTTGGAGATACAATAGCAGGTGTGATGAAGTTTGTTGAATGCTTTTTATGGGCAGGTGCAATTGCATGTGGTTTCATGCTTGCAATTCAATTAATAGGAGGCTGAGATGGAAAAAATAATACTTCAATTACTAACGGCATGGATAGGTTCTGTTAGCTTTAGTTTTGTGTTTAATCTTAGAAAACGACTTATACCGATTGCTTCACTTGGAAGTGTATTGTGCTGGGGAATTTATTTGCTGGGCGCACATTATTATAATGAAGAGTTCATTCCCTGTTTGCTGGCATCAGCGGTCGCTGCCCTTTATGCAGAGATTTTGGCAAGAATAAAAAAGGCACCGGCTACATTATTTCTTATAACCGGTGTTTTGCCTGTAATACCAGGAAGTAAGTTATATTATACGATGAGTAACGTAGTTTATAAGGATTGGCAGTTGACAAAGAAGTATGGTATGTTAACGCTTGAATCGGCAATAGCGATAGCGATCGGAATTAGCATCATATGGGCATTTAGTGTCATGATGCAGAATGTTCTGCGAAAGATAAGGACGGACATTGATATATAGAAAATTATTCTAAAAAAAGAGGAATGTTTATGTAGCAAATTACCATTTGTGATGCGGAGGCTAAAATATTAAATGATTATGATACAAAGTAACATAGGAGGAACAAAAAGCTTGCTCTTATGTCTTTTGAAACAGTAATTCTCTTAATATCTGTAAACCGGTTTTATAATCTTCTATTTTTTCAGTAGAGATTAGAGAAACACGGATAGCATTTGGTATAGCTTCAGAGCCTACAATAAAGCGGTCAGCTCCATATACTTGAAGATTGTGAGATAGAGCAAGGGCTTCAAATTGTGCTGGAGTCATATGCTTCGGAATCTGAATCCAACGAATGGGACTGTGGAAATCACCAGTATTTTCACAGTCCTTTATCATTTCATCAAAGAGTTGATTGCGGTGTTCTAAGTCTTGGATACGAAGTCTGCGTATTTCATCAAAACGTCCTGACAGAATAATCCTTGTAAAAAGCTGCATCATTAGGGCAGGTGGAGCAATCTGCATACCATAGAGACTTTCTTTTATAAGGGGGTATGCTGTCTGTGGACAATGTATTACAGCAAGACGTAATCCTGGAGCAAGAACCTTTGAGGTACTTGAAATAAAGATACCTTGGTTTGGTGAAAAAGAAGTAATGGATGGTAAGGGGGTTGGCAAAAAGAGAGAGTATATAGCATCTTCTATGAATGCCATTTTTTCTTTTTTACAAAAGTTGGCAATAAGTTTTCGCGTTTCAATAGATAGTAATTCGGAGGTCGGATTATGAAAATCAGGAATAAAATAAAAGCCTTTAACATTTTGTGTTTTTTGAGCGTATTGAAGAACGTTTTCGGTTATGTTTCCCTCCTCTAAATGAAGCGGTACTAAGTGAATGCCGAGAATTTTAGCAGCAACCTTTAAACCGGGATAAGTAGTTGGCATGGTTGCAATACGGTCGCCTGCTTGGAAAAGGGCAGAAAGGGTTGCAAAAATAGCATTTTGGCTTCCGGTGCTGTATAAAATGTGTTCTTTTGAAGACGAAAGCGAGAAACAGGAGAGCCAATGCTGTGCAGCCTGAATTTGTAAATCATCGTATTCTATAGTGCCATATTGGAGCAGTTTGTAAAAATCAGGTTCGGTTGCCATCGTTTGTAGATATGCAGAAACGTATTTATTAAATTCTACATTTGGTAAAATAGCACCCATTTCAATAATGTTATGAGTTGGGTTATTTAGCATTAGCATACTGTTCGAAGCAGCGTCTGAAGATATATATGTCCCATTGCCGACAACACTGCATATTAGTCCTCTTTGCTCACAGAGCTTAAAGGCTCTAGTGATGGTACTTAGATTGATGTCTAAGAAATCAGCAAGTTCTCTTTGAGGAGGTAATTTTGTACCGGGAGTTAGCTTTCCGCTTAAAATATCAGCCTCTAAGGTGTCAGCAAGATAGATATAGATTGGTTTTTTTGTATCCGTGAGAATTGGTTTCCAACTCATTGGATAGTTTTCGAATGAATTAACAGGCATGGTGAAATACTCCTTCCTAAAATATTGTCTTGCATACAATTTTACGATTGTATGCATAAGAATTCAAGAGTATGATAGAGAAAATTTAATTGCTCATTATTACACAGAAAGGTAGGCGAATATTATGAACCATATCGTATCAGAGAGAATTAGGCAGACACCACCATCTTTTATCAGAGGGATTTTGAAGGTTGCAGAGAGTGAGGATGTTATTTCTTTTGCAGGGGGATTGCCAAATCCAATTTCGTTTCCGCAAGAAGCACTCAAGAAGTCCATGAATAGGATAATTACAGAGTATGGAAGTCGTGTATTTCAATATGCATCAACAGCTGGATTATTATCGTTACGTGAATATATCGCGGAAAAATATAGGGGTCAGTACAACCTAGATGTGTGTGCAGAGGACATCATTATAACGACAGGATCTCAACAGGCGCTTGATTTAATTGGTAAAGTATTAATAGATAAAGGAGATTCTGTTTTGTTGGAAGAACCGGGTTATTTAGGTGCAATTCAGGCATTTTCGCAGTATCAGCCAAATTTTTGTGGTGTAGCTTTACAAGAGGATGGACCAGACATTGCGCAGTTTGAGGAAATTTTGCAAAATCGAAAAGTAAAGTTTGCCTATGTAGTACCAAATTTCCAAAATCCAACAGGGATTACCTACTCTGAGGAAAAGCGTAAGGCAGTTTTAGCACTGGTAAGAAAATATCATTGTATTCTGGTTGAGGATGATCCTTATGGAGAATTGAGCTTTGATGGGAAGGTAAGAGGGTATATCAGCAAGGGGGAGTTGAATGAGAGCATTTTGCTTGGCAGTTTTTCTAAAATTGTAACGCCGGGGATGAGGCTTGGATTCATGATTATTAAGAATGAGAGACTTCGGAAATACATCAATACGGCGAAGGAAGCGGCTGATTTGCACTCCAATATTTTTGCACAATATTGCTTATATGATTATGTATTACATAATAACTTACAAGAACACATACAGAATATAAGATATTTATATAAGGAGCAATGTGAATCAATGATAAAAGCGATGGAGATGTATTTCCCTAAAAACATAACATTTACTAGACCACAAGGTGGAATGTTTATATGGGCTATTTTGCCGGAGGGACAGAGTGCAAAGGCTTTGTTTGAACAGGCAATACTGAAAAAGGTTGCTTTTGTACCAGGTGATCCGTTTTATACGGATGGAAGAGTAGCCAATACCATGCGACTGAATTATACAAATGCATCAAAAGAAATAATGGTAGAGGGAATAAGGAGAATTGGAGAATTGTGTAAATAGTGACATGATATATGTATATAAAAGTAAGGCTGCGTACGATTAAGAATGTACGCAGCCCTGTTTTTAGATATTCTGTAGAAAATCCACATCAAAATCTAAAATGGCGTGATGTATTTGAGCTATAAATTCTTGCTTCTCTTCCGGGAACTGATAGTTGCCGCAGAATTTTTCAGGCTATGTACTTTGGTACAATAATTTCTGTTTCCATCATCGGTTCCAATCGCAGTAAAAAGAGTATCTAATTCAAGCGCATCATAATCAATGGATTCTACAAAAAAAGTAACAGTGTCCAGCATGGTCTCTTCATCGTGGAAATGTATACGGGCATAGTTCCAATCAAGTCCTTCTATGACAGGAAATTCAAAGGTTGTGGTATGCATAGTATCTATCGGTGTGGTTGTTTCACGAAGAAGAGAGGAATTTAACAACTCTTTTATCAATGCCTCAAGTTTATAACAGTCAATGGGCTTTTCTAAAAAGGCGGTAAAGCCTTCTTCCATATACCGTTTCTTTGCGCCAACAATGGCATTTGCGGAGTAGGTATACTGCTCGAGTGTACCAATTGGTGTGGAATCAACGATTTCTTGCTGTAACTCGAAGGAGAACTCGCTACCTTCTCCATAAACACTATGCACCTTTAATTCGCTGTGTAGTAAGGAAAGAAGCTGTTTGGTAATGCTCATGCCAAGTCCTGTACCTTCAATGTTACGGTTTCTTTTTTCTTCGATTCGTTCAAAGGGAACGCATAATTTTTGTAAGTCTTCT
>JAFSBX010000156.1 GCA_017437065.1 Lachnospiraceae bacterium
TTTCACGAGTAATGTCTGTAAAATATGGTAAATTGTTAAATGATGCGGCTGCAACCAACAGCTATACAGCAATTGCGATAGGTCGAGTTATGACCTGTGTGCTTGGTATGGTCGTAAATCGTGAAAGAGAGATTCGTAACTTTAAGGAAACGCCGTTTTATCGTATTGTAGGTGATTTAACAGAGGCGAATATTGAGGCTGAATGGAAAGCGGTTGAAGGATCAAAATATTTCGAGTCACCAAGACTCTATAAGGAAAACGGTTTTAAAGAAAAAGAAGATGCGCTTTCTCTTATGCAGTCGCTAGAGGGTAAGGAGGCAGTTGTTAAAACCTTGGAAAAGGGTGTTTCCAAGAAAAAAGCACCGCTTCTTTTTAATCTTGCAGAGCTTCAGGCAGAATGTGCTAAGAGATTTAAAATCAGTCCTGATGAAACCTTGCAGGTGGTACAGGATTTGTATGAGAAGAAGCTGACTACATATCCTAGAACGGATGCCAGAGTGCTGACAACGGCAGTGGCTAAGGAGATTGGTAAAAATCTGAATAAGCTCAAGGGATATGCACCAACACAGGCCTTTGCAGAGAAGATTTTACAGCAGCGTTCTTATGTGAATCTAGAAAAGACGCAATATACGGATGATAGTAAAGTTACAGACCATTATGCGATTATTCCGACAGGACAATTGACGGAATTACAGTCCTTATCACCTTTGCAAAGCAGAGTATTTGACTTGATTGTCAGACGTTTTCTTAGTATCTTTTATCCGCCGGCAGAGTATCAGACCTTGAAGCTTGTTGTGGGAATCGGTGAAGAATCTCTTTTTACTTCTGCAAAAGTATTAAAGTCATTAGGTTTTCTTGAAGTTATGGGAAAGACTTTAGAAGATTCAGAAGAAAATGAAGAGCAGGAAAACGAAGACCAGAATAACGAAAATGGCAATAGTGACAATGCAAATAAGAAAAAAGACCCTAAAAAGCTCCTTGCGGTTGCAGAAACATTGAAACAGGGAGATGTTTTAATGGTAAATGGCTTTGAGATTAAAGATGGTGCGACAAAGCCGCCGAAGCGTTACACCTCTGGTTCAATGATTCTTGCGATGGAGAATGCGGGACAATTAATTGAAGATGAGGAGCTTAGAGCACAGATTAAAGGCTCTGGTATCGGAACAAGTGCGACAAGAGCCGAGATTATTAAGAAGCTTATTCGTATTGGATATTTGAATCTGAATAAAAGGACGCAGGTTATTTCCCCAGAGCGATTTGGTGAGATGGTCTATGAAGTGGTAGCAATGACTGTTCCGGCTCTTTTGAATCCGAAAATGACAGCTTCATGGGAAAAAGGACTCGACGGTATTACAAATGGTACAGTCGATATGAAGGAATATCGTGCTAAGCTGGAGGATTTCATTCGTAAGGAAACCGTACAGATTCGAGATCGTGACTTAACCCGACAGGTTGCCGCACAGATTAGTGCTTTTACCGGAAAAGGCGGAAGAGGTCTTGGTGCACGTAAAAAGCTTGCGGCAAAATGCCCGATGTGTGGTGGTGATATTGTAACAACTCCTTTTGGTTATGGCTGTGACAATTATCAGAAGGATGGCACAGGCTGTCGTTTTGTGCTTGGTACGATTGCGGGCAGAGATTTGACAGAAGAGGAATGCATTGCATTAATCAATCAAGGGCGTACGGAGGTGCTAAATGGCTTTGTTTCTAAGAATAAGAAGAAGTTTCAAGCGGCATTAGTTATGCAGAAGAATGACGAAGGAAAAATAGATATTTCCTTTGATTTTTCGCAGAACCAACCACAGATTTTAGAAGGAGTACAGTGTCCTGATTGTGGTAGTGCGATTGTGATGAGAGGCTATGCATATAGCTGCGCAGGTTATGATCCGCAGAATCCGGAAAGTTGTCGCTTTATGATAGGAAAAATTGCAGATAAAGAGTTGAATCAGACACAGATTCGAGAGCTTTTGACCAATCATAAGACAGAAACAATTCGCGGTTTTAAGAGTAAGAATGGTAAACGTTTTGATGCGTGCTTGTTATTGGAAAAAGAAGAAAATGGAAAGCATGCAATAAAGTTTGATTTTGACAATGTAGAAGCTGTAAAAATCAAGGATGTCGTATGTCCTGATTGCGGTGGAGAAATTGTGAAAACACCGTTTGGTTTTGGGTGTTCTAATTATGATGCACAGAATCCGGAAAGCTGTCGTTTTTCGATTGGTAAGATTGCCGGAAAGGAGATAGGTGCTACACAAATCAAGGAGTTGTTGACGAATAAAGTAACATCTACCATTCGTGGATTTGAGAGTAAAAATGGCAAGAAGTTTGATGCTTGTCTGATTTTAGAGCAGGATGCAAATGGAAAGCATCGTATCAGCTTTGACTTTGATCATGTAGAGTCAAAAAAAATAAAGGATGTAGTCTGTCCATTGTGTGGTGGAGATATTGTGAAAACACCATTCGGTTATGGATGTGCAAACTACGATAAAAATGATGAGGGTAGTTGTCGTTTTTCTGTTGGAAAGATGGCAGGAAAGGATATCACAGAAGCACAGGTTAAGGAATTGTTGACGAATGGAAGAACCTCTACAATACGAGGCTTCAAGTCTAAGGCTGGCAAGAAATTTGATGCCCGCATAGCGTTAAGCAAGGACGAAGAAGGTAAGATTACCGGATTAAAGTTTGACTTTGAGGATTTGGAACAGCCAAAGCTAAAAGATGTACAGTGTCCTCTGTGCGGTGGAGATATTGTGAAAACGTTGTTTGGCTATGGATGTTCAAACTATAACAAGGATGATGAAAGCAAGAGCTGCCGTTTCTCGATTGGAAAGATTAGTGGCGTGAAGCTGAATGACAGTCAGGTAAAACAACTTTTAACCATTAAGAAAACGGATGTTATTAAGGGATTTTTATCTAAGAGTGGAACGAAGTTCGAAGCGCCATTAAAGCTTACAGCGGAAGGGCAGATTGTATTTGATTTCCCAGAGAGGGAAAAGCCAACAGAAACGAATCTGATGTGTCCTAGATGTAAGGAAAGAAAGCTGATGAAGAGTCAGTGGTATTATGAGTGCAACTTCCAGTGTGGATTCCGTATTGGTCATACGGTGGCGCAAGTGCCAATTTCCGAGGAAATCATGCAAGAGCTGTTTGATACAGGAAAAACCAAGAATAAGGTTGTTGGTTTTGTATCTAAGGCAGGCAATCAATTTGATACATGTCTGAAATTTGAAGACGAAAGAATACAATTTGACTTTGATAATCCGGGTGAAACATCTGCTGCCGAAGCAACGCAGAACGCACAGCCGTGGTTAGCAGAAGATGCTACACTGAAAGAGGGACAGGAACAGCAGGTAAAAGTGCGGGAAGAAACGATGAAATCTTTCGAGGATGAAAACGTGGAATCGCTGCAGGAAGCACCTGAGCCTGCTGCAGATGATTACTGGGCTTCTCTTATGGCGGGAGCTGCTGATGAAAATGCTATGAATGAAGAAATGGATAGTATGATTTTATCAGAGCAGATGTTAGAGGATGACGGACTGCCTTGGAATTAGAAATATGCATCTATAGATACATAAAAATAAATTATGCATTTGTATATGCATAAAATAATATTATGCACCTAGAGATGCATAAAACTTGAAAAATGATATGCTATGTATTATACTACTTATAAGCGAAGGAGGGAATGATATGTTTTTTACTTTTGCATATAAGCCATACATTGTAATTATTGGAGATATTATTGATTCCAGAAAATTAGAAAAGCGTGGAGAGGTTCAGGAAAAATTAAAGCAGATTTTGCGTGATTTAAATGAAAAATATAATGAAGATATTGTTTCGCCATTTATGATTACACTTGGAGATGAATTTCAAGGTTTATTACATAATGGAAGAAATGCCTTAAAAATAATAGAAAATCTTCGTTCCAGTATGCATCCTGTACGTATAAGATTTGGAATTGGGATAGGAAGTGTTTCTACAAAGCTTGAACAAATAGAAACAAGGGAAATAGATGGACCGTGCTATTATAGTGCAAGAAATGCGATTGACTATTTGAAAAAGAATGAAAATCGTTATCATAGTGATGAAGCTGATACTCGAATTGAAATAGAAAATGATTCCACAGGAGCAGCCAATCTTATGAATACGGTTTTTTCCCTTATGTCTGTGATAGAGAAAAACTGGACAGAACGTCAAAGAACCATAATTTATGATTTTGCACTGCATCAGGATGGACAGGAAAAATGTGCAGCACGTTTGGAAATAGCACAGTCTTCCGTACAGCGAGGGCTGACAAATGGTAATTACTACGCGTATGCCAAGGCAATGGACACGATAAATAATATTTTAGGGGAAATACAAAAGAATGACATTTAAGAATTACTTCTTGGTCTTATTATTAGGACATATTATTGCTGATTTTTATATACAATCGGCAGAAATGGCAGAGGAAAAAGAGAAAAAAATCCGATGGGTACTTTTACACTCCTTATCATATTGGGGAGGCATGTTAGTAGTTATGCTTCCATTCATGTCGTGGAATATGCTTGTGATAGCGACAGAAGCAGGGGTAGGACATTCCATAATTGACTTAGGAAAGCACTTATATAAGAAACTACGAAAAAAAGAAAATCAGAACAGATTAGACAGAAACACTTTTGTGATGGATCAAATTCTACATTTTAGCTGCTTGTTTCTGATTTCTTATTTTGCAGTTGTAATGAAAATTGAGTTAACGGAATTAGAATGCGTAGAACAATTTTTCTCAGTTATTCAGATATCAGAGAAGAGTTTGCTGTCAGGAGTATTAGCGGTGTTGTTGATCTATAAGCCGGCAGATATTCTGATACAAAAAATATTGAAAACATATAGACCGGTATCCGAGATTAGGGACAATAAGATTATTATAAAAGATAATAATACCGGTAGAATAATTGGAATGATTGAACGAACGATTATGCTGGTGTTTTTAGTAATTGGACAGTATTCTTCTGTTGGACTTGTATTAACAGCAAAATCAATTGCTCGGTATGACAGGATTGCAAAAGAGAAGGATTTTGCTGAGTATTATTTGCTGGGAACATTATTGAGCACCATTATTGTGGTGTTGAGTTCTTTTGTTATAAGGATTTCGTAAGATAATTCAAAGTTCATAGGAGAATGGAATGGATAGGTTAC
>JAFSBX010000021.1 GCA_017437065.1 Lachnospiraceae bacterium
TAAAAGATGGAGCTGGTCTGCTCAATCCGTTATCCTATTACTTAGTCAAAGTTGGAATATAAGTTGTAGAGCCGTATACGAGACCCGTACGTACGGTTCAATGGGAGGGGCGAGGAAATTTTATTCTCCCTCTACCCTATTTCTGCCCAATATAATTATGAAAAAAGAAGTTTTAAGCATAAAAACTAAAACATTGCATAAAATGATATAAAAAATAACAAAAATCAAAAACTTATTGACTATAATATGGAAAGGTGGTACTATGACTGTGGAGGTGCATGAAATGATTACTTATGTGAAGATGAAAAATTTTATGTCATTCAAGGATGTAATGTTTGATTTCAGGAATGGAAGTAAAGGTGCCAAGAAGTTTATCTCCATTTATGGTGAAAATGGTTGTGGAAAGTCCAATTTTGTTACATGCATTGATTTGTTAAGAAAGTCTATTGAATCGTTTCAGATGGTAGGAGAAACGGAAAGAATAATGGAAATTGCTAAGAAAAAAGATATTCCGCAGGAACTTTTGGAGATGTTGTTGAATAGCACAAGCATCTTAAAATACAAAGAAAACTGCAGAATGATTGAGTGTGAGGAAGCAACTACCATTGAATATGGATTTCAAACAAACGGGCATGAAGGTTATTATATAATGTCCTTTGAAGACCGTTTTTTGTATGAAAAGCTTTATTATTTTACTGGAAAGCAACGTGGCGTTTTGTATGAAATCGATTATACAAAGGAAAATTCAAAAATAGAATTTTCAAACAAGCTTTTTAAAAATAAGAAGGTTGAATTAGAACTTAGGGATGAAATAAGTAAATATTGGGGCAAACATACCTTGTTGAGTATCTTTAATAAAGAAAGAGAAGATAAGAACGAGGAGTATATAAAAGAAAGTTATTTAGAGTATGTGTTTGACATAATTGATATGTTGAAAGATACCACAATCCATTGTAAAAAAACATCTTCTTCGGGTAGTGAAATAAATGCCGGTAAACCTACAAATGTGTTGAGAGATTTGAAGGATGGAAAAATAAAAAAAGATAAAGAAGACTTGTTGGAACGTTCGGAAAGAATTATTCGCGATTTCTTTACGCAAGCGTATGCTGATATTAAAGATGTATACTATGAAAGAGAAATTGAGAATGATGTGATTTTGTATAAATTATATGTTAGAAAAATGATTGGCGGAAAA
Source organism: Lachnospiraceae bacterium (assembly GCA_017437065.1). Taxonomy (GTDB): domain Bacteria; phylum Bacillota; class Clostridia; order Lachnospirales; family Lachnospiraceae; genus RGIG3002. The sequence goes on from JAFSBX010000021.1 coordinate 1,196, forward strand.
ATTAGGACAATTCCTTTTTCTAGAGAGTCAGCAGGTACGCAGCATATTATTGACATTATTCGTTCATTGCTTGGTGCATTTTGTGGTGTTACGGTTGTCTATGATGAAATAGATAATGGAATACATGACTTGCTTTTAAAAAATGTGCTGGAATCAATGATAGAAGATATCACGGGCCAGCTTATTATTACAACGCACAATACGTACATGTTGGAGACTATTGATATTAAATCTGTGTATTTGATTAATGTCGATTATCAAGGAAATAAAGAAGCCAAGTGCTTAGATAAGTATCCAAGAATTCAAGGGACAAATAATCCAAGAATTATGTATTTAAAAGGAGTGTTCGGTGGTGTGCCAATTGTGGATATATTGGACTATGATACGATATTGCAGGAGTTGGATGATTTGTCAGATGTAGAAGGAGGCGAGTAGTAGTGCCTCATAATGTATTAAATTATACAAAATGTGTAGTCATTGTTCATGGGAAATCTGAGTTTGCATTAGTAAAGTACATTTATACAAACTTGCATTTGCCTGTAAAGATTATCGCGAAAGATAAAGGACGTGGAAGTATTCAGATAAATGGATTATCAGAATATCTAAGAAAAAAGCAGTTTAGAACGCTTAAGGAATTTGCTAATGAGTATTCTGTGGAATATGACAGAAAAACAAAAAGTCTCAAAAATTTTAAGCTCTTTATCATAATGGATACAGATGATTGTGATGAGATTACAAAGTCCAAATATATTTCTGGAGAACTATTCGAAGGGCATCCATTAAAAGAGTATATTGTGCCAGTCTATAATGTTTCAAACCTTGAGGATGTAATGATAAAGGCTGGAATAATGGTTAAAAGGATACCTGATGCGCAAAAAGGTTCATATTATACAAAGGTTTTTCCGATTAATGCTGGACCATTAAGTGTTGACACGGTCAATCAAGTAAGAACATTTGCCAAGAAAATAGAAGGTATTAAAGAGACAAATATGCTGGCGTTTGTTGAATATTGTTTTCAACAAATGCCGGGAGAAAAATTGTGGGAGGACAGAGGTGAAAAATAAAAGTATAAGTGGACAAAGTAAAAAGGCTGAAGTTGCAGCTTCAGCCAAGGCTTGAATGACCAACAGAGGGTCAAACGAATTCGAATCTATTTTATCATCTGGAAGTCTGCTGTACAACCCCAAAAAATAAAAATGATATTTTACAAGGATTTGGTCATTATCCTTTTTACATAAAAACTGGTGAACGCACTAGGTTTATTAAGTGCACCTAAAATGGAGGAGAAATTAAAGGTATCTAAGGAATCCGCAAGTGGATTGAATACAGAATTTGTAAATGTAGAAACTGGTAGACGCATCCCGTTAGATCAGGCTGTTACACAGATAAGCAAGGGTAATAAAAACTATGAAAAATATCAAGTGGTAAACAAATCTGATAGAACAACCTATATTCGTTCAAAGGCGGACGGGATAAAGAAAAATAATATTGAGGAGTAAGACAAGATGAAAAAAGAATATATATCTGATGTGTGGCAATTAAAGCAGAAAGGTCACGAAAACTTTGAATTCGTAGACGTGGCAGTTAATGATGACAATTTGCTTTTTATAGATCCGTGTTTAATTGAAAGATGGAATGATGCATGGGCTATCAAAGCAACGAAGCATATAAACTTATATTTTGATAATTTGTTCAAAGCATATAATACGTGTAATAGAAAAGATATGAGATGTTTGCTGTCACATGCCGGGGAGCAAAATGCGACCAGATTGGGATATGGTAATGGCGATAACGGCAAAGGTAATACAGCTGATGGCTTGTTGGAGATATTTCAACCATTGGAACAGTTGATAAGTTCAATTAAGACAATTGGAAAAGCGGAAGATTTGCCGTTGTTGATACCAGGCTTCGCAGAAGATGGCATGTCGGATTTACTTACAAACATTCTTCATGAATGCTTGAATGAATTTACAATGGAGCAAATGCATAAATATGGCATTCTAAGTAATGGCACAAAAGCGTTTTACACATGGGACATGCTTGTTGGTGAATGGAAGAAAGTCGAAAAACCTGTTTATTTTGTCAACAGTAAAGAACTGCTTCTTGTCCCTAAAAACATTGTTAGAAAGAACTATTTGTTTGGAGTGAGTCAGTATTTTACAAGAATTATTTTGGAAAGAATGATTGATGAAGGTGGTTATCGAGATGCTGAAGGAAAGGCGATACCTAAGAAAGAGATTGTAAAATCCAAAAGATACTCTGGTGAACATTGGCAATACGATGAGGCAATCAAGTATACTGTAGAGAGCAATGATGCTTTAGATGAATATCATCGTAAACTGCCGGGATTCTATATGGAACATGGGAAGCCCATGACAGATGAGGAACTTGACTTTGTAATTTATGGATATGTAGTTGCTAAAAGTGAATAATTAAAATTTGGCGCTGTGGATCGATAAAATCTACAGCGTCAATTGCAAGATGATAAATCCAAGTGTATAGTTTTTGTATAGTTTTTGACTTGGAAATATACTTTGAGAAGGAGATAAACGATGAATTTTGGAATTTTATTGATAATGTGTATAATAAGTGCTTGCATGGGTGTGGCGATTGGAGCAGTTTTATTTCATAAGCCGACAAAAATCGAATTTAAAATATCTCCGTTTGATAGTTTTATGTATGCATTTGGGATGTTTTTTATTATAACCATGGTAATGGCACTTGAACTTTCAATCAATCAATGGAACCTGCTTTATTTTAACCCTGCTGATTGGTGGTTGAAATTTCTAAGTCGTGCAATTGATGGTGGGGTGTTAGTAGCAATAGCTTTACCATTATTGTCGATATTATTTGGTAAATGGATAATGAGATTTAATTTAGATTTATGTAATGGATATAGCATAAATGTTGTTAAAATTTATTATTCCATAGTAATAGTTGCAAATTGCATATGGTTTTTAGTAATGGCTGGGCCCGGTATTGTAAATGATAATCCCGAAGCACAAAGTATACTTAACAGAGTTATAATATGGATGTTAAATGTAGGAGGTACTTGGGCAGGTATAGGCTTTCATTGTGAAGGAAGAATAAGTGAAGAATTGAAGAATATTAAAAAAAGTAAAGAGCAGAAAAACATAAAAGAAGTATTGGTGTATAGTATTCCATTTGCAATTGCGTTTGCTACAAACTGTTTTTTGTTATTAGTGCAAACGTTAGATGTAAAATGGATGCAAGAAATGTTTTCTCTAATTTATTGGATTGTTATAAGTGGTTTGGTGGGAATGTTTTTTTCAGTTTGGATAATGAAGTGCATAGAATATCCGTCTGAGAGAAGAAGTAATCGAAAATTGGCAAAAGCAATTAGCCAAATGAATAATAAAAATATAGTGAATGAACGATATCAAACAATACAGTATTCATTGATAAGTGAGGAATCTCAGAAGTATTTATTAATTCATGAACGAAATGTAATATGGTTAGGACATGAAGGGAAAATTAGTAGTTATTTTGGGGAACGAAAAGAACCAGTAGAAAAATTTGATTATGAAGAATGTAAGAAGTACTTGGTTAAAATTAGAGAGGATAGAAGAGAATGTGTTCGAAAAGGCTATATTTCATGTGAAGAAGATGTAAAAAAACAATTGCTTGAACAGAATCAAGAATGAAACGATAAGGAGACGCTGATAATGCCTCATCCCACGTGGAGATGAGTAAGCGCTTAGTTTTCAGCAATGGAAACGAAACAACGAAAAATCAAGGAAAAACAGTACATATAATCAGTGAAAAATGCTTAATAAAAGCGTTGCAAAAATTATCGAGTAATTGAAAACTTAGATAAAATAGGCTACTCCGTAAAGGGATAGTCTTTTTGGCTACTATTTTGAGAAAAGCTTATTTGAAAATGATAGGAATTTATTTTAGCGCAATTGGCAATTCATGACATGCAGTAGAAGTGTTTTATAAAGAATATGACAAAGAAGTGCAAGTGTTTTCGACAGAAGACGATAATGTCATAAACGCAGTGAAAGCTAACGATTTGATTGTCTTTGCATACCCGGTGCAATACAGCACAGTACCAAAGATTCTGCGGGAATTTATAATGGATAATAAAGAATTATGGGAAAATAAGCAGGTTTTTGTGATTGCCACAATGGGATTATTTAGTGGCGATGGAGCAGGAGTTTTAGGGCGCCTTTTACGGAAACAGGGGGCTGAAATTCTTGGTGGATTGCATTTGAAAATGCCGGACAGTATAGGGGATGAAAAGGTATTAAAGCGTCCGTTGGAAAAGAATGTAGAGCTTGTTAAAAGAGCGGAGAATAAGATAAAGAAAACAGTTCGACTTATGAAAGCAGGGAAAACGCCTAAAGAGGGGATTGGGTTTCTCTATCGTCTGGCGGGCTTCTTTTGACAAAGACTTTGGTTTGGGCATAAAACAAGTAATTTTTCCGATAAGTTGCGGATAGACGAGAATAAGTGTATAGGCTGTGGAAAGTGCGAGAAATTATGTCCGATGAATAATATAAAAATTGTTAAAAGGACTGTTGTGCAAAACAATCAGTGTACAATGTGTTATCGGTGTGTAAATAATTGTCCAAAGCAGGCTGTTACATTGCTTGGGAAGGAAGTTGTTGAACAGAGTGTGATAGAAAAATATCTACATTAGAAACATAATAGAAATGCATAATGGGAACTATTTTTTGCATTGACAGACAAAATCTTTTCAATTATACTTTAGAAAAAATGATGAAAGAGAGGACTATATGTTAAGCATTGTTAGAATGGAGAATACAGCTAATTAAATAGTTGGAAAAGGTCATCTTTGAGTTTTCCTGCTCGGAGTCTGCCCTTTTATATCTGCCATACAATATGCTTTATATATTTCTGTTTTCATTATATTTTGTTATATTATGAATGTAAATTTACAGCATGGAGTATTTCCATGCTGTTTTTGCGTCTTTTGGTAATGGAAAACCACGGAGTATTGTGCCTGATGGCAGATACACGCGGTTTTTTTTGCTGTATTCGGGAATCAATTTTTTGACATTATGAAAAAGTATATGTAAACAATGGGTAAAAAGTGATTTAAGGAAAGGTTAGAAAAATGACGAATATAAATATGACAAAAACAGAAAACACACTGGAATTTAACAGAATCAAGGAAAAATGGATGGAACTGGCGTATACACCGGAAGCAAAAGAAAAAATAGCCCGGACACAAATCTGCTTGTCAGAAAGTGAGTTATCCGCAAAACAGAGGGAAACAACAGAGGCAAAAGCGATGATAGAAAAACTGGGAAATCCGCCGCTTACAACGTTGGAAGGAGTAAAGGAGTTGCTTGTTATAGCGACAAAAGGCGGCTGTCTTACCGCGGAGCAGTTGGAAAATGCAGAAAAAGCATTAACTGCGGTGAAGCGGTTAAAGGACTATTTGAACAGAGGGAAAGGGTATGATATACCTTTAGCCTATTATGAAGAAAATCTGGATTCTCATGAGGATGTACGGGATGAAATTGCATTGCAGATTAGAAACGGAAGAGTAGAAGACGGAGCTTCCAAACTGTTAAAGAGTCTGCGAAGTGACATTGACAGGCTGGAACAGAAAATGCATGAAAAGGCAGCAGTAGTTATGCGAAACAATAAAGAATGCATGTCAGACAGCTTTAGTACAATTAGAAACGGCAGAATCTGTATTCCGGTAAAAAAGGAATACAAGTTCAAAATAGGCGGTACGGTGATTGATAAATCAGCTACGGGAAATACCTTATTTATTGAGCCGAAAGAGGTAGGAAAGTTTTACGAAGAACTACAATATTTAAAAATTGAGGAAGAAAATGAGGAACGTAGGATTTTATACACGCTCACAGCCATGCTTGCAGATGTGGCGGAGAGTATAGAGCAGAACAGTAAGACAATTGAAAAACTGGATTTTGCATTTTCAAAGGGTAAGTTAAGTCTGGATTATGCCGGAACAGAGCCTAAGATTAACACGGAAAGGCACATTAAATTAAAAAATGGAAGACATCCGTTAATGGAAAAAGAAATCTGTGTACCATTGCAGTTTGAAATCGGAAACGGAGTTTCGGGGATTATCATTACCGGACCGAATACAGGAGGAAAAACAGTAGCAATAAAGACGGTCGCCCTAAACTGTCTGATGGCACAGTGCGGATTGCATGTTGCCTGTGAAGAGGCCGATATCTGTATGAACAGTAATTTTTTGTGTGATATCGGTGACGGACAGAATTTATCCGAAAATCTGTCCACTTTTTCAGCTCACATTACAAATGTGTTGGATATTTTGAAAAAAGTGAATCAGGACAGTCTGGTGATTATGGACGAGCTTGGTTCGGGAACGGATCCGACAGAGGGAATGGGAATTGCAATTGCTATTTTAGAAGAGTTAAAAAAGAGTGGGGCATTGTTTCTTGTAACGACACATTATCCCGAAGTAAAGTGTTATGCGGAAAAAGAAGCGGGGATTGTGAATGCCAGAATGACATTTGATAAAGAAAGCTTAAAGCCGTTATATCAGCTGGTAATCGGTGAGGCGGGAGAAAGTTGTGCGCTTTATATTGCACAGAGACTGGGAATGCCTTTGGAAATGTTACGATGTGCGGCAAGTCAGGCGTACGGAGAAGAACTGCCAAAAGATTTAGACTTATCGGGAACATGTGTTGTAGGAGAAGCAGAACTGAAAACAGGAGAAAAAGCAGTGCCGCGCATTCAAAAAAAGAAGCAGCCAGTGAAAAAAGGAAACAGTGCGGAACGGTTTTCAAGGGGAGACAGTGTGATGATTTACCCGGATAAGAAAATCGGAATTGTTTGTCAGAAGGCAAATGATAAGGGCGTTTTGCAGGTGCAGCTTCCGGAGAAAAAAATTTGGATTAATCACAAAAGAGTAAAATTGCTTGTGGCAGCAGACGCCCTTTATCCGGAGGATTATGATTTCTCAATCATTTTTGATACGGTGGAAAACAGGAAATTGCGGCATGATATGGAGCGGAAGTATGTGGAAGAAATGATTAAATTGTGAGAAAAATACAGAAAATTTAAAAATGTTGTGACCTTTACTATGTGCCAGGCATCTAATTAATGTAAAAACACTAAGCTTAGAAAAAATAACCCGGGAAAAATATTTACATTAGGAACTTATTGAAAAAAGGGCAAATAAGCACTATACTTGTAGTTAGGAGATGCTAACTAACGAAGTAAACACAGCATTTTCGGAAGGGTGACAAAATGACACTGATGAATGATCCTGCATTTCAGGGATATTTCTTTGAAGAACAGATAAATAGAGACAATTCCTCGGTAATGATTATAAAGAATGAGACAGGGGAAGGTTGTATGCGTTGTCTGGATACATTTTCGGGGATAACATTTTCTTACAACTCTCTCAAAATGAAAAGCTGTTACCAACAGGTAGCTCCTATGAAGGGGTTTATTTCTCTGAATTATTGCAGGGAAGGTTGCTTTCAGGTAACGCTCAATAATGGTAAGGTATATTTTCTGCAATGTCATTTAGATAAGAAAAAGATCCATTTAGAACAGATGTGTAGAAATGCATACCTGTTCTTTTTTATATAAAAATTTAAGAAAAATCCGAAAAAGGCTTGACAAAATCATCAAAAAATGCAGCGAAGCCCTTGAAATATATACATTTTAGGAGGTTTCGCTTATGAATTTTTCAGAAGAAGTAAAAACAGGACTATGGGTTATGATTGACGAAATGTCTAATGACACCACTCCCTTTACAATGCATCCGGGA
>JAFSBX010000022.1 GCA_017437065.1 Lachnospiraceae bacterium
ACCAAGAAGAAAGATCAATCAATACAGATTGTTCTCCCACAAGAAAATCCGAAGAACCAGCCTCAAGTTTTTCCATCAACTGCTTATATTGATTCGTTCCATTCACACTGTCAAGACTACGGATTCCTGCAAGAATATCCTGCATCTCAGCATTTGTAACTAAAGTCTTGCTGATTTTATAGTTATCCATAATATAAATCCCGCCGCCTGTCCCCTGCCTGGTTGCAATCGGAATCCCTGCTTTACACAAATCTTCAATATCCCTGTTTATTGTTCTTCTGGACACTTCAAAATGCTCCGCAAGAAAAGGTGCTGTAACCATATCCTTTTGTAACAATATAGATAAAATCCCTATCAGCCTTTCAATCTTCATTTCACTTGTTCTCTTTCCTTTATCATAATTTACCACTATTAACACGTCATCTGTATGTCATGTTTGAAAAATTATAGCAAAAAAATTGAAAAAATACAAAAGAGCTTCCCGATTACTCGGAAAGCTCTTGGAAAATCTAAATTTATGGTTCTATCAACGATAAATCTTAGATTACTCGATGATAGTTGCAACTCTACCTGAACCTACTGTTCTACCACCTTCACGCTATATGAATAGCGTTTTTCGATGTATTTTCTATACTTTTTATGGCTGAAATCTGCATATTTTCGTTGGTTTTAGCTGTCCTATTTTTATTTGCATGATTTCTTGGCACCGTTTTGGCACCAACCGTCATACCTATTATCTATAATATCCGCTGTATAATCCGCTCGTCAATCCTTCTTACTACACTGCTGGTATATGGTGCAAAATATTTTAGCCAGAATCCCCGGGCCGTCGGATTAAAGCTTTCAAAGTTCACTCCAAGCCTAGTATACCCTTCACTTTTCAACTTAGATATAGTATAGTTCAGCAAATTTTGATATAAGCCCTTACCTCTGTGTTCTGGCAGGCAATATGCACCTCTGATATGCCGATAACCATTGCTCCCAAAAGTGCGCAGTAAATAAAGCATTTTTTCTTAGGTAATGTCTTATATAGAATTCCTGCCACTGCGCCATAAGCGGCAAGTTCAAATGCCATACATACTGCCGTTGGAAATAACGGTGGCATTCCTAATGTCACAGAGCGAAGTATCGGTGCAAATAAACCTACTAACAGTCCCCAGGGCCATCCGCAAATAAATCCGCAAAGTAAAACCGGAATGTGCATGGGACAGAGCATGGAACCAATCTGTGGTATTTGTCCTGTTAAAAACGGTATCACATAGGCAAGTGCTAAAAACATAGCCGCGTATATCATTATTTTTATAGTGCTTTGTTTTTTCATAATAAAATCCTTTCTTTTGCTCATAATAAAAGGCATTGTTTTCCCTTCAGAGAAAACAACACCTTCCCAGCGTTGCATAATCATAATCTATATCTATAACTTTACCAAAGAGCTTCAGCCCTGAAATTATCCTTCTGAATAATGTATACATTGTACCATGACTTTCTTCTTTTCGCAAGCAGTGACGGCTTTCATTTGCGGCTTCTTTCATTGTTATTAACTTATATACATTACTTTTCCGATTACATGTTTTTTACATAGAATCCTGCTAAAAACTCTAGTACTTCTCACAAAATATCAATCCGAATGTACCGGGACCACAGTTTGCCGCAACAGATGGAGAAGCTTTTTGAAAATAAATTTTCTCAAATCGCATTGTTTTTTCCGCCATGCCTCTTATCATTTCAAGCTCCTTTGCCGTCATGCCAACATAGGTAATAAACAATATCTGATTGTCTATTTCTCCCTGTTTTTTTAATACTGAAGATACATATTTTTCCCATGCATGTTTTCTGCAGCCAAAGTATAACCTTGAAACCACTATTTTCCCATTCTTCACTGAAAGTACCGGATGAACCATCATGGCATCTACAAACCGTGCAATATATTTTGGTACTTGCTTTTTGTTTGCCAAATAGTCAAGGGAATCTACTATAAAGCTTGTATGGACATGTATTTTTTCCTTCTCCAATTTTGTTTTAATTTCATTCGGTAATGCACCTGACTGTGCTAGCTGCGCCGCTTTCATTGCCATAAACCCCTGTCCGCTGGACAAATGAGCACTATCTATAACTGTAACATTTTCAAAGCTTTCAGCTGCCTTTTTTGCCAGGCCATATCCGCTCTTATGTACTTTCTCTGAAACTGCCAAATGAATAACACTATTTGCCTCATTGAGTGAATCCGAAAAGAAACTTTCATGCTCCTCAACAGACGGAATTTTCGTTTCGATAAATGTCTTTTTATCTTCCATTAAATACATAAGTCCTCTGGTATCAATTTCAAGTCCGTCTTTAAATAATCCATGCTCTGTAAGTACCTTGTGCGGAATCACTGCAATATTGTATTCTTTTAGAAGCTCATTGGGAAGATCTGCCACACTTTCCGTTGTAATTGCAACTGTCCGCTTTTTCTTATGAATATTCGCCCATGCTACATCTTCTGCAATAATATTTTCACTAATTTCCTTTGCAATGATAAGATTTCCCGGAAGGTTTCTGTATAATGTACTTTTCAGCTGCTCTCCTGTCACAGGCTTCATCAGATAGCCGTCAAAACCTTCTTTCCGGTACAAGGCTTCAATCGAACTTCCCACATTAGCTGTCAATGCAATAATCTTTGCATCCTGACAACGACCTCCGACTTGTGAACGTATCGCATGTAAACATTCAATTCCATCCATGTACGGCATCTTGTGATCCATTAAAATAACATGATAGCTCTCTTCAAAGGTTTTCTTCAGAGCTTCTTCTCCTGATAATACAGTATCAAGCTGTACCTTTGTTTCCTTAAGGAGTTTCTTAACTACCATTAGGTTTGATGTTGTATCATCCACTACCAATACTTTTGCTTCCGGAGCTTCGAACGAACATTCATCCAAATAGTTCCCACATTCCTTGCGCTTCCTTTTCATATTAAGTTCACCCATACACTCGCCATTAATGATCTTCTGGGGAATTTTAACCACAAATGTAGAACCTTTCGTATAAATACTATTCACAGTAACTTCACCATTCATCAATTCTACCATTTCCTTGACAATGGAAAGTCCCAGTCCGGTTCCTTCAATATATTGATTTTTCTTTTCATCCAATCGCTTGAATGCTGTAAACAGATATGGGATACTCTCTTTTTTGATACCAATTCCCGTATCCTTTACTGTAAAGAAAATAAATGCAGTATCTGTTTCATCCCTCTCGCAACTGACTGCCAGTTGTACAGCCCCCTTATCAGTATATTTAATGGCATTATTAAGCACATTTATCAAAATCTGCTTTATTCGCACCTCATCTCCAAAAAGTTCAACAGGCAGCTCCGGAGAAACATCTACATGAAACTCAAGATTTTTCTCTTTTGCACTGTTACACAGCATTCCCACAATATCAGAGAGCATATCACCTATATGATAAGGTGCTTTATTTAATACCATCTGTCCTGATTCGAGCTTAGACATATCGAGAATGTCATTAATCAAATGAAGTAACATCCGACTTGCCGCCTGAACGTTCTCTGCATCTTCATGTATCTCTTCTGATGCATCCTCACGAAGTATCATTTCATTCAAACCAATAATTGTATTGATAGGTGTTCTTATCTCATGGCTCATGTTAGAAAAAAACCTTCTCTGTGCCTGTGACAATTCTGCAACCTCTTTTGATTTATTTTCAGAAACAATTATCTGATTTATCAAACTTTTTCTCACATGAAAAAACTCAACACACAATAAAAGTTGAAATCCAAAGAAAATAACCAGGTTAGATAAGGACGCTGTGGCCCCCGGCATGTTCATGCATAAATAAATCATAACAACGTCTGCCACGCAAGCAATAACACAATAGGCTTGTACCGAAATATAAAAACACAACGGAACAGCAAGCGAATACGTCATGAAGGCTATTGTATCAACAGTTCCATGTCTAAGCGCATCTAAATATGTAATGGCAATATTCCAAAAAAAGATAAGTGCACAAGCTACCGGATAACCACCATTTAGCAGTTTGTATCGTCTTTGAAAATCCTGTTCAACATACCGCAATAGCAAGAAACAGGTAATAGATACCACTAAAAGAAATATATACAACCCCCGATAATACAACAGATATTGCTGAAACTTGGACGGAATCATGAATGTCAGCCCTATCATAAAACATTCAAGAAATGCCAGCGAAATAAGTGCAATGGCAGAAGCTTTAGCCGATGACATATATGCTCTCACAAGAATTTCCTCTGATGTTCTTTTCCTATTCCAAATCATTATTCGCCACCTCCCATATCCGCATCAAATTCCATAAAAATCTCGAATTCTGAGGTTTCCGCATGATTGTCACATTCATTATCTCTACTTATTTTGTCATCATCTGCTATAAACAAGCCACAAATTTTTTTGGATAAATCCAAATATGCTTTTATTGCTTCATCATGAGCAATAAGTATTTCATCTTCTCTGCAAGCCTCTGCTGCCTCTTCAAGCTTTTTTGTCATCTCATACAGATGTAAAGCGCCTATCATTTTTGAGTTGCTCTTGATAGAATGCACAAGAATCTCATAATTCTTAAAATCCTTATCACCAAGATACCTATTTGCTTCTTCTTGTTTATCCATAGCCTCTTCCGCATACTGAAGCAATATTTTCTTGTAAAGCTTCATATCATTCTGGCAATATTCAAGCCCCATATGTATGTCGATTCCAAGTTTTTCTAATTGGATATCACTATAATCCGGTTTCTCTTTTAATATATCCTTTTGAGCAACATGCTCTTTTTCCATTATAATTGCAGATTTGGGAAGTACTCGTTTTAATACATGTTCTAACTCATTTATCTCAATTGGTTTCGCAATAAATCCATCAAAACCTTCTTTTATAAACATTTCCCTTGCCGTACTTGCTGCATTAGCCGTAAGTGCTATAATCGGTATATTTTTCTTTTCTCTTCCGAGTCTTGCCCTTATCTGTTTCATAGCTTCCACACCATCCATACCCGGCATCATATGATCCATAAATATGACATCATATTTCCTTTGGAATACCGCTTCAATTGCTTCCTGCCCGGATAACACAAAATCAACCTCCATACCATATCCGCTAAATATCTCATCTGCTACCATTTGGTTCATAGGTTCATCATCTACCACCAACGCCCTGACATTATTAACATAAAACCTTTCTTTTTCCTCTTCTATATCTCTTAATGAATTAAGTATAGATATTACAGGGAAACAATAAAAAGGTTTTCGCATAATTCGTATATTGGAATTTTCAGGAGGAATGAATAAATCGTCAGCTACAACTATCACAAGTGTATTCTCTGCCAACATCTCCATGAATTCTATATCTTCTGCATATTCATCATATCCGACAAATATATGGGAAAAATGCATGGTTTTTAAAAGTTTTTTAAAAGACTCTATATTATCAGCTCTCTGAACTTTAAGATTTAGGCCTAACGACAAATTCTTTATCATTGAGTTATAATAATCTCTTACATGTGTTTCATGATATCGTTCAAAATTTAAATATGCACCTACATTTCTGTCTTCAATGGCTCTTAGGCTCATACAATTTTGGTAATCAACTACCTTTTGGGGAATACTAACCCTGACGGTTGTTCCCTTTTCCGGTTCACTGTCTATAATGAGAAAACCATTTAAGCTTCTGATAAAACCGTTTACAATAGATAAACCTAAGCCCAGACCACCGGTATTCCTGGTTCTTCCTGAATCAGCCTGATAAAAATGCTTACATATCTCTTCTAATTCCGAAACACTCATTCCTATACCTGTATCTGTTACTTCGATACACAGATTAATACCATAGTCCCTCTTTTCGGCATTGATATGCACATATATACCACCTTTTGGGGTGAATTTAAGCGCATTAATAATCAGATGCTCCAAAACTTTTTTCAATTTTCCCACATCTGTGTTCATAACAGACGGGATATCCGGTTCTACATCAATTACCAATTCAATATTCTTTCTCATATAACAGGAGACATCTGCTACTATATCATTTAAGAGCGAAGAAAGCATATAATCTTCCGTATTAACTACCAGCTTATCCATTTCTATCTCAGAATAATCCAGAATGTCTCCAATAATTCTCGCCAGTTTTTGACCTGCTTCGACTACAAATCTAAGATTATTTCTGGTCTTAACACTATTGTTTTCTTTCATACATACATTAGTAAGACCAACTATCGCATTAACAGGTGTTCGGATTTCATGAGATATATTAGCAAGAAAATCGTTTAATCTCTCAATCTGATTCTGAAGGTCCTGCAACTCTTCCTGTGAATTCTCAGTAACTATTTTCCATTTATCTATGATAACTCGGGACACCCATCCTGTAACAAGTATAAGCGTTACATGCAGAAGCGAGCGGGTGATTACCAACGCATTAAACACTTCCTTTGCCTGAAACATTTCCATAATATCAAAAGCAAATGTAACAAAAAAAGTGCCTTGACAAAGATAGACAAGTGCCTTTTCTCCAGTCATGGTATATATGATAATAACACATAGCATCACCGCACAGATATCAAAAGTAGACGTCATATGAATACCATAGAAGAAATAGGTTGACATCATAAGTAATGAGTATATCCACAGCCTTGCTTTTGTATCTATTGTTTGACCTATGTGAATAACCCACGATAATATCACACTTGCTAATATAATAGCTATCATCCATCTTTCCCATCCTAACAGGAGCGATTCTCCTATTAAAATAACAGAAAACAAGGTATAGCTTATCAATATCACTATATGTGCAGTTTGGAACAATTCATTTTTCTTACTTTCTCTATCCATAAGATTCTCCTATACACAAAAATACATCTCTACTTTTACTTTTCACGCAGACTATATTCCGTATCCTCATCCATCATAGTAAGCATAATTTTTGCGAAGGTCGGGTCAAACTGTGTTCCGATACCTTTCTCTATCTCCCCACGGACAACTTCTTGCGGCATCACTTTTCTGTAACTTCTGCAACTTGTCATCGCATCATAAGAATCTGCAACCGCAATAATTCTTGCTTCTTCCGGTATATCTGTTGCTTTTAATCCATCCGGATACCCTTTCCCATCATACCGTTCATGATGCCATCTGGCTCCGTTTGCCAATCGGGGGTTTTCCTCTATATTTCCAAGTATCCGTGCCCCCAACGACGGATGTTTTTCAATAAGCGCGAATTCTTCATCTGTTAGTTTACCCGGCTTGTTTATTACTGCATCTGGAACTCCGATTTTTCCAACATCATGAAGTAATCCCATCATATATATTTCTCTCATCTTTTCTTCACTATATCCGAATCGCCTGGCCATTTCCCTTGAATATTCAGCCACACGGCTTGAATGTCCGTTCGTATATTTATCCTTTGCATCAATAGCTGCTGCAAGAGAAGATACAATATGTAAAAATAGTATTTGATTTTCTTTTGTTTTCTTTTCAACCTCTTGTGCAAGGTTTCTCTGTAATTGGTCTAAGTCTATCATATGCCTTACGCGCAATTTCAGTACTTCAGGTACAAAAGGCTTTTTAATAAAATCAACTGCTCCAAGAGATAGACCGATTGCCTCTGTTTCACTTTTATCATCAGCTGTGAGAAATATAACCGGAACTTCCTTTGCCTTTTCTAATTTTCTAAGTTCCGTCAATGTTTCAAATCCATCCATACCGGGCATTTTTATATCTAACAATATCAAATCCGGTACTTCTCTTTCTTTTAAAAAAGCTAATAGATCTCGACCTGATTTCATCGCAGTTACTTTCATATGCGCTGTACTTAAAATATGTCCTGCCATCATTAAATTATTTTCATCATCATCAACTACAATTATCCAATCTGCCATGTTGTGCTCCTTCTATAGAAATTTCCACAATATCTTCTGTTCCACTTATATCATCAATGTCAAAGTCTCTCTTTATCTTATTGATAGTATAAATGCTCAATTCTCCACTTTTTTCAGCTGTTTCCAGCAAATTTCTTAAACCGGGAATTGTTTTCTTTATAATACATATTCACCTCTATAAATTTAAAGTTTTCTCTTAGTCCAAAATGAGTATATCATAACAGAAGTTATTTTGCACCATGAATTTAAGAATGCGGAGCATTACGCCCCGCACCCACACTACACATATATCAACTCTTTTAATACGATTTCCTCTGCCGAACTTCTCACATTATTCATCAGCCCTACCCACTTCATCTGGTCGGTAGCTTTTAATTCTTCCATAATCCCTGCTCCAGCTTTCATCTGTTCTACAAGCAGCTCCACTTTTTCATAGCACTGCGTATCAATCTCATGCAAATACTCATTTAATCGTCCATCCATGAGTAACTTGATATATTCCCCTCTGCGGTGGTTCTTCAAATACTCCCACCGCATCCGTCCATACTTGCCAATCTCATAGTGTGTCCCTTCCGCTATCTGCAAATCCGGATAATACAATCCATCCTCTCCAAGTGTGTAACTAATTCCATTTTCTCCAATGATGTGTTTCTTCATAAACTGCTCCTATCTGCCACCTCTATCGCTCCTGTAATGATGGCTCTGTCTGTTATTTTCTCGTTCCTTTACTTCCTGCGTCTTCCTTTGCAACTTTGCTTTTAAACTGTCCGGCTCTACCTTATTTCCGGTCTGCTGTTCCCACTTTGCAACTGCCAACTGATAATCGCTATACTCTGCTTTGGACGCGCTGTATTCAGCCAGAAACTCCTTCACATTCTTATATCCATAATCCTGCACCATACTTGATAGGTACTGTTTCATATTGACTATCTGTGTCTTTAACTGTTCTGCCTGCTCCTGCAACTCCTTACGCTGTTTTGCCTTAAAGATGCCCTTTGCTCCCACAAGCTCCTTTTCCACGCTGCCTTCTTCATTTCTAATTTCGTTACATCTCTTGTATTTTATTTGTGTACGAATTTCGTAAACTTATATTAGCGCCACATTTTTTCTTTGTCAACATTTCGTAAAATTGTTTTACGGTTTTCGTAAATATTATTTTATGTAATTTCCTCTTTTATGTTTTTCGCATTTTTTCTATATATGAATATAGGAGGTTCTCATGGGCGATGGAAAGAAATTAAAAGAACACATTGATAACAAAGGTACCAATGTGCGTAAGATTGCTAAAGAAACCGGCATCAGTGCCACTACACTTTATACTATTATTCAAAAGGATACCAACATCAGATTTGACTTTGCTCTCCGTCTGGCAAATGCCTTGGAG
>JAFSBX010000023.1 GCA_017437065.1 Lachnospiraceae bacterium
GTGAGTCAAAATACATATATTTGGGCTCGATTATTTCCGGTAAAATCTTTTCCAAAAACCACCACCTCCTGATTTGAATTGTGATGTGAGTTAAGTATAACATTAAAAAAGTGCAAAGTCAAGAAAAGTGGGATGATTGCATAATGAAAATCAGTTAAAAGGACAAGAACAATGCTTTGTAATATTTCTGGATAAAATCATTAAAAAGTAGCAAATAAATGCGAGAAGGATAGGTTCAGTAATTGCAAGATTTATTCTCTAAACAAAAAAGATGATGCCAGCATTTGATTAAGCTCATTTCCCAAAGCAATCACTTTAATCCACCACCTTCATCGACCATGCAGAGCCTTTTTCGTCTCTTATTGCCACATTGTTTGCATCTGTAGCACAGTGGATGACGAGAAGCCTTCTGCTGTCTTTACGTCCGGCTACTATGCCGATGTGTGAGTTGTCGGAATATGAAAAACCACAGATTATAAAAGCTCAAGCCTCATAATCTGTGGTTCCGCGTTTCTTCTAAATCTCTACATCAACTACATTCTTCGCCACAGCGTTGCGTAATGTATCCTGCGGTGAGTAACGCTTATATACGCTTGCGAGGCGTTCGTCGTAGTTTGGTATTATTAATATCTAAAAAATCTTTAAATCACCCTCATGAAAACCGTCACCACATATTGTCATGGCAAAATGAGTGTGTTAAAATGTGATTGTAAACATGGTAAGCAGTTAATCGGGTAAGCAGTTAAAAGGGTAAGGGAAAACAGGCAAAGAGATAACTCTGTCGTTTTTTTAGACCAACTTCACGGGGTACTGCACAAGCAGTATCCTGAGTTTTACGGAGATTAAAATTTCATAGGAGATTACTAAGAATGTAGAAATTGTCCCACGGGACAGGTCTGCATTCTTTTTGTTTTTAAAGATAAATTGATAGATTAGGAGTACAGAGTTTCAGGAAGTCCTATACGGCACTTTTTACACTGTCTTGTAAATGGATGTACGGACACAAAGAAGTTTTAGTTGGTTGGAGAGCTTAAATGCAAAGTTTACCATCGGATTTGTATGCATAGACTTAAAAAATCCGTAGAGGTTGGACAGAACCTTGACACAGTAGCGGCTGTGAAAATATTAAATACATATGTCACCGCTATGGCATATTTCAGCATCGGCATAAATATATGCACCTGAGTTTAGCAGGGATGATGCTTACCGCAGGAGAATTTCTCCAACTACCTTTTGCGGGAATATTACTAACCGAGCAATATGCTTTAGATAAAATGGAGACAGGAACAAAGAAAACGTCTCGAAATACTGCAAATACTGGGTTTCTCGCACAGTCATATTGGGAAACACAGAGGTAACGTGGAGGAATTTCAACGGGATAGGTATGCCCTATGCTGAGGAAAGGAATTTAAAATGTATAAAAATATATATAAGAATTTGGAAGTACAGTACAAGAAATTATTCCGTCATTTAAAGGTTGGAAGCTTCAAGACAAGAGAACGTTATGGAAAGGCGTTCAAGAGATTTATGGTCTTTCTTGCCAATGAATACAATCTCCAGAAGCTCACAAACATTGCACCAAAGCATATATTCGCCTATGTGGAATATATGCAGGGAAAAGGCTTATCTGCATCAACCATTAAGACGGAGCTTGCCGCTATCAGATTTTTCCATGACAATATGCCGTATACAAGAGAAAATCTTCCCACGAATGAAGATTTGGAGCTTGAAAGAAGAACTTTTGGCGGAGTTGACAGGACATGGGCGCCTCGTGAGTATAATCTCATGCTTGCGGCGGCAATGAAAACAGATCATAAAGACTATCTTGCTATTTTAGCATTGGCAAGATACGCAGGTCTGAGGCTTGAGGAATGCTTTAGAATTGATACCAACGATGCGCAGAATGCATTAGACAGTGGTAAATTGTTCGTAAAAGGCAAAGGCGGTTTGACAAGATATGTCCCAATTAACGAAACAATCAGAATAAC